>JAFIEQ010000051.1 GCA_020832455.1 Nitriliruptoraceae bacterium
GGACAACGACGCGCGGCCGCCGTTAGGCTCCCGCTGGTCCCCGCCCGTCCCGCTCGAGGTCGTCCCGATGCCAACGCTCGCGCTCGTCCGTCACGGCCAGTCCCTGTGGAACCTGGAGAACCGCTTCACCGGGTGGGTCGATGTGCCCCTGACCCCGACCGGCGAGGACGAGGCCTGCGCCGCTGGTGAACGTCTGCGTGGACGCTCCTTCGACGTGGCCTACACCTCCGTGCTGACCCGGGCGCAGCGCACGCTCGACCTCATCCAGCAGGAGGCCGGGTTCTCGCTGCCGGTCATCCGGGACGAGGCGCTCAACGAGCGTGACTACGGCGATCTCGCCGGGCTGAACAAGGCGGAGACCGCCGAGCGCTACGGCGAGGAACAGGTGCACATCTGGCGCCGGTCGTTCGCCACCCCGCCGCCCGGTGGCGAGTCGCTCAAGATGACCTCCGAGCGCACCCTGCCGTTCTTCGAGCGCGCCATCCTCGGCGACATCAAGCAGGGCAAGGACGTGCTGGTGGTCGCCCACGGCAACTCCAACCGCTCCATCGTGATGCAGCTCGACGGCCTGGACGAGGAGGGCGTGCTGGCGCTCGAGCTCGCGACCGGGGTCCCGCTCGTCTACGACCTCGACGAGGACGGCGGCGTGCGGGACAAGACCATCCTGCGCTGAGGTCACGGCGCGTGCGGGGACGGGCGTCGCGGGCGCGGTCCCCGGCGGGCGCCGGTCGGGCGAGCGCTACCCTCGGCGGCCGGGACCGGACCTGACGGCCGACCCGCCGCACGACCCCGATCCGCCGCACGATCGCGAGGGATGCCCGATGCTCGAGCAAGCCAAGCCGGGGACCGGGTGGGGCGTGCTCCACCTGATGTACACCGTGGACCACCGCCGCACCGCCCAGGCGCCCGAGGGGGCCGCGAAGGACGTCGCCGCCTGCCTCGAACGCTGGCAGGACACGATCCAGCTGCACGTGTTCAGTGGACTCGGCCACAAGGCCGACCTGCTGTTGATGGCCCTCAGCGATGACCTGAGCCAGCTGCGGGCCCTGCAGACCGAGCTGAACGTGCTCGGCGCGGCGGCCGGGCTCGACCTCGCCGACTCCTACCTGTCACTCACCGAGGGCAGCGAGTACACCGAGACCCCCGAGCGCTACCGGGAGACGATGGCGGCCAAGGGCGTCGAGGGCGAGGACCTCGATCACCGGGTGGCGCAGTTCGCCGAGCGCATGGAGAAGTACACCGAGTCCAAGCTGCACCCGCAGATGCCCGACTGGCAGCTGCTGTGCTTCTACCCGATGTCGCACCGTCGCGAGGGTGACGACAACTGGTACGCGCTGGACTACGAGGAGCGCAAGCGGCTCATGGCCGAGCACGGCAAGAGCGGTCGCGCCTACACCGGCCGGGTCCTGCAGCTGGTCTCCGGATCGACCGGCCTGGACGGCTGGGAGTACGCGGTCAGCCTGTTCGCCCACGACCTCGCCGACGTCAAGTCGATCGTTTACACGATGCGCTACGACGAGGCGTCGGTGCGCTACGCGGAGTTCGGCGACTTCTGGATCGGCATCCGCCGTGAGCCCGCCGTGCTGGTCGAGGAGATCGGCCTCGTCGCGACGCCGTGACCGAGCGGCTCGCGGCCCTGCGCACGCAACTCGCGGCGCACCGGCCCGCCGACGCGGCGGAGCACACCTCGCTCGGGCGCACCCTGCGGCTGCTCGACTGGCTCGACGACCCGTTCGACCAGGACGCCGACCCCACGCACCTGACCGGCTCGGCCGTGGTCGTCGACCGCACTGGGCGGGTGTTGTTGCACCGGCACAAGCGGCTCGGGATCTGGTTGCAGCCTGGCGGTCACCTCGACGCCGACGAGCAGCCCTGGGAGGCCGCCGTGCGCGAGACCCACGAGGAGACCGGGACCGACCCCCACCACGTCGACGACGCACCTCGATTGCTGCACGTCGACGTCCACGAGGGTCCCCGCGGTCACGTCCACCTCGACCTGCGCTACCTGCTGACCGCCGACGCCGACGCTCCGTTGCGGCCCGCGGCCGGGGAGTCCCCGGAGGTCGACTGGTTCACGCCGAGCCGGGCGCTCGCGGTGGCGGACACCTCGCTCGCGGCAGCGATCCACGCGGCACGACGCGTCCGCTGAGTCCCGGACCGCCCGGCACGTCCCGTTCAGAACAGCCGGGGGTGCAGCTCCTCCTCGCCGCGGAGCAGACCGAGGTCGATCTCCACCCAGCCGATGCCACGCGACTCGGCCAGGACCCGGGCCTGGGGCTTGATCGTCGTCGCGGCGAACAGTCCGCGCACGGGCGTGAGCAACGGATCGCGCTCCATGCGTTCGAGGTAGCGGGTCAGCTGCTCGACCCCGTCGATCTCCCCGATCCGCTTGATCTCCACCGCGACCGCGCCGCCCTGCGGGTCCCGACACAGCAGGTCGACGGGGCCGAGATCGGTCCGGAACTCCCGCTGCACGCAGCGCAGTCCCGGCTCGAGGTGGTCCGGATGGTCGGCGAGCAGCGCCTGCAGCTCCTTCTCGACCCCGTCGAGGGTCAGCCCGCGTTCGGTGTCGAGCGCGTAGCTGACGTCCTCGAACACCTCCTCGAGCTCGATCGTGAGCACCTCCCCCTTGGGATTGGTCACGACCCAGCGGTCCCCCTGGTCGTCGAGGTGGTTCGGCGCGTTCATCCAGTTCAGGGGCTTGTAGGCGCCGACGTCCGCGTGGATGGCGACGCAGCCGTCCGCCTTGACCATCAGCAGGCGGACCGCCGACGTCAGCGTGGACGACAGGCGGCCGTCGTAGGTGGCCGTGAGACGGGCGACGAGCAGGCGCATGGCCGGCACGCTACCGCCTGACGACGGGCGCCCGCCCCGGACAGGATCGTGTGCGGACCGCCGCACGCGACGGCTACGATGCCCGGTCGAGTCGCGGCGGGGACCTCGCCCGTGGCCCGGCCCGTCGGCTGGCCCCGGTCCCCCACGCGCCACCCCGTATCCGGGTCGGCGCACCCCTCGGGCGGACGGCCGCGCGTCCGGTTCCCTCCACGACGAAGGTCACGTGTCATGGCGCTGCAGGTCGGTCTGGTCGGGTTGCCGAACGTCGGCAAGTCGACACTGTTCAACGCCGTCTCCCAGGCGGGTGCCGAGGCCGCGAACTTCCCGTTCTGCACCATCGATCCCAACGTCGGGGTCGTGCCGGTGCCCGACGAGCGGCTCACCCGGCTCTCGACGCTCGCCGCCTCGGCCAAGACGGTCCCCACCGCGATCGAGTTCGTCGACATCGCGGGGCTCGTGGCCGGTGCCTCCAAAGGCGAGGGGCTCGGCAACCAGTTCCTGGCCCACATCCGTGAGGTGGATGCGATCTGTCACGTGGTGCGCTGCTTCGAGGACGACGACGTCATCCACGTCAGCGGCTCGGTGGACCCCGCGCGCGACATCGAGATCATCACCACGGAGCTCGCGCTGCGCGACCTCGACACGGTGGAGAAGCGGCTCGACCGGGCGAACCGCTCGGCCCGCACCGGCGACAAGGCCCTGGTCGCCGAGCGCGACGCCCTCGCGGCGCTGCGCGACCACGTCGGTGATGGCCAGGTGGCACGGACCTTCACCGGCGAGCTCGATCCGACGATCTGGCGTGAGCTCGGCCTGCTCACCCGCAAGCCGGTGATCTACGCCGCCAACGTCGCCGAGGACGAGCTCGGGACCGACGGCGACGGGGGCGACAACCCCCACGTGGCGACCGTGCGCCGCATCGCACAGGACGAGGGCGCCGAGGTCGTGGTCATCGCCGCCCAGGTCGAGGCCGAGCTGGCCGAGCTCGACGGTGAGGACCGCGCGGAGTTCCTGGAGTCGCTCGGGCTGGAGCGTTCCGGGTTGGAACGGTTGATCGAGGGCGCCTACGCCCTGCTCGGGCTGCTGACCTACTTCACCGCCGGGCCGACCGAAGCCCGCGCGTGGACCGTGCCCGCCGGCTCGACGGCTCCGCGCGCCGCCCGGGAGATCCACACCGACTTCGAGCGTGGCTTCATCAAGGCCGAGGTCATCGCCTTCGACGACTACGACCGGCTCGGGAGCGAAGCCGCCGCACGCGAGGCCGGCCGACTGCGGATCGAGGGCAAGGACTACCTGGTCGCCGATGGCGACGTCATCCACTTCCGCTTCAACGTCTGAGCCGCGCCACCGACCCGCACCGCACGCCCACGTACCCGACGAGGACACCCCGCCATGGCACGCACCGAACCCATCACCCGGCTCGAGGTCGCGGCGTGCCCGACGCACCGGATGGACGTCAAGCACTACTCCCCCTACGAGGTGGGGTGTGCGTGCCTGTCCGAGGAGCGACGCGAGGCGCTGGCGACGAGGCTGGCGGCCGCCCGCGCGGAGGGCAACCCGCTCGCGGAGATGGCCGAGTGAGCCGCGCTGCGCCGCTGGCGCAGCGCGCACCCCGGCAGGCCACGGGCGCCTGGAGCACCGAACCTCGCCCGGACGCATCCATCTGACGAGGACGAGGACCAACGTGGCCGGCAAGGGACTGGGCGGTCGGATCGGCCGAGGGACCCGTATCGCGCGCACCGGGTTCAAGGGCGCCCGCGGGGTCGCTGGCGCCCGCGCGCGCGGGCTGGTCGGTCGGGAGACCGATCCGGTCGCCCACCACGAGCAACTGGCCGAACACCTCGCCGAGGTCCTCGGCGAGATGAAGGGCGCGGCCATGAAGCTCGGCCAGCTGCTCAGCTTCGTCGACCTCGACCTCCCCGATGACGTCAAGGGCGCCTACCACCGCGCGCTCGCGGACCTGCGCGACGCCGCGCCGCCCTTCGACCCCGAGGCCATCGACCAGGTCCTCACCGAGGAGTTCGGCGCACCGGTCGAACAGGTCTTCGCCTCGTTCGACCCGGACCCGCTCGCCGCCGCCTCCATCGGGCAGGTGCACGCCGCCAAGCTCGATGACGGGCGTGAGGTCGTGGTCAAGGTCCAGTACCCGGGTGTGGCCGAGGCGGTCCGCGCCGATCTGCGCAACGCGGAGTCGTTCGCCCCGCTCGCCCGGTTCGTCTCCCCCAACCAGGAGATCGAGCCGCTGCTCGAGGAACTACGCGAGCGCATCGACGACGAGCTCGACTACGAGCGTGAGGCGCAGTACCAGCGGGCGTTCGCCTCCCGCTACGCCGGGCACCCCTTCATCCACGTCCCCGACATCGTCGGCGAGATGTGCCGCAAGCGCGTGCTCGTCTCCGAGCGGGTCCACGGGGAGCGTTTCGACGCCTTCGTGGCGGGCTCCGATGCGGACGAGCGCCAGCGGGTCGGGGAGATCATCTTCCGCTACGCCTTCGGTTCGATCGGCCGTTTCCGGCTGTTCAACGGCGATCCGCACCCGGGCAACTACCTCGTCGAGGAGACCGGCAGCGCCGCCGACGGCGGGCGCCGGGTGGCCTTCCTCGACTACGGCTCCGTGAAGATGTTCACCCGTGAACGCTACGCCTCGATGCGCCGCATCGAGCAGGCGATGGCGACCGGCGACCGCGACACGGCCATCGACCGGCTCCGTGCCGAGGGGTTCCTCCCGCGCAACGCCGCGGTCGACGAGGACGTCGTCTTCGAGTGGTTCCAGCTCTACACCCGGGCCGTCACCGCCGAGCAGCCGTTCGAGTTCACGCCGGAGTTCGCCGCCGAGGTGATCCGGTCCACGACCGACCCCCGCAACCCCTACTCCGACGTGCTCCGGCAGCTGAACCTGCCGCCCGACTACCTGCTGCTCAACCGCATCCAGTGGGGCCTGAACTCCGTGCTCGGGCAGCTGCGGGCCCGCAACGACTGGCACGCGATCCGTGACGAGTACCTCGAGGACGAGGACGCCGGCGCGGCCACCGACCTCGGCGAACAGGACGCGCAGTGGTGGGCCGAGCACGCGACCGCCGGCCGCTGGTGACGCTCAGGTCAGCGCGTCGGTGATGCGCTGGCGCAGCGCCTCGACCCGCTTGCGGTTCACCCCGAGGTCCGACTGGCCGACCCGGGAGGCCGAGCGCACGTCGATGCGGCCACCGGCGGCGTCGACGAGGAACTCCACGTCGTCCTTGAAGCGGAACACCTTCGAGGTCGCGATCGCGTGGACGTAGGCGCCGTCGCGCACCGCGATGCGGGTTCGTGGCGCCTGCTCGAGCACGCCGACGATCGCGTCCACGATGGCGGACTCGTCGCGCCCACCGGGCACGGAGATCGCCTCGATGTGGTGCTCGCCGTCGTCCGGGGACGCCTGGGACGACACGCAGTTGGGGCTGCTCGGGCAGGGGGACAGACGGTGCTCGGACATCGGTGCTTCCTCGGCGTTGTGCGGCGTACGGGGGATGCGGGACACGGTTCGACGCCGACACGGTTCGGGCCGGGTCCCCCTCGATCGAGGGTGACCCGGCCCGGGCGTGCGACGTGGTTCAGCGCTTGACGTCGGCGTAGATGTCACTGATCACCGAGTCGTACTTCTCGCTCACGACGTGGCGCTTGACCGACATCTTCTGGCTCAGCTCGTTGCCGACCTCGAAGTCCTCCGGCAGGATCCGAAAGGTGCGGATGGATTCCGCCTTGGACACCGCCTGGTTCGCGTCGTCGATGGCGTGCTGGATCTCGGCCCGCAGATCCGCGTCGTCGACGTGGTCCGCGACCCCACCGGACTTGCCGTGGTCCTCGGCCCACTTCGGGAAGGCCTCGACGTCGATGGTGACCAGCGCGGCGATGAACGGCTGGTTGTCACCGACGACCATGCACTGGCTGATCAGCGGGTGGGCGCGCATCCGGTCCTCGAGCACCGCCGGGGCGACGTTCTTGCCGCCCGCGGTGACGATGATCTCCTTCTTGCGGCCGGTGATGCGCACGAAGCCCTCGCCGTCGACCTGGCCGAGGTCCCCGGAGTGGAACCAGCCGTCGTCGTCGAGCACCTCCTTCGTGGCCTCGTCGTTGTTGTAGTAGCCCTCGAAGACGTTGCCGCCCTTGAGCAGGATCTCGCCGTCGTCGGCGATCTTGACCGACGCACCCGGCACGGGCTTGCCGACCGTGCCGACCTTGAACGCCGTCGGGCGACCGATGCAGGCTCCGGCCGTGGTCTCGGTCAGGCCGTAGCCCTCGAGCACCGTGATGCCGATGCCGTGGAAGAAGTGGCCCAACCGGTCGCCGAGCGCGGCGCCACCGGAGACGGCGTACTGCACGTTGCCACCCATGGCGGCGCGCAGCTTGGTGTACACGAGCTTGTCGAACACCGTGTGCAGCACCTTGGTGCCGAGCGACACCTTCCCATCGCCGAGCGTGGCGCGGGAGTACTCCTCGGCCACGGCGGCGGCCTTGTCGAAGATCTTGCCCTTGCCCTCGTCGTGCGCCTTCTGACGGGCACCGTTGAAGACCTTCTCGAACACGCGCGGCACGGCCAGCAGGAAGTCCGGCTTGAAGATGCCCAGCTCCTCGACCAGCTGCGGGATCCCGGTCGAGAACCCGAGCAGGACCCCGTTGCGGACGCAGGTGGTCTGGATGACGCGGGCGAAGATGTGCGCCAGGGGCAGGAACAGCAGGGTGCGCTTGCCCGGCTTGAAGAACTCCTTGGCCGCCTCCGCGACCTGCTCGGCGTCCCAGACGAAGTTCGTGTGGGTGATCACGCAGCCCTTCGGCCGGCCCGTGGTCCCCGAGGTGTAGACGATGGTCGCGACATCGGACCCGACCACGGAGGTGGCGACGGCCGTGATGTCGGCGTCGCTGACGTCCGCGCCCTGCTGCTTGAGGTGCTCCAGCGCACCCTCGTCGATGACGAAGATGTGCTCGCACCCGGGCAGCTTGTCCTTGACCTGGTCGTAGGTGCTCATCAGGTCCGGGCTCTCGACCAGGATGGCCTTGACCCCGGCGTCCGAGACGATCCACTCGATCTGCTCGGCGGAGGACGTCTCGTAGATCGGCACGGTGATCGCGCCGGCCGTCCAGATGGCGAAGTCGAGGACCGTCCACTCCAGGCGCGTGCTGGAGTAGATCGCGACCTTGTCGCCCTTCTCGATCCCGATGGCCTTGAGGCCCTTGGCGACGCCGCGGATCTCGTCCACGAGCTGCCGGGTCGTCCACTCGACGAACTGGTCGCCGACCCGGTGCGCGACCGCGGGACGGTCCGGCGCCGTCTCCAGCGCGCGCCACAACGCGTTGGTCAGGTTCTCGTCGGGTGCGACCGACACCTCGCCCGGACTGGTGTACTCCTGCATACGTCGTCTCCCTCGCCTGGGGTCACCCCCGCTGGTACGTCGTGGCACCTTGGAGTCGGACTCCGCGCTCCCGTGCCCTCTGCGACCGAGGGTAGTCGAGCCGCTTCGGACGCCGGACCGACCGATGGCCAGGATGTCGCCGGATGCCAGGGCCCTCAACGACGCCGTGGATCGAGCGCGGCGGGGAGCTGCGGGAGCCACCCGAGGTGCACCAACGCCCACAGACCGATCAGCACGGCCTCCGCGGCGTCGTGACGCAGCGAGGTCGGTCGGACCCCGCCGAGCACCTCGAGCGTGGTGCGGGCCAGCGGATCGGCCGCCGCCTTCGCGCGTCGCCCGTCGCGTCGCTCGCGGGGGTGGAGCAGCAGCGCCCGCCAGGTCTCGGGGGCGACCTCGATGCCCGCCGCCCCGCGGCGCTCGGCCTGGGCGATCCACGGCGCGGCCAGCGTCCGGTCCCCCTCGACGACGAGCACGGACACCGGCCCGTACTGGGTCACCACCCCCGGGATGGCGCGGCGCAGCCGATCGCGGGAGCCGAGGTTGGACGAGCCGACCCGGCGGACCGCGCCGTCCGGCGCGAAGCTCGCGAACCCGGTGCGCAGCCCCAGGTCCACCGCCAGCAGACCCGCGGGCACCGGTCCGCCGTCGGCCGGGTCCGCGGTCGCATCCTCGTCCGGCATCGCTGCCCTACCCTTCGCCGCCGGTGACCAGGGTGCCAGGTCCACGACCGGGCCCCGCTGCAGGACGGTCGTCGCTCACGCTCGTCCTGCCACCACTGCTCCCCCGGCCCGCCGGGACCGCCCGCCATCGCGGGCGTGTCGCGGTCCAGCCCCGCGCCGACCTGTGAGGATCCCGTGTCCATCACCCGCGAGAACCTGACCCGCGACGAGGCCGAGGCACGCGCCTCCCGCGTCACCGACGTCCGGACCGACGTCCACCTCGACCTGCGCGAGGGCACGGCCGCCGATGTCCGCGGGTTCGGCTCCACCTCGACGTTGCGCTTCCGGGTCACCGAGCCCGGCGAGGTCTTCGTCGACTGCACCGCCCGCACCGTGCACGAGGCCCGGCTGGACGGCCGTGTGCTGGACGAGGAGGCCGTCACCGCCACCCGGATCATGCTCGGCGATCTGGAGGCCGGGGAGCACGAGCTCGAGGTGCACGCCGAGATGGCCTACGGGCACGAGGGGTCCGGGCTGCACCGCTTCGTCGACCCGGCGGACGATCGCGTCTACCTGCACAGCCAGTTCGAGCCCTTCGACGCCCACCTGGTCTACGCCTGCTTCGACCAGCCCGACCTCAAGACGCGCTTCACCCTGACGGTCGACGCACCCGCGGAGTGGGTCGTGGTCTCCAACGAGGCCGCCACCTCGATGCCGCAGGACGGGGCCGCCGGGACCTGGCGCTTCGCCACGACCCCGGCGATCTCCACCTACATCACCGCCTGTGTCGCGGGCTCCTACGTCAGCGTCCGCGATCGCTACGAGCGCGCGGACGGCAGCGGCATCGACCTCGGCCTGTACGTGCGTCGCTCCCTGGCCGAGCACCTCGACGCGCCGGAGCTGTTCGAGGTCACGACCCAGAGCTTCGCCGCGTTCGAGCGGCTGTTCGGCATGCGCTACCCGTTCGGGGACCAGTACGACCAGCTGTTCGTGCCCGAGTTCTCCGCCGGCGCGATGGAGAACCCCGGCTGCGTGACGTTCTCCGAGTCCTACGTCTTCCGCTCGAAGGTCACCGACGCGATCCGCGAACGTCGCGCGGAGACGATCATCCACGAGATGGCCCACATGTGGTTCGGCGACCTCGTGACCATGCGCTGGTGGGACGACCTGTGGCTCAACGAGTCGTTCGCGACCTTCATGGCCGTCCACGTCCAGGCGAGCGCGACCCGTTGGGACGATGCCTGGGTGACGTTCCTGGACGCGGAGAAGGCCTGGGCGAAGTTCCAGGACCAGCTTCCCTCGACCCACCCCGTCGCCGACGAGATGCCGGACGTGGAGTCCGTGCACCAGAACTTCGACGGCATCACCTACGCCAAGGGGGCCTCGGTCCTGCGCCAGCTCGTGGCGTGGGTCGGCGAGGAGGCGTTCTTCGCCGGCTGCCGCGACTACTTCGACCGCCACGCCTGGGGCAACACGACCCTGACGGACTTCCTCGGCGCGCTCGAGCGTGCCTCGGGCCGAGACCTGGCCGCGTGGCGTGACGAGTGGCTGCTCACCACCGGCGTCAACCGGATGGCGACCGACGCGGAGGTGGCCGACGACGGCACCTACGCCGAGGTGACCGTCACCCAGCAGGCACCGGCACCGTCCTGGGCGGGGCTGCCCGGGACCCGCGAGGCGACGCCGATCCTGCGCCGCCACCGCATCGCCGTCGGGGTCTACCGCGCCACCGATGCCGGCCTGGTCCGCGACCAGCGCATCGAGCTCGACGTCGCGGGTGCACGCACGGCCGTACCCGAGCTGACCGGGGTCGAGGCAGGCGCGCTGCTGCTCGTCAACGACGACGACCTGACCTACACGAAGATCGCGCTCGACGAGGCGTCCACGGCGGCGGTGACCGAGTCGCTCGACCGCCTGGTCGACCCGCTCGCCCGGGCACAGGTCTGGTCGGCCACGTGGGACATGGTCCGCGACGGCGAGCTGTCCGCCGGGAACTTCCTGGCACTGGTCCGCGGCAACGCGCACGCGGCCGGCGGCGTCGGAGCGCTGCAGCGGCTGCTGCTGCGTGCGACCGGCGCAGCGGAGCGCTACGGCGATCCGGACGCCCGCCTCGCCCGGTTGGCCGCGTTGGCGGCAGATGCGCGGGCGGCGTTCGAGCGCGCCACACCGGGTAGCGACGACCAGTTGGCGTGGTTCCGACACTGGGTGACCACGGCCTCGGGCGACCCCGGTGTCGCCGACGAGGTCGCCGCGATGCTGGACGGTGCCGCGGTCCCCGCGGGCATCGAGCTCGACACCGACCTGCGCTGGCACCTGCTCGTGGCCGCGTGTGCGGCCGGCACCCGCGGCGAGGACGCGGTCCTGGCCGAACTCGAACGCGACCCGACCGACCTCGGCCAACGCCACGCCGCCACCGCCCGGGCCTCGCAGCCGGACCCGGCGGCCAAGCAGGCGGCCTGGGAGCGGTTGCTCGAGGACCACGACCTGTCCCACACGATGTCGCGCCACCTGTACGCGGGCTTCACCCGGTTCGGTCAGGAACAGGTCCTGGCGCCCTACACCGAGCGGTACCTGCAGGCGTTGCCCGAGGTGTGGGCGCGACGCTCGCTGGACTGGGCGATCGGGTTCTCGACGGGGATGTTCCCCCACGCGGCGAGCAGCCCGGCGCTGCGGGACCGGGTCGACGTGCTGCTCGACGGCGACACCCTCGGCGACGGCCCCCTGCCCCGCCCGCTGCGGCGGGTGCTGCTCGAACAGCGGGACACCCTGGTCCGGACCCTGACCGCACGGGCGTTGGACGCGGACGAGCGGTGAGTCCCACCTCGGGGGGTGCGCTGCCCCCGCACGAGGGCGGGGTGCTGCACCTGTGCCTGGACGACGCGCCCCCGGGTCCGGACGGGCAGGTCGATCCGGCCCTCGACACCGCGATCGGACGCGTGCTGCTCGACCGGGTCGGACGGGGCGAGCTCCCGCCGACCCTGCGCCTGGCCCGACCCGCACGGGTGCTGGCCTTCAGCGCCCGCGATGCCAGGGCCGCGGGGTTCGCCGCGGCGGTCACGGCGGCCAGAGCCGCCGACTTCGCCCCCGTCATCCGACTCGCCGGAGGTCGGCCGGCCGTGTTCACCCCGGCCACCATCTCGTTCTCCTGGGCGGTGCCCGACCCCGATCCGCACCGGGCCATCGGCGCGCGCTTCGACCGGATGGCGGGTGTGCTGCGCGACGCGCTGCGCTCGCTGGGGATCGAGGCCGGCATCGGCGCGGTGCCGGGCGAGTACTGCCCCGGCGCCCACTCGGTGCACGCCGCGGCCCGCACCAAACTCGCCGGCATCGGCCAGCGCCTGACCGCCACGGCGGCCCACACCGGCGGGGTGCTGGTGGTGGACGACGTGGCGAGCATCAACGCCGTGCTCGGCCCGGTGCACCGGGCCATGGCCATCGACTGGGACCCGGCGGCGACCGGATCCGTGCGCACCTCGGCGGGGGTCGATCCCGCCACCGGATGGGTGGAGGTCCGGGATGCCATCGTGGCGGCGTTCGCGACCACACACACCCTCGAGCCGTGGTCGCTCGACGAGCGGACCTCGGACGACGCCTTCGCGCTGGTCCAGGAGCACCGGGTGAGCTGATCCCGGGCCGGCGCTGGCTACGGTGCGCGCCATGCGCCGCTTCCCGATCGACCGGACCGCCCCGACCCTGGCCGGGGACGGCAGCCCACGGGCGATCCCGCAGGTCGAGGGCACCAGGGGGCTGCTCGTCGAGGTGGCCAGCAACGACTTCGTCGGGGCGATCGTGACCGTCAGCGACCGCGAGGTCGTGCTCGAGGACCGGCGAGGTCGGCAACGCCGGTTCCAACGGACCCCCGGTGCCTTCTACGTCGACGACCGGCGGGTGTCGATCGTCGTGCCGGCCACGGCGACCCCGGCCCCGCCACCGGCGCCCCCGGTCAGCAACTCCGGGTCGATCGCCGTCCCCGACGCACCGGCACGCGTCGCCCGGGCCAGCCGGATCCTGGTCGAAGGCGTCCACGACGCGGCGCTGGTCGAGCAGGTGTGGGGCCACGACCTGCGCGTCGAGGGCGTGGTGGTCGAGGTCCTGCACGGCGCGGACGACCTCGACGCCGTGGTCCGCGCGATGCGCCCCGGACCCGGCAGGCGCATCGGGGTCCTGCTCGACCACCTCGTGCCGGGATCGAAGGAGGACCGGATCGCTCGCTCGGTCCGCCACCCCGACGTGCTCGTCACCGGGCACCCGTTCGTCGACGTCTGGAGCGCGGTCCGCCCGGAGGTGATGGGCATCCCGGGCTGGCCGGAGGTCCCGCGTGGCGAGGACTACAAGGCCGGGTTGGCACAGCGCCTCGGCTACGCGGATCCGCAGGCGCTCTGGCGGGAGATCCAGCGTCGGGTGCGGACCTGGCACGATCTCGACCGCCGCCTGATCGGCGCGGTCGAGCGACTGATCGACCACGTCACCACCGGCGACGATCACGACGGGTCACCCGGTGCACCGCTCGATGCATCCACCGATCCGCGCTGAGCGACCGACCACGCCCGCTGCGCCAGGAGCCACCGTGTCCGAACCCGTCCACCTCGAGGTCGCACGTGGGGTCGCCACCATCACGCTGGACTCCCCCACCAACCGCAACGCCCTCTCCGCGGCGGTGCGCCGGGGGTTGCTCGACCACCTGCGCACCGCCATCGACGATCCCGGCGCCCGCGTCATCGTCCTCACCCACACCGGCACCGTGTTCTGTGCCGGGATGGACCTCAAGGAGGCGACCGGCGCCGGTGCCGATGCCCAGGGCGTCAACGAGTTCCCACGCATCCTGGCCACCATCTGGGACTCGCCGACGCCGGTCGTCGCCCGCCTGGCTGGCACGGCGCGAGCCGGCGGCGTCGGGCTGGTCGCGGCCTGTGACCTGGCCATCGCCGCCGACGACGTGCGCTTCGCGTTCTCCGAGGTCCGCATCGGGGTCGTGCCCGCGGTGATCTCCGTGACCGTGCTCCCCCGGGTGCAGGCGCGCGCGGCCCACGAGCTGTTGCTCACCGGCGAGGTCTTCGACGCCGCGCGTGCGGCGACGATCGGGCTCATCACCCGGGCGGTCCCGGCCGCGGATCTCGACGCCGAGGTGGCAGCCGCCTGCGAGCAGCTCGCGTTGGGCGGCCCCGAGGCGCTCGCGGCGACCAAGCAGGTGCTGCTGCGTGCGCGGGGCGACGACATGGACGCGGAGTTCGACCGCATGTTGGCACTGTCCGCGCGGCACTTCGCCTCCGAGGAGGGTCAGGAGGGGATCGCCGCGTTCGTCCAGAAGCGTCCCGCCCGGTGGGTCCCGGACGGACACCCGGCACGCGGGGACGGCTGACGCGTCAGCGGTGGTCCACGGCGAGCAGCCCCGCGCCGTCGGCCTGCAGCGTCCAGTCCTCGCCGGGGTCGATCGCCTCCGCGAGCGTGGCGGCGTCGAGGTCGACGGTCCCCGCGTGGCGCAGCAACCACCCGGCGATGCGCCCCTTGGCGACCTTGGTGCGCGCCGCGTTGGCCGCCCGGCCGTCGGGCCGCTGGAAGGCGACCGGCCGGTGGTCGATCGTGTCGGTCACGCCGCGCGGCCAGATGCGCGCGTGTTCGCCGGGGAGCAGGTCCCACACCGGCCGGCCGGCGGTGCGTGCGCGCAGCTCGTCCGCTGCCTCACGCCGCCAGAAGGTCGCCAGCCCCCCGAGCTCCGGCAGGCTCGCCGGGAACTCCAGGCGGTAGGCCGGGACCGGTTCGTCGAGCCGGACCAGGCCGAGCAGCGCGGAGACGATGCAGCCCTCCGCCGCCGCCTCGGCCGGGTCGAGCGCGTCGAGGTCCGCGTTGGCGTGCACGATCCCGTCGTAGCGCCGGTGGGCCGGCAGGGTCGGCAGCGCGTCGAGGCCGGTGAGGCGTGCCCGACCGTCGTCGACGTGGGTGCGGCGGACGCCGGCCACCCGCACGATGCCGGCGTCGTCCAGCTGCGCACCGGCGACCATCGCGGCCGCGGCGACCGCCCGGCGAGCGTCGTGCAGGGGCTGGGCGTGCTCGAGCACGGCGCCGAAGGCCGGCCCGTCACCACCGTCCCGCTTGCCCTTCGACGGGGGCAGCAGCACCAGCGCGGACCGGCTCACGCGTCGGCCGCGCGGTCGCGCACCGTGAGCAGGACCGCCACGGCGACCGCGGCACCCAGGATCGCCACCCCCAACGGCACGTGCAGCGACGAGGCGAGCCCCACCCCGCCGCGCCTGCCGGCGTAGCCGAGCCCCGTCTGGCCCAGCAGGGCGACGACGTTCAGCGTGGCCAGCACGGCCGCGACACGGGCACCGGGCAGGACCCAGCAGGCGAGCGCCAGCACCGCCGCCACGAGCAGCACCCCGTGGCCGATCCCGCCGTGCAGACCGAACAGCGCCTGCTGGCCACCGAACCACCCCTGTCCGGCGAGGACCGCCTGCGCCATCACCCCGAGGACCACGACCCAGGCGCCGAGACGTGCGCCGGTCGCGATGGGGGCGAGCGAGGGACCGGACGAGGTGGAGGTGGACACGCGGGCTGCTCCTCGAGGGTGCGAGCGGGGCCGGGACGGTACCGCCGGCCGTGGCCCCATCCGCACGCTCAGCCCGGACGGCGGCGGCGACCGACGCGGGGATCCCGGCGACGCCGGGCAGCGCGGGCGGCGACCGTGGCGTCGAGCTCCTCGTCGTCACGCGCGTCCCGACCGCCGGAGACGTCCCCCGGGAGCAGGTTCGCCTGCCAGCCGATCCAGGTCTGTCCCGCCGAACGGGCCCGATCGTCCAACCTCGGCCCGGGATCCGGGGGCAGCACGACGCTCACCCCGTCGGCGATCGCCGGGTGGACCCGCGGATGGGTCAGCTCGTAGGGTCGACGTGCGTCGTCGACCGTGTCGGGATCACCGGGCCCGACGGTGGCACCGGGATCGGACATCCGCACACCGTTCGTCGCGTCGACCGACCTTCGGACGGGCGACCCGGTCCGGACCGCCCCGTGCCGCGAGACACACCAGGACGGCCCCGCCGCGTTGCGCGCGGGGGGCCGTCGAGGTGGTCGTCCGCATCACCCATCGATGCGATCCGCGGGGTCGTTCAACGCAGCCAGGGGTTGCGCTCGACGAACCCGAATCGCTCCCAGATCGCCGCGACACCCCACGTCCGGCCCGCGTCGAGCAGGGGGAACAGCAGGAAGAGCAGCAGGTAGTACCAGTGGGCGGTGGTCACCGGGTTGGTCGCTCCCGATGCGATGGGGAGTTGCGACAGGTAGAAGAAGACGGCGAGGAGTCCGCCGGCGCCAGCCGCGATCCGCAGGCCCGCACCGGAGATCGCCGCGATACCGAGCCCGAACAACGCGAGCATGAACAACACGTCGACGAAGGCGTTGCCTGCCAGTGCTCCCCAGAGGGGGCCGAACCACCCGTCGGACGAGCCCATCAGGTAGCCGGTGGTCGGGCTGCCGCCCGCGAACCAGGCGGATTCCGGGGCGGTCGAGTAGCTGAGTCCGAACGCCTTGTCGAGGAACGACCAGAGGAAGTTGAAACCGATCACGATCCGCAGCGCGGCGAGCACGCGGCGTCCGGCGATGGAGCGGACGACGTGGTCGGTGGTGGACACGGTGGCCGAGGGTTCGGTCAGGGCACTCATCGGTGGAGTCCTTTCCGGGCGAGGGGAGCACCAGAAGAGGCGCTCGCCCTCACGGTGTCACGGACCTCGCGTGGTGACACCGTCGCTTCGACCCGGAACGCCGGGCCGAAGGTCCCGACCTGCGAGGGCAGGGGTCAACTCGGCGCGAGCTGTGCGTCGAGATCGATGTCGACCACCAGCTGCTCCCCCGGCGCGACCTGCAGGTCGCGGCCGTGGAGCCGCACCCGGACCGGCTCCGGGTTGTCCGCGCCACCGCTGACCACGACGCGGTCGTGCCGTGCGACGACGTCGAGCCAGCCGCCACGGACCGCGAGGCCGAAGTCGAGCTGTTCCCAGTCGGCGGGCAGCCGAGGGGCCACCTCGACGTGGTCGTCGCGCACGTGCACCCCACCGAAGCCGAGCACCGCCACCTGCCAGGTCGCCCCGCACGCCGCGGTGTGGATGCCCCCGATGAAGGTGCCGCCCGGCGCCGGGTGCGAGTCGGCCAGCAGGTCGACCGTCGCGCCGCGCATGAACAGCTCGTAGGCCTGTTCCACCCGGCCCATGCGGGCTGCGACGAGCCCGTACATCGGCCGCGACAGGCTGGAGCCGTGCTGCGTGCGCGGCAGGTAGTAGTCGTAGTTGGCCTCGATGACCTCGGCGGGGAACCGCTCCGGCTGCGCCACGAACAGCTGCACGATGTCGGGCTGCTTGATCACCTGGGTGTGGACCGCGATGCCGTTGGGCCACCCCCAGTACTCGTCCGGGTGCTCGAGGCGCTCCTTGAGGGCGTCCGGCTCGACGTCCTCGAGGTCGAAGTAGCCGTCGAACTGCTCGAGCAGGAGGGACTCCGGATCCGGTTCGATGGTCACGAGCCGGTCCAGGATGTCGGCCCACAACGCCCGATCGTCGTCGGTGAGCCCGAGTCGGTCGCGCAGGCTCGCGAGCCCGTCCGCGTCACGCTCCTGCAGGTCGTCCCACAGGGTCAGCGCCTCACGCAGCGCCACCCGTGACTGTTCCAGGGTGAACACGTTGTCGTCGACGTTCTCGTGGTACTCGTCGGGGCCGAGCAACCGGATCAGGTGGTAGGCACCGTCGGCCGGCTTGAGATGCACGAACGAGGCGAGGAACCGTGCCACCTCGAAGACGATCTCCGCGCCGCCCTCCGCCAGCAGCCCGTCGTCGCCCGTGGCACGCACGTACCCGTCGATCGCGACGGCCACGTCCGGCGAGATGTGCATCTGCCAGTCGTTGAAGTGGTTGCGGATCGGGCGGCCCGTGAGCACGTCGACGAAGAAGAAGTCCGGACAGAGCTCGTCCCCGGTGTCGCCGGAGATCCAGGCGTAGAAGGCGCCCGCGTAGCCGAGTCGCTCGGCCTTGCGCCTGGCACCGTCCAGGGTGCGGTAGCGGTAGGCGAGCTGGTTGCGAGCGACCTCCGGGAAGGTGTGCACCCACATCGGCAGGTTGAACACCTCCTGGTCCCAGAAAGCGGCGCCCTGGTAGGCCTGGCACGACAGCCCCCGCGCGCCGATCGGCAGGTGATCGGCGTGCATCGGGGTGGCGATCACGTTGTGGTACAGGTTGTAGCGCAGCACCGTCTGCGCGAGCTGGTCGCCGTGGACCCCGACGTCGATGCGGGCCCAGCGTTCGTCCCAGGCCAACGCGTGCGCGGCGAGCAACGGTTCGTAGCCGGCCCCGATGCTGTCGCGTGCGAGGTCGAGCGCGGAGACGAGCGGGTAATCGACGTCGTTGCCGCTGAACACCGTCATGACCTGATCGACGACGACCGCGCCGCTCTCGCCCACCTCGACGTCCCAGATGCGCATCAGCCGACGGTCGTGCTCCTCGATGCGCTCCCCCCGGATCTCACCCCCCGTCAGCGAGGCAGCGTGGCCGACCGCGATCGGCAGGCCCCGCTCGGTGGTGTTCATGCGGAAGGCGAGCGCGTCGTCGTGGATGTGCGACTCGACGAAGGCGAAGTGATCGCCGTTGAGGCTCCAGACCTCCCCGTCGATCCCGGTCCGGAAGGTCAGGCGGGTCCCGGGACTGGCGAACAGCCGCTGGCGCTGGGCGAGCAGGTGCCGCTGGTCCATCGACGCGAACCGCTCGTCGACCAGGCGGTCGACGCTGCCGGACGCCGGTGCCAGCACCCGGTGCTGGCGGCCGTACCGCACGTCCAGCCGACGCTCGAGCAGGTCGCGGTCGCTGAGGACGTTCTCCGCGTCGACGACGATCGGTTCGCCCAGCACCTCCCAGCGGGCGTACAGGGCGTTGGGGACGTTGCACAGCTCCGACCACTTGCCATCGGCGTTGTCCCAGGTGTCGGACACGGTGCAGCCGACCGTCGCCCCGGCCTCCCACTCCGGCAGGGTCCCGCGGTAGCCGAGGTAGCCGTTGCCCGTCAGGTGGCTGGTCGCGACGTTGATGACCTGGTCGGGATCGTGGTGGTCGTCGATGACGACCCAGCCGTCCTGGAGGATCGGACCGTTGCCGATCCGTCCCTCGTCCGGGACGAGGATGTCGGCCAGGTCGACGTCGTAGGTCGTGTCGAACCGGTGGTGACCGTGGCCGACCCGCTCCGCGGGCCCGATGCCGACCGCGGTCATCCCAGCGGCGAGCGCCGCGTCGACCCCGGAGGCCGCGTCCTCCATCACGATGCAGGTCTCGGGTGGGACGTCGAGCAGCGAGGCGGCGTGCAGGAACAGGTCCGGCGCGGGCTTGGCGTCCTCGACGCTGTTGCCGTCGGCGATCGCGTCGAACAGCGCATCGAGCCCGAGGCGTTCGAGCACGAACGGCGCGTTCTTCGACGACGAACCGATCGCGACGAGCAGTCCCCGTCGCTTGGCATCGATCACCAGCGAGACCGCCCCCGGCAGCGCATCGCGCGGGGTCATCTCCTCGAGCAGATCGAGGTAGGAGCGGTTCTTGCGCTCCATCATGTCGTCGAACGTGCCCTGATCGACCTCACGGTCCCCGAGCAGCTTGAGCAGGGAGTCGCGTCGCGACACCCCACGCAGTTCCTCGTTCGCCTCACGGTCGAACGGCAGGCCCTCCTCGTCGGCGAGTCGCTGCCAGGCGAGGTAATGGAACTCCGCCGTATCGGTCAGGACCCCGTCGAGGTCGAAGATGACGGCGCGGTGTGTTCGGGCATCGGAGGACGCGGACACGACTCTCCCCGGGGGCTCGACGGCGAGTGGATCGTGACCCTACCTGCGGTCCCGCGGGCGCGGTCGGGTCCTACCAGCGGTGGTGGACGTGCGGCCGGATCGAGGCGTCGTAGATGTCCGACAGGCGCTGGTGGGTGTCCGCCGTCAGGGGCGCCTGATCGCTCACCGCGACGTTGCCGGTGACCTGTTCGACGTTGCGGGCACCGGGGATGACGGTCGTGACCGCGGGCTGGTCGAGGATCCAGCGCAACGCGAGCTGCGCCGGGGTGCGGTCGTCCGCCAGTGCGCTCACCTCACGGGCTGCCTCGACGCCGACGTCGAACGGCACACCCGCGAAGGTCTCGCCGACGTCGAAGGCCTCCCCGTCGCGGTTGTAGGTGCGGTGATCGTCGTCCGAGAAGGTGGTGTCGTGGCGGTAGCGCCCCGTCAGCAACCCACTGGCCAGCGGGACGCGCGCGATGATCGCGACCCCGGCAGCCTGCGCCGCCGGCAGTACCTGCTCCAGCGGCTTGCGGCGGAAGGCGTTCAGGATGATCTGCACGCTGGCAACGTTCGGGCGCGCGATGGCGGCCAGTGCCTCGTCGCAGGTCTCCACGCTGACGCCGTAGGCGTGGAGCAACCCCTCGTCGACGAGCGCGTCCAGCGCGTCGAACACGGCATCGTCGTCGTAGACCGCGGTGGGCGGACAGTGCAGCTGCAGCAGATCGAGTCGATCGACACCGAGGTTGGCCAGGCTGCGCTCCACCCAGCCACGCAGCGCCTGCGCGTGGTAGGCGTCCGCGACGTGCGGGTCGGCGCGGCGACCGGCCTTGGTCGCGATCGTGACCCGGTCCAGATCCCCGCGCTCCGCGACCACCGCGCCGACGAGCCGCTCCGAGCGACCGTCGCCGTAGACGTCCGCGGTGTCCAGCATGTGCACCCCGGAGTCCAGCGCCGCGTGCAGCACGGCGCGCGCATCGGCATCGCTGACCTCGCCCCAGTCGGCGCCGAGCTGCCAACAGCCCAGCCCGATCTCCGAGACGGTCAGGTCCGCACGGGGCATGGGGCGTGCCTGCATGGTGGCTCCTGTGGATCGGCGCACGCATCGGGTACGCCGTGGGTGGGGTCCGGCCGCGCGACGACGCGAGCGCGCGCAGAGGCTCCGGCCACGTCGCTGGCGACGGGCGGGGTCACTGCCCCAACGAGCCCGCGATCCGCTCGGCGGCGATCTCCGCGCACGTCGGGCACATCGGGTACCGGCTGGGGTCACCATCCGGCTTCCAGCGCTTCCCGCACAGCGCCGTCACGGCCGTGCCCTTGCGCCGTGCACGCTCGAGCTCGCGCTTCGAGACGTAGTGGGCGAAACGGTCGTGGTCCCCGTCGCCGTCCGAGGGATCGGGCCGCTGGTCGGGACGGACGTCCGGCTCGACCGTGGGCGCACGGGTCGGGGTGCGGGTCGGAAGGTGCGTCGGTGCGGGCATGGGGCGAATCTAGCCCCGCTTCCGGCCTGCTGCATGTCACCTGGTGACACGATCGGCACGACGGTCGGTCGCGACCGTAGGTGGCCGCCCGACCACCGGTTGTTGACACCCGCCCCCCCGGCGCCGCACACTGCCGACAGGGACCTACCGGCCACTGCGGACCGGGCCCGTCGCAGAGGTCACGCGGTTGCGCTGTCGGTCCTGGGTCGGGGTCCTCCCCACGTCGTCGCTGGTGGCGCTCGCGCTCGTCGTCAGCGTCCTACCCGTCCCCGCGGAGGCCGCGACGCCCGCCGGCACGCTCGACGACGTGGCCGCAGAGCTGCCGCTCTTCCTTGATCTCGGCCTGAGCACCCCCCGCCACGTGCTGGGCGGCGACGGCGAGGTGTACGTCACCATCGGCGACGAGTTGCTCGTCATCGACCTGGCCGGGGATCTGGTGACCCGCATCGAGGGGCTCCCAGGGGCGGGTCCGATGGCGTTGACGCCCGATGGCGAGTCGCTGTTCGTCGGACTCCGCGGTTCGGCGTCCGTCCCGGGTGCGGAGCTGGTGCTCTTCGATGTCGAGGACCTCGACGAGGTGTGGCGCTGGGAGCTGCCGGCCAGACCCCGGTCGGTGCTCGCCACCGAGGACCTCGTGCACATCGGCGTCGGGCACCCGACCGACAGCGATGACCGCAGCGCGTTGGTCACGATCCGTTCGGACGAGCACGCCGTCGGCCCGGGGCAGCCGGTGCTCGCCACCCCGTTGCTGGCGCGGGACCAGCACGGTCTGATCGTCGGCCACGCGTCCATCAACCCGAGCCGGATCTCCCGACGGACCCTTGCCGGGGACCCGCTGGATCCGCCGGTCGAGCGACAGACCGGCGGGCAGATGCGCGATGTCGCGGTCGATCCGGTGACGGGCGCCATCTGGACCGCCGTGAGCGGCCAGGTCATCGGCCCGACCCAGAGCGTCCACGCCCTCGACCCCGACACCTTCGAGACCGTGCGCTCGATCCACGTCGGGCCCGCCCCCTACGCCGTGGCGCCGATCGGTGACGGCCGACACGTCGCCGCCGCGCGCATCACCGGTGGCCTGGACGAGGTCACGATCCACCGCCTCCACGCCGGGAGCACGGACCGCATCGCCGCGCACGAGGTCCCGGGAGAACCGGTGGCGCAGGGACTGTCGATGACCAGCGACGGTGGGCTCGCCGTGCTGTCGGCGGCCACGGGCAGCGCGCCCCGCGGATGGCTGACCCTGATCCCGTACCCGACCCGGGCACTGCCGGAGCTGGTCCCCGACGTCGCGGATGCGATCGCCGGGCAGCCGTTCCAGATCGCCGGTCTGCTGCGTGGCAACGACGGCATCCCCATCGCCGGCGTGCCGATCAGCCTCATCGACCCACGGAACGGTCCGTCGCAGACGACGACCGACGGGGGCGGGCGGTACCGCTTCACCGTCCCAGGCGGGCCCAGGGACGTCGCACAGACGTTCCGCGTGCTCGCCCGGGGTGACACCGACCGCCAGAGCGTCGCCATCGAACAGACGGTCGTGCCCCGCCGTGGCACCTCGACACCGTTGCTGGACGATCGCACCTTCATCGCCGGTCACCCCGCCACGCTCCGCGGGCGGGTCGTCGGCGAGGCGGCGCTGCCCCGAGCCGGCGTGGTGGTCACGCTCGAGCGCGACGGCCAACCGCTCGGGACGGTCAGCACGGACGCCGATGGCGCGTACCGCTTCGTCCTCACCGAGTGGGCCCAGGGCACCGTCACGATCACCGCCCGGATCGCCGAGGACGACACCCACCTCGCCGGGACCACGACGTGGACGTTCCCGATCGTGCGCGACCACGCGCCGCTGCGGATCGATGCCATCAGCGGCACCGCCCGCACGTCCGTCCCGCTGACCGGCCGGGCACTCGACGGACTCGGCCGTCCGGCCCCGGACCGGCTCGTCGACCTCCGGATCGACGACCAGCACGGCGTGCGTGTCACCCGCCGGATCACCTCGGGCGCCGACGGCCGCTGGGCCACGTCCTTCACGCCACGCAACGGTGGCCACCACACCGTGACCGCCAGCACGGCACCGACCGCCCGCTTCGGCGCCGCACTGCAGACCCGCGACGACGTGCACATCCGGCGGGTGGCCACCGCGGCCAGCCTCGCCTCGCTCCCGAGCACCGTCGACCACGGGCACCGGCTGACCCTGATCGGTCGGGTCGACGCGCCGGCCGGTGCCATGCTCGACCTCGTCGAGGTCGACCTGGCCAGCGGGACCGAGCGGCGCATCGCGCGCGCCCAGGTCGACAGCACGGGCAGGCTGCGCCGCGAGGTGACCGCGCGTGCGAACACCCGCTACGAGGTGCGGTTCCGCGGCGACACCGCCCACGCACCGTCCACCACCACCCGCACCGTCCGGGTGCGAGCACGGGTCACGGCCCAGATCGCCGGGCACGACCGCACCGTGAACGGCGTCCCGAGCTTCCGGTACGCCGCGCGCCCGACGGTCACCGGCCGGGTCCGTGCGGTCGACCCCAGCCGCCGCGTCCAGGTGATCCTGCAACAGCGACGCGACGGGGCGTGGGTCACCGCCGCCGGTTGGGACGCGCGGCCGGACGCCGACGGGCGCGTCCAGACCCGGGCGCCCTTCGCGCTGACCGACGGGCGGTACCGGGTCCGGACCAGCACCAGCGAGAGCCGAGCGACGCTGCAGGGCCGCTCCCCCTGGGTGGAGCTGCGCGTCCGACCCTGAGCGCGTCCGACCCTGATCGCGTCCCCCGCCACCGCCCGGTGGCCGGAGCCCGCGCGCCCGGCGATCGCGTTGGCCACCGGTGGGGATCCCGGGCACGCGGCCGCCCGAACGCGGCACGGGACGGCCGGCTCCACCGCCCTGCCGACCGTGCGCTACCGGCGTCCAGGTGCGGGGGACGCTGGTCCGGGCGGACCCCCTGCGGACGCGGTCACGACTCGGTGAGGAACCGTTGGACGACCTCGACGGACAGCGGGGCGCTGGTGGTGGCCGCGTCGGTGACCCCGCCGACGCGGGAGAGCGCCTCCTGCTGGTCCGCCGCCGCGATCCCGAGGACCGCGAAGGACGCGGTGAACAAGCTCGAGTAGACCTGGTCCACCGTCAGCGTCGTGGGATCGACCAGGGAGCGCACCGCGAGCCCGTCGATGAGGCCCATGATGAGGACCGCCGCGGCGGCGGCGGAGATGTCCGTGCGACACCGCCCCTCCTGCTGCAGCCGGCGGATCGTGCTCTCGAACGGCACCGTCCACAGTTCGTAGATCGTCCGGGCGATCTCCGCCAGGGCCGGATCCCGCCGGGCCGAGGACCACATCTCGACCCAGAAGCCCCAACGCTCGGCGAAGTCCACCGACCCGTAGGCGTGCAACCGCAGCATCGAGACCAGCGTGTGCAGCGGATCCGGATCCCTCGCCTCCACAGCGCGCACGCGATCGAGGCTGATGGAGAGCATCATCCGGAAGGTGTGCTCCATGAGCTCGTCACGCGTCCCGAAGTAGTGCTGCACGAGCCCGAGACTCACGTCCGCTTCCCGGGCGATGTCCTTCAGGCGAGCACCGAGCGCTCCCTTCCGGCCGACGACCTGGATGGCCGCGCACAGGATCTGCGCCCGACGGACCGTCGTCACGTTGGGGGCCACGGCCCCCACGCCGCCGGGCGCCGCACCAGGCTCCTCGTGCTGGGACGGATCCGTGACGGTCGCCGATCCGGTCGCGTCCGCCTGCGCACCGCCGAGCGTGGGTGTCATGTGGGCTCCGGAGGGATCGGTGGTGGCGCGAGCGCCCGAAGTGTGGCAATAATAACGCATTATTGCGCCGGACACCCGGCGTCACCCGAGGGATCGAGGAGCACATGTCCGTCCAACGACGCCGTCTCGCCATCGCTTCGTTCGCCGCGATGGCACTCACGCTCGGCGCGTGCGCGTCCGGCGATGACACGGGCGCTGCCACCGACGGTGTCGCGACCGGTGAGGACTGGGAGCTGGTCTTCACCAGCTACGGCAGCGCCTACCAGGAGGCCCAAAACGAGGCGTGGCTCGATCCGTGGATCGAGGAGACCGGTGCGACCGTCGTCAACGACGAACCCACCGCCTACGCACGCATCCAGCAGATGGTCGACGCCGGCAACGTCACCTGGGACGTCGTCGACACGGAGCCCTACTACCCGGTCAGCGTCTGCGGCACCTACGTCGAGGAGCTCGACTTCGACAACATCGACACCAGCAAGTTCCCGGAGGGCACCGTCTCCGACTGCTCGATCCCGGTCCTGCAGTACTCCACGGTGATGGTCTACAACGCCGACAGCTTCGACGACGTGCCGACCACCTACGCCGACTTCTTCGACGTCGAGGCCTTCCCTGGCACCCGGATGGTGCCGAACTGGGCGGCCGGTGGCGCCATCGAACTCGCGCTGCTCGCCGACGGCGTCGACCCCGCTGAGCTCTACCCGCTCGACCTCGACCGTGCCTTCGCGAAGCTGGACACGATCCGCGACGACCTGAGCTTCTGGAACACCTCGTCGGAGAGCCAGCAGGCGATGGAGGACGGCACGGTCGACCTGGCGTTCGTGTGGTCCGGTCGCGCCTACGAGGCCGAGGTCAACGGCTCGGTCTTCGAGCCGGTGTGGGACAACAACCTGCTCGCCTGGGCTTCGCTGAGCATCATCAAGGACAGCCCGAACCGTGCGGCCGCCCAGAGCTTCATCGAGTACGCGGCCACCGCGGAGCCGCAGGCGCGCTTCGCCGAGTTGCAGCCCTACTCGCCCGCGAACGTCGACTCCGCCCCGGACCTCGACGAGTTGCAGCAGAAGTACAACGTGGCCGACCCCTCGATCCAGGACCAGGCCGTGATCACCGACGTGGCCTGGTGGGCCGACAACAACGACGAGGCCAACGAGGCCTGGACCGCGTGGTCGACCTCCTGATGCCCGCGGCCGGGGTCGTCGGCGAGTGCCGCGCCCTAGGCCGTCCCGCGCCCTGATCGTCCCGGGGCGGGCGGGCGCAACCCCCCCCCCCGCCCGCCCC
>JAFIEQ010000052.1 GCA_020832455.1 Nitriliruptoraceae bacterium
GGGCCCGCGCTGCCATGAGCACCGCCGATCGGGCCCCCGCGCGCCGATGCCGGGCCACCCATCGGCCCCATCCCGGCACCCTCGGCCCCGCTGGCGGCCACACGTCGGCGCACCCCACCGGCCACCAGCCGGCGGCTCGGCCCGATGAGCAGGACGAAGCCGATCAGGTCCGTCACGAACCCGGGTGTGACGAGCAGCGTCCCGCCCACGATGATGAGGGCCGCCTGGGCGACCTCGTCGCCCGGCCACCGCCCCTCCGACAGCGCGAGGCGGAAGTCCTGCCACGCACGCCGGCCCTCGATACGGAGCAACGCCGCGCCGACCACGGAGAACCCGACCACGAGCGCGGCCGTCGGCCAGCCGCCGATGGCGGCGCCGACCTGGAGCACCACCGCGATCTCGATCAGCGGTAGGCCCACGAAGAGCAGAACCAGGAGGACAGGCATGATGGACGCAGGGTACGCGCTCACGCGGATCGCCAACGCCCGTCGGGGTGGCCGGCTGGCCCTGCTCGAGGGGGTCCACGCGCTCAAGCACGCGCTGCGGTTCGACGCCGAGGTGTCCCTCGCCCTGACCCCCGACCGCGACGCGCTGCTGGCCCTGGTCGCCAAGCTCGCGCCCGACCTCACCGGCCGGGTGGACGCGCTGGCCGTCGAGGTGGATGCGGACACGTGGGGGCGCGCGGTCCCCCGACCGCTGCCGTCCCCCGTGGTGGCCGTCGCGCCGCGTCGCGTGTGGTCCGCCGAGCAGGTGCTGGCGACCGGGGGCGTGGTCGTCGTGCTGGAGGAGCCCCGGCACCTGGGCAACCTCGGCGCCGTCGTTCGGGTCGCGGCGGCCGCGGACATCGGTGGGGTGCTGGTCCTGGGTGACGCCGACCCCTGGGCACCGACCGCCGTGCGCGGTGCCGCGGGGCTGCAGTTCGCGCTGCCCGTCGCACGCACCGACGTCCTGCCCGTCACCGACCGGCCCCTGGTCGCGCTCGACGGCGGGTCGCAGGGCACGTTCGACCCGCTGGACCCGGCCAGCGTGCTGCTGGTCGGCACGGAACGCGGCGGTCTGAGCCCGGCGTTGCGGGCCCGCGCCGCACGCACGATGCGGATCCCGATGCGCCCGGAGGTCTCGAGCCTCAACCTCGCCACGGCGGTGGCCGTCGCGCTCTACCGCCAACGGTCGCCATGAAGCGGAACGATACGGTTCACCTCGTTCCGTCCGGCGCGATCGCGACGACGGGACGAGCCCGGTCCGGCCGGGTGGCGGCCCACGTGCCAGGGAGGACCGCGATGGCGACGATCGAACGCACCGGCAGCTTCCAGGACCCCCCGCGTCTGCGTGACGAGTGGGAGGACGACCTGGCGCTGCGGCGGCTGCTGGAGCGGATCGTGCCCGCGACGGTGCGCGAGGAGATCACCCCGTCGCTCGCCGAGATGGGGCGCGCCGCCGCGACCGAACTGAAGGCCATCGCCGACGAGGTCGACCAGCCCGGCCACGAACCGCGACTGGTGCCCTTCGACGCGTGGGGGAACCGGATCGACGAGGTCCGGGTCTCCCCGCAGTGGGAGCAGCTCGGGGACGCCGGCAGACGCGCGGGCGTGGTCGCGATCGCCTACGAGCGGGCGCACGGCCCCTACTCGCGCATCCACCAGATGGCCCTGACCTCCCTCTACGCGCCCTCGAGCGCCCTGTACTCCTGCCCGTTCGCCATGACCGACGGGGCCGCCGCCACGCTGATGCACCACGGGGACCGGGAACTGATCGACCGGGCCGTGCCCAGGCTCACCTCCCGGGACCCCGCCACCGCCTGGACCTCCGGCCAGTGGATGACCGAGCGACCCGGCGGCTCGGACGTCGGGCGCGCGGAGACCGTGGCCCGGCAGGACGGGGGCGTGTGGCGCCTGCACGGTACGAAGTGGTTCACCTCGGCGGTGACCGCGGACATGGCGCTCACCCTGGCCCGGCCCGAGGGCAACCCGGACGGCGGCCGCGGGCTGGCGATGTTCTACCTGGAGGTCCGCGGCGAGGACGGGCGGCCCAACGACCTGCGGGTCCTGCGGCTCAAGGACAAGCTCGGCACCCGTCAGATGCCCACGGCCGAGCTGGCCCTCGAGGGCACGGCCGCGATGCTGGTCGGCTCTCCCTCGGACGGCACCCGCAACATCACCCCGATGCTGGCCGTCACGCGGATGTGGAACGCGGTGATCGCCGCGAGCGTCCTGCGACGCGGCCTGGCCCTGGGCCGCGACTACGCCCACCGACGCGAGGCGTTCGGCCGGTCGCTGATCGACCACGAGCTGCACCAGTCGACGCTGGCGTGGTTGCGGGTCGAGCACGAGTCCGCCCTGCAGCTGGTGTTCCACGTCGTCGGCCTGCTGGGACGGGAGGAGTCCGGGGATGCCACCGAGCGGGACCGGGCGGCGCTGCGCATGCTGCTGCCGATCGCCAAGCTGATCACCGGCAAGCAGGCGGTGGCGGGTGCGAGCGAGACCCTGGAGGCCTTCGGCGGCGCCGGCTACATCGAGGACACCCACCTGCCCGTGCTGCTGCGCGACGCCCAGGTGCTGCCGATCTGGGAGGGCACGACCAACGTGCTGTCGCTCGACACCCTGCGGGCGATGCAGCGGCAGGACACGCTGCCCCACGTGCTCGCCGATCTGCGGGAGATCGCGACCAGCACCCGCGACCAGCAACTGGCCACCATCGGGCAGCAGGCCATCGACGCCGCGGAGCACGCGGCCGCGTGGGCGACCCAGGCCGCTGACCGGGGACCGGGGACCCTGCAGCACGGCGCCCGTCGCTTCGCGTTCACGCTCGGCCGGGCCTACCAGGCCGCCCTGCTCGCGGCGCAGGCCCAGCACGACCTCGACGTGCACCGCGACGGTCGCGGGGTGGCGGTGGCGCGCCGGTTCGCCGCCGCCGGGATCGACCTGCTCGAGACGCCCGGGGCGTTCCTCGCCGAGGACGCCGCGCTGGCGCGCGACGAGCCGATCGCGACCGACGGCGACGGCTGAGCGTCGCGGGCCGGCGCGCATCGGGCGCCTGGTGGGCGGGGGTACCTGGCGGGCGTGGGACCCGGGCGGGTCAGGCGCCCGAGAGCAGCGGCGTGACCCGACGGTTCAGGGCGTCCAGGGTCGCGCGCACCACGGCACCGTCGACGTCCTGATCGTCGCGGACGAGCGCACCACCGAGCAGGCGTTGCTCCGCGCCGTGCTCGACCAGGGTCATGACGATGCTGACGGCCTCGTCCTCGCCGCTGTCGGTCACCACGATGCGGTCGACGCTGACGACGAGCGCGGCCCGGGCCAGCTGATCGAGCGCCGCGACGGTGGCCTCCGCTGCCGCCCGACGACGGGCCTTGGCGGTATCTGCGGCCCGGGCGCGACCGGCGGCCACGCGGCCGGCGTGACCGAGGGACACGATCACCTCGAGCGCGCCTCCGGCACGGTGCAGGTCGATCCCCTCGATGCTGGCCCGGGTGGCCGTCAGCGGCTCCGCAGCCGGGGCATCGGAGGTCGGGGGCGGCGGCACGGGCCGTGAGGCGGCGGCCGGCGCATCATCGACGGATGCCGCAGCGACCGGCGCGGCGTCCGGTTCGAGCGCGGCGTCCGGCGCGGTGCCCGACCCGGCGTCATCCAGCGCGACGCTGCCCGGCTCGGCGTCATCCGCCGCATTGCCCGACCCGGCGTCATCCAGCGCGACGCTGCCCGGCTCGGCGACGTCACCGCCGGCGACCTGCAGGCCGGCGGCAGGCGACACGTCGTCCAGGACCACCAGGTCGTCCGGCGCCTGATCCGGCCCGGCCTCGTCCACGGGCTCGCCCATGGCCGCCAGCGCATCCTCGACGGCCCGGCTCAGGCGCTCCCGGGTCGTGGCGAGCTCGATCGGTCGGCGGCGACCGGCCGGTTCCGAGGCGTGGGAGCGGGGGGTGGGCTCCGGGCGGTCAGTCGCCGGGTCCTCCCCGCGGTGCACGGGGTCCGGTGCGTCGTCCGGCCCAGCCAGCGGCGCTCGTGCCGTCCACAGGGTGGCACGCGGCGAGGCAGCAGGGGACGGCGGTGGGGACGCCGGGGCGCCGGGCGAGGTGCGATCGCCCGGCGAGGTGTCGTAGTCCGTGGTCGTGGTCGACGGGTCCTCGCGCTGGTCCCGCTGGTCCGCGGACCGCTCGGCGACACGGTCGGACGTCGGGTCGGGCGACGGATCGGCCTCGTGGATCACGGCCAGGTCGTCGTGCTGCGGCTCCGCCGGCCGCGTGCGCTGCCGGATCGCGTCGGGATCGAGCTCGATGTCGAAGCGCTCACGAAGCGTGGCAGCGACCGCCCAGGACACCCGCTGCTCGTCCTCGCCCGCGAGCAGACGGAGCATCAGCCGGCTGCGTCCCCCGTCGGCGGGGCGCACGATCTCCGCGGCCGCGACCCCGGGGACGGATGCGATGGCGCGCGCGATCGCATCCTCGTCCGGAGCCACCTTCACCGCGTCCGACCCGTCCACTGCCCAGCACCCCTCCGCCACCTCGACCGGCGACCTCGTCCGACGACCCGCTCAACCGGCCGGCGCTGGCGGCCGATGGAGAGAGGACCCCGGGGGGGGGGGCCCCCCCCCCCCCCCCCCCACGTCACGCTGGTTCGCCCGACTGGAGGCCCCATGGTGCGGAGCCGTCCCGCCTGGTGGCGCTGATGCCCCTCATCCGGTGGCGCCGACGAACCCGGTCGTCCCCCGACGGACCGTCCCGGCAACGTACCGGGCGGCCCACCTTCGCGGCCAGGGTGGATCCGCCGACCCGGGGAGAAGATCCCGATGTTGTCACGTTGCGCGCACAGAAGAACGCGCTCGGTGGTAAAGCCGGGCCCGATGACCACCCTGTGCAGCGCTTGCCGCATCGTCAACCACGCCCCGCGGTCGCCGTCGCGGTGCACGAGGACGTCATCGCAGCTCCCGCACCGCCGCGTCCGCTGAGCCCGGCGCAGGCGCTGCGCCTGGCCGCCGGGGGTCGCAGCGCCGAGCCGGTGTCGCCACCGACGCCGGAGCCGGTCGGGGATCCGCCGTCCGCGGAACCCCGCTAGACGACCCGCGTGAGCCGGACCCGGTCGATGCCACGCCAGGCGGCCAGCCAGGCACCGACGGTCGCGACGACCGGCACCCCGATGACCACGACCGCGATGGCGAACCAGGGGATGACGACGTCGAACCCCAGCGGCACGGTGAGCATCAACGCTGGCGCCAGACCGACGGGGACCGCGAGCAGCGACGCGAGGCCGGAGAGCACCGCCGCACGTCCTGCGGCGAGCCCGAGTCGGGCGCGACGGCTCGCGCCGACCGCCGCCATCGTGACCGTGTCACGACGTCCCTCGGTCGCGGCCAGGGCCAGAGCGATCGCGACGACCGCCAGCCCGGCGAGCAACCCGACGCTCAGGACCGCCCACCGGACGGAGGCGAACGAGTCCTGGTAGCCCCGCTCGACGCTGACGAGCAGCCCGTCGCCGCCGGCCTGGGCCCCGATCCGACGCGCGGTCGCCTCCGCCTCGTCGTCGACCGGCGCATCCAGGACGAGCAGGTGCTCGGCGTTGGGCAGCGGTTGGGTCGTGATCTGCAGACCCTGCTCGTCGAGGACCGCCTCGATCTCGGCGAGCAGGTCCGGCGGCAGCAGCAGCGCAGGCAGTTGCCAGTAGCCGCCGCCAATGCGCTCGTCCACACCGCGCGCCGGAACGCTGCGGACCTGCTCGACGGTGAGCAACGATCGATCGTCCTCCATCCAGCGCACCTCGACCACGTCGCTCTCGTCGCCGACGAGGACGGCCTCGTCCGGGGCGACGGTCGTATCGGTCCCATCCTGCGCCAGCGCGCCCAGCAGTTCCGGGGTCGCGACCACGACCGAGGCGAGGGTGCCGCCGGCGTTGCGAGGTGTGGTGGTGGCCGAGAGTCCGCTCAGCTGCTGCAACGCGGCCGGGGCCGCGCCGAGCTCGTCGCCGATCGCCTGGGCGGCCTGCTGCGCACCAGGGCCGTTGATGATGATCTGCTCCTCCGCGTGGGTGGGCGTGTAGAACGCGCGCTCCTCGCGTTCCATCGACCCGAGCACGGAGGTGACCGTGATGCTCGCGGCCAGCGCCGCCATCGCGGCGGTGACCAGCGGGCCGTTGCGCATCCGGAACCGCGCGGCGTCCCGCACCGCCAGGCGCGGTCCGACCCCCAACCGGGGCGCCAGCCGACCGAGCCCACCCAGCAGGGTCGGGCTCAACAGCCCGGCGCCGAGCACGATGGCGACGCAGCCGATGAGCATGACCGCGGCGCCGAAGATCACGTCGGCCATGATGCCGAAGAGCAACCGCCGGCCGGTCTCCGTGATGGGCAGCGCGAGGACGGCGAGGCCGAACACGATCAGCAGCAGGCCGGCGCCGGCGGTCCGGCGGGACCCCTCCGGGACCGGTCGGCGACCCCCGAGCGCCACGGTGACCGGCAGGCGTGCGACCCCACGGGCGGGCAGCCAGGCACCGAGCAGACCGCCTGCCATCCCGACCAGACCGACCGTCAGCAGCCACCACGCATCGATCCGTGGCTCGGCGATGCGCCGGCCCGCGACCGACTCGAGCACGGGCATGGCCGCCAGCAACGCGCCGATCGCCAACAGGATGCCGATCACGCCGGCGGCCACGCTGATGACCCCACCGGTCCACAGCACCGACCGGCGTACGTCACGCCGACGGCCCCCGGTCGCCGCAAGCAGCCCGAGTTCCCGCTGACGACGGCGGACGGACACCGCGAACGCGGCACCGGCCAACAGTGCGGTCTCGACGATCGCCAGCCCCCCGAGCAGCAGCGCCGCGATGCGCTGGTTGCCGGGGAAGCGTTGCGAGACGACCTGCTCCCGGGTCTCGACGAACCAGACGACCGGTTCGGTCAGCGTGTCGCCGGCGAAGAGCACCCCGGGACCGGCGATGTCCACCGGCCCGTCGCTCGCGAGCAGGACCTCCGTGGTCAGCTCGTGCGGCAGAACCCCCGGGGCCACGTAGACGGCACGCTCGTCGAGGAACTCGAGCCGCTCCGCGACGCCGACGACCGTCACCCCGGTGAGCGGGATCATGGCGGCGCGGTCCTGGGAACCGGACGGATCCACCATGACGTCGACCGCGTCGCCGATGGCGAGCTCGCCGAGCTCGGCCAGCGCTGCGGTCACGACGACCTCGTCGTCGGCCACGGCGGCCCGCCCCTCGACGAGCTCGACCTGCCCGGCGGCGAGCGCATCGGGTGACAGGTCGAGGTCGCTGACCTGGACGCCGCGTTCGATGTCGAGCAGCTCGACGGTCGCCGGGAGGTTCACGATCGGCTCGAGACGCACGGTCGGATCCACCCGCTGGTCGAGGTCGGCGATCGGCGTGTCGTGCTCGTCACTGGCCGACCACAGCGACAGGCGGGCGTCGGCCTGACCGAGCAGGCCCGTCGCACGCTCCTCGCCGGTGGGCTGCATCGTGTCGACGGCGAGGATGCCGCCGGCGAGCGCGAACACGGGCAGCACCACGGCGGTCACGACCAGGACGGTGCGCCACCCATCACGACGTGCGTCGCGGGCCGCCAGGCGCAGCAGCGCCCGGTTGCGACTCATCGTCCACCCCCGAGCGACACGGTCGCCGCCCCGGCGTGATCGACGACCCGCCCGTCGCGCAGGAACACGATGCGGTCCGCCCAGGCGGCCTGGGCGGCGTCGTGAGTGACCAGCACGCACGCCGCGCCACGCTCGTCGCAGGCGCGGCGCAGCAGGCGCAGCACCCCCTCGCCGGCCACGGAGTCCAGTGCCCCGGTCGGCTCGTCGGCCAGCAACAGGCGGCGGTCGCCGACCAGCGCCCGGGCGATCGCCACCCGCTGCTGCTCGCCGCCGGAGAGGTCCTCCGGGAAGCGATCGGCGTGTTCGGTCAGCCCGACCTCCTCGAGCACCGCGTGGGCGGCCCGTCGCGCCTCGCGCAGCCGCATGCGATCGAGCTCCAGCGGCAGGGAGACGTTCTCCGCCGCGGTCAGCCCCGGGAGCAGGTTGAGCTCCTGGAAGACGTAGCCGATGGTCCGGCGTCGCAGCTCCGCCCGGGCGTCGGCGCGCTGCTCGGCGAGGTCGTGGCCCTCGACCAGTACCCGCCCGCGGGTCGGCTCGTCCAGCCCACCGGCGAGGGTGAGCAGGGTCGACTTGCCGCACCCCGACGGCCCCATGATGGCGACCAGTTCACCGCGGGCGACCGAGAGGGTCACCTCGTCCAGCGCGGTGACCGCGGTGTGGCCGCTGCCGAAGGTGCGGTGCAGCTCGTGGATGTCCAGGACCGCGGTCATCGCGTCCCCCCGTTCGTGCTCGGTGCCCGGCGCGCGTGTCGCGAGCCCGGGGCGGATGGTGGTGGTGCGGGTCGTGTTCACGACGTGGCCGGACGCCGGCCGACGGCGAGCCGCTGCTCGACCTGGTCGAGCCAGCGCGCCTGCGCCTCGATGCGGAGCACCTCGGCGTCGATCTGCAGCAGTGCGGCGAGGTCGGTGTCCGGATCGAGCGCACGCTTGCGCCGGGTCAGCTCCTGGAGCGACTCGAGCGTGACCCGACGCTGTTGCTGGAGCACCTCGGCGAGGTCGAGGTCGGGCGCCGCCAACGCGAGCAGGACCTTGATGGTCAGCTCGTCGCGCGGCGGCGTGCCGACCTCGACCGGGGTGGCGAACCACTCCTCGGCGACCTTGCGGCCCTCGTCGGTCACGGCCACCGTGCGCCGGTCCGGGTCGGGTTCCGGGTCGTCGACCTCGATGACGAGACCGTCACGCTCGAGCCGTGCGAGCGTGGTGTAGACCTGGCCGATGTTGAGCGTCCAGCTGCCCCCTGTGCGGGCCTCGAAGTCGACCTTCAGCTGGTAGCCGTGGCTGGGACCCTCGCCGAGCAGCGCGAGCAGTCCGTGTCGGACCGGCATGTCACGCTCCTCTCCGAGGTGGATCCGTGGGTGTGGTGGACCCGTCGGTCGGGCCGAGCGGGACTGTAGCTACTTGGTATGCATACCGGGTAACCACCTACCGAGATCGGGCCAGAGCGTGCGCCAACGGCGCACCCGTGGCGCACCTCGCGCCGCCGAGCGCCCGCGCTCAGGCCGTGGCGGCGAACGGGCGGCGCACCGGCGCGTCGTCGGCCAGCGCCTCGGCCACGATCCGGACCGTCGGGGTCCCCTCGGAGAGCACCCGCTGGTGGAAGCGACGCAGGTCGAAGCCCGGACCCTCGGCCCGCGCGACCGCGGCGCGTAGGTCGCGCATCTCCTCGCCCCCGACGAAGTAGCTGCACAGCTGCCCGGAGGTGACCTTCGCGCGGGTGACCTTGCCCCGCACCTCCATGCGCTCCTGGAACGCCGCGCCGGTGAGCAGGTCCTCCGCGGCGTCGTCGGCGAGCTGCCCCGCGTGCAGCCCAACGTCGAGCAGGGCGTTGGTGGCGATCCGCAGCTCGAGCTTGCGTTGGGTGATGCGGTAGTCGTCCGCGCTGACGGTCGACGCGCCGTCGTGCGGGAACCCCGCGGCCAACGCCTCCCGCTCGATGTGAACCGCCCAGCCCTCGGCGAACACCGGACGGGTCAACAACCGGCGGGCGAGCCGCGGGTGCTGCGAGGCGTGCTCGAGCTGCACGAAGTGCCCCGGGTAGCCCTCGTGGATCGCGAGCGAGCGCAACTGCGCCGGGTTGTACTCCCGCAGGAACGAGCGGGTCTGGTCCTGGTCCCACCCCGTGGGCACCGGCGAGAGGTAGTAGGTGCACCCGGCCGAGGGACGCAGCGGGGGCGGCTGGGTGATGAACGCGACCGCGATGCCACGCAGGTAGGCCGGCACCTCGGTGACGGTGAGCCGTTCGGCCGGCGGCACGTCGGTCAGGCCGCTGTCCAGCGCGAACCGCCGGGCCTCCTCGACGGCGAGCCGGGCCTCGTCGACCAGCCGCTCGGGCTCGACCGCGGTCTCCGCGACGTCGTCGAGGGTGCGGCGGATGCGTTCGCGCGCGTCGACGGGGACCGGCTCGCCCGGGAAGCGTCGCGACCAGGTCCGGGCGGCCAGCTCGGCCATCTCCGCGGTGACCTCGGCGATCCAGGTCCGCGCGCGGTCCTCGATCTGGGTCGGGTCCATGGCCGTGCCCAACGCCGCGCGCAGGGTCACGGCGTGCTGGTCCGGCCCCAACCGCCAGTCCGCGGACGGTTCCTCCGACAGCTCGTCGAGCAGGGCCCCGAACGCCTCGAGTCCCTCCGCGGCGACCTCGCCGGCATCACGCGCCGGGGACACGTCGGTGCCGAGCGCCTCGGCCCGTCGAGGCAGCTCGTCGCGGACCAGGGCGATCAGACCCGGCAGCCGCTGCTGCGCGACGCTGAGGTGGGGCGCGGGCGACGAGGCCAGCAGGGTGCCGGCCTGCTCGAGCAGCATCGGGACCCGACGGGCCCGCTGCGCGGCCGCATCCAGGCGTCGGCACCGCTCCGCGTGGTCGCCGTCCACCCAGTGCAACAGCTCGTGGATCCCGCCGGAGACCGTGTCCAGTGCCGCCAGCGGGTCCAACACGTAACGGGGACGCACGTCGAGCAGGAACCGCTTGTAGGTCAGTTCGTCGGCGAGCAGTTCCAGGTCGTGGCGGGCCTCGCGGGTGGGGCCGCTGGTCGCCCCGGCGAACCCCTCGAGGGCGGTGTCGACCTCGCGGGCCAGCACGGACAGGTCACGGCTGCGCCCGGCGAGCGCGGCGGGCGCCAGGTCCGGCAACGACCCGTCGCGCTCGGTCATCCCGAGCCGGGTGGCCACCACGGGCTCGTGGGTGCGGACATGGTCGAGGTAGCGCGCGACGAGACGGTCGGCGACCTCGACCGAGCCATCCACCACGTCCTCCTCCTGCGATGGTGCGACGCTAGCCCTCCGTCGCGGCCTGGCGGAGGTTCGGGCCCTGGCCACCTGACGGACCGACCGCGCGGCCGGACCCGGGGGCCGACCGTGGGCCGCGAGGCCGGCCATGCGGCACCACCTCCGGTAGGCTCCTGCCAGCCCGGACCGCCGTGCGGTGCGTTCCGACGCATCCCGGCGCCGCGTCCCGCCCAGCGGTGGCGGCGGATCCGTCGACTGCGACGATCCGCGAACCCGCACGTCGTGCCCACCCGGCCCACGTGCCGGACCTCGCCGACGTCGCGGCGATCGACTGGGCCACCCCGCGCCGCCCCACCGGCGGCCCGACGACATGTTGCGATCGCTCGGCGCCTGCACCTCGCGCCCGGGGATCGCCCGGACGAGAGATGCACGTGACCAAGACCTTCCGCGACCTCGCGGTCGACCCGGCGCTGTGTGACGCGCTGGAGGCCGACGGCAAATCCAACCCCTTCCCCATCCAGGAGCTGACCCTCCCGCTCGCCCTCGACGGGCACGATCTGATCGGGCAGGCCCGCACCGGGACCGGCAAGACGCTGGCCTTCGGGATCCCGCTGCTGCAGCGGATCGACCGGGATGCCGCGCACACCCAGGCCCTGGTGATCGTGCCGACACGTGAGCTGTGCCTGCAGGTCTACGAGGACCTGTCGATCGGCTCCGTGCTGGGGCTGACCTCGATCAGCGTCTACGGCGGCGTCGGCTACGACGAGCAGATCGACGCGCTGACCAAGGGCGCCCACGTCGTGGTGGGCACCCCCGGCCGGCTGCTCGACCTGTTCAACCGGGGCGTGCTCGACCTGTCCAAGGTCACCCAGCTCGTGCTGGACGAGGCCGACGAGATGCTCGACATGGGCTTCCTGCCCGACGTCGAGCGGCTCATCGAGGGCTGCACGGGCGAGAACCGGCACACGATGCTGTTCTCGGCCACGATGCCGACCGCGATCGTGAAACTGGCCCGGCGCTACATGGACCACCCGACGTTCACGCGCGCCGACCACGAGGTCAAGACCACCGCGGACAACGTCACCCAGCACTTCTTCCAGGTCCACCGCATGGACAAGCCGCGGCTGCTGGCCCGGGTCCTGCAGGACGAGAACCGCGGCGGGGTCTACGTCTTCGTGCGGACCAAGCACATGGCGGACCGGCTCGTGAACGACCTCGAGGAGCTGCGGATCCCGGCGATCGCGATCCACGGCGACCTGCGCCAGTCGACCCGGGAGAAGAACCTCGACCGCTTCCGCGACGGCAGCGCCACCGTGCTGGTCTGTACGGAGGTCGCGGCCCGCGGGCTCGACGTCTCCGGGGTCACCCACGTGGTGAACTACGACTGCCCGGACGACGAGAAGATGTACCTGCACCGCATCGGGCGGACCGCCCGCGCCGGCGAGGCCGGCGTCGCGGTGACCTTCGCGGAGTTCAACGAGGTCGACCGTCTCAACGTGATCCGCAAGAAGGTCGAGGCGACCGACGCCGAGGTGCACCAGGTCTTCTCCACCTCGCCGGTCCTCGAGGAGCTGTTCACCCTGCCGGCCGAGAAGCCGTGGGAGCACCTCACCACGGGGTCCTCGAGCGGGTCACGCTCGGGCGGCGGGAAGCGGTCCGGCGGACAGCGCTCCAGCGGGGGCGAACGGTCCGGGGGCGGGAAGCGGTCGGGCTCCGGTGACGGCCGGGACGGGCGTCGAGGTGGCGGCTCCGGCGGCGCGCGCGAGGCAACGGCCACCGAGGAACGATCCGGGTCGAAGGACGGCGGTGACCGCGGACGCGGGTCCTCGTCCCGGGGCTCGGACCGTCCCCGGTCCTCCTCCGACGGTCGACCGAAGAACCGGCGCGACAGCGAGGGCCGTGGGGGGCGTCACGACGCCGCCCCCGACGATCGCAGCCGCGGTCGCGACCGCGACGCGGAACCGGCCAAGAGCGACGCCACGACGTCGCGTGGCGAGGACCGCACGCGCTCGGACCAGCGTGACCAGGGCGACGACGCCACCACGCCGACGACCCGCACGAGGACCCGCACGCGCACCCGCGCACGAGGCGGGGAGGGCGCCGGCTCCTCGGAGCGGTCCAGCACACGCTCCTCGCAGAGCTCGGGGTCACGCTCGTCGGAGCGTTCCGGTGGCCGCGGCGAGCAGGGCAGCGAACGCGATGCCTCGGGTCGCGATCGTGACACCGGGCGCCGCGACGACGGTGACCGGGACGCCGGCCGGGACACCAAGACCAGCAGCAGCGGGCGCACCCGGGCCCGCGGTGGCCGGCGCGCCCAGGGCGGCGGGTCGCGGTCCGGCGGGGACGCCGACAGCGGCTCGTCCGGCGGAGGTGGCCGAGGCGGCGACGGCGGTGGCGGCGAGCGCTCCGGCGGACGCGACCGGTCACGTGACGGTGGCCGCGGCGACTCGAGCGACGGCGGCTCCTCGGGCCGCGGCGACTCGAGCGCCCGTGCTGGCGCCGACGATCGCGATGGACGCCAGAGCAGCGGCGGCAGGAACAGCCGCAACCGCGGCGGCAACAGCCGTGGCGGGTCCAACCGTGGCGGATCCAGCCGCGGCGGGTCCAACCGTGGCGGATCCAGCCGCGGCGGGTCCAACCGTGGCGGATCCAGCCGCGGCGGTGGCCGGCCCGAGGGCCAGAACCGCGGCGGTGACGGCCGCGACCAGGGCGCTCAGCGCAGTGGCGGCCGCGAGGACCGCGACCCGACGGTGCGTCACGCGGCACGCGGCGAGGAAGCCCGCGGCGAGGGCGAACCCCACCTCGCGCGGCGCGTCAAGGTCGAACACCTGCCCTGAGCCCCGACGCACGGGGCCTGGCGCGTGCCCCCTCGGGGACTCAGCCGCGCCGGTCGAGCAGGACGCGCAGCGCCTGGCCGGTGCGGACCTCCAGCCACGCACGCTGGTCGCAGGCCGGGCACCGGGTCCACAGTCGGCCCCGGATCGGATCCCACAGGAACGGCGGGCTGAGCAGCCCGATGACGCCCACGACGCTGCGGCCGAAAGGGACGTCACAACGGCGGCACTTGAGCTCGATCTGGGAGGTCGGCGCCGCCGTGGGCGCGGTCGAGTACAGCGCCTCCTTGCCCGCCCCGTCCCGCGACCGACGGCTGCCGGTCTGGATGCGGTCGAACGTCGGCGAGGTCCGGGGCGCACGCGCGCCCGGGGTCCCGTCGCTCATCGGCGGACCTCCTCGTCCTCCAGCAGCCCGAGCACGTCGTCGCGCTGTTCCGGGGTCCAGCCCGCGGCTTCGTACAGCGCGGGCTCCACGGGCATCCCGAGCAGCTCCCGCGCGATCGCCCGGTAGGCCGACGCCCCCGGCACGTCCGTCCCGGCGCCGATCAGGGTGGAGCCCCCGGTCGCCGACTCCGCGAACCGGATCGACTTGCGGACCGGCGGCCCGACCAACGGCAGTTCGTAGCGGGCGATCAGGTCGCGCAGGACCTCCCGGGAGTGCCGGGTCCGCCCGTCGAACATCGTCGCGACGAGCCCCCGGACCTCGAGCTCCCGGTTGGTCAGACGCCGCACGTCCGCGATCGTGTCCAGCAGCTGGGAGACCCCGCGGTGCGACAGCGTCTCGCACTGCACCGGGATGATGACCTGGTCGGCGGCGGTCAGGCCGTTGATCGTGAGCACACCGAGCGACGGGGCGCAGTCGATCAGCACCGCGTCGTAGCTGTCGGCGAGCTCGGCGAGCTCACCGCGCAGCAGGTACTCGCGGCCCGTCCTCGACAGCAACGTGACCTCGGCACCGGCGAGGTCGATGTTGGCCGGCACGACGTCGATCTCGGCGTGCTGCAGCACGGTGTCGACCAGGCTCGCGCGCCCGATCACGGTGTCGTTCAGCGACGGCTCCGTGGCATCCGGGTCGTAGCCGAGCGAGAACGTGGCGCAGCCCTGCGGATCGAGGTCGACGACCAGCACCGCCTGCCCGAGCTCCGCCATCGCGGCCGCGACGTTGAGGGTGGTGGTCGTCTTGCCGACCCCACCCTTCTGGTTGGCCACAGCGGTGACGACGGCCGACACGGCGCTTCCCCGAGGACGAGAACAGGTGGACCGACGCAGCGTACGCCGTCCGACCCGCCCGCCGACCGCCACACCACGCCCGCCTGCCGGGGACCGCGGTCGGTGCACGCACGTGTGATCCCGGGAACGATCGCGGCCACCTCGTCCCGTTCGATCGCATCCACGGTCGTTCGGCCGGTGGATCGTTCGACCGGTGGTGCGGAGCCGCGCCGCGTGGTCGGGTCATCGCCACCTCGGAGCGCGACGGCGGTCGCGCCCGCCACGTGGATGACCGAGGAGCCCACCGTGCGATCGACCCACCGCATCCTCTACCCGCTCATCGTCCTGGCGATGGCCCTCGTGATGGCGGCCGCGCGTGAGACGCTCGTCGTGGTCGTGAGCGGTCTCGTGATCGCCGGCGCCGTCGCGGGCTTCGTCGTCGCGGAGCGACGCGAGCGCCAGGGGCGGGACCCCGCGATCTGAGCATCCCGGCGGCCGGAACGCCGGCCCGAGCGCGACCGTGGTCGCGTCCTCCATCTCGACCGGGTCCGCGCCCCCTCCTGCGCGGTCGACGACAGGTGCGTCGCGATGTTCGGTGCATCCCACACGGTGCTGGAGGCCCCGAACTCCAGGAGGTCCGGGTGCAGCAGGGCCAGGACCCGTGTCGTCGGCCGTGCGGACCCCCGACGTCCGGACCACCCCGCGACCGCACCGCCCCTGGCCTCGGATGCCACATCGTGGTCGACGCAGCGAGGGTGTCCCGTGCAGGTGCAGCGCTTCCGGGTCGCCGGGCGTGCGCTCGTCGCCGGCATCGCCGCGGTCGCCGTGCTCGGCGCCGCGTTGGCGATCGCCTCGGCCATGGCCGATCAGCCCTGGTGGTCAGTGACGGTGTTCCTGCTGCTGGCGGCCGAGCGGCCCGCGGCGGTGACGCCGGGACCTTGGAAGCCGCCCTTCGCGGACGGGCCACGACCCACGGGTTCGCCATGGGTCTGACGGCCAAGAGCCGGTGTCCCCCGGGTCGGACGGATCCGGGTCCGCGTGGCGGCCGGTCGTGAGGTGCCGAGCCACCGGATCACGAGCTCGATGACTTCGGCTGCATCCGCAGCGAGCGCGACCCGGCCCGGTCGGCGAGGTGCTGGGTACCGTTGCGGCCGACGCGACCCCGGGAGGGAACGCCGTGCGCGGACGGGGGCAGGACCCGGACACCGGGGAGATCGCCGACGACGCCTACGGGCGGGTGTCCGATCCGCAGCGCTTCGCCCCGCTGCACGAGCTCGCCCGTGGGCACCGTGACCGGCTGCTGACCACCTACGACGTCACGACGCACGCGCCCCCGCCGGAACCGGACCAGGGTGAGGTCGGCGTCGTGGACGGGTGGCAGCTGATGCCCGCCGACCCCGAGGCGAGCCCGCTGACCTTCCTGCTGACGAACTTCCCCGGCCTGTGGCTGCGCTTCGGCGCGCGGACGGCCGAGTCGTTCCCGGCCTGTGGCTGCGACGCCTGCGACGAGGACGTCGAGGACGTCGCCCCGGGACTCGCGTCCACCGTCGAGGCCGTCGTCACCGGCGGGTTCTCCGAGTCGCTCGAACGCCGCGGGCTCCAGCGCACCCCCTGGGAGATCACCGAGCTGGTCAGTGCGACGGGCCGGCAACGCAGCGAGAGCCGGATCGACGGCCCCCGCCGGCGCGATCTGGGTCCCTCCCACCACCGCACCTACGCCCCCTGGCCCCGACGTATCGCGAGCTGACCCACGGGACACCGCGTCCGACGTCCGGCGCTAGAGTCCGTCGGCGCGGCGCCGATGGCATGGCATGCTCTCCTCATCCCCGATCGACGTGTGGCGGCGCCTTCCCTCGGCGCTGCAGCTGCTGTGTTTCGCCCTGTCGGTCTACGCCACGGGCCTGCTGTCGGTGGCGGTGTTCCGACCGGCGGGATCCACCTTGGCGGTGTGGTGGCCGGCCGCCGGATTGGGACTCGTCGCGGCGCTCGTCGCCCGCCGGGACCAACGCCGGTGGGTACTGCTCGTGCACCTCGTTGCGACCGCGGCCATCAACGTGACCGGTGGCCAGGGGCTGGCTGTCGCTGGCCTGCTCGGTCTGGCCAACGCCATCGAGATCCTCGTGATCGTGCGGCTGCTGGAGCGTGGGGGGCGCGATCCCCGGCAGATGCACGAACAGGAGGATCTCTGGTGGTTCCTGGCCGCGGTGAGCGCCGGGGCCGTGCTCGTCGCCGTCCTCGCGGCCGCGGTCGTCGGCATCGCCTTCGACGCTCCGCTGTGGCCGACCACCCGGTCGGTCACGCCGTCGCACCTGTCCGCCCTGCTGCTGTTCGGGCTGCTGCCGATGCGGCAACTCCCCGCACGAGCCGAGGCGGGACGGCTCGAGATGCTGGCACAGTGGGCGGTGGTCACGGGGACGGTCGCACTGGTGTTCGCTCCCGGGCAGCGTGTCGCGCTGGTGTTCCTGATCGTGCCGACCCTGCTGTGGGCGACGCTGCGCAGCGGTGTGCGGACACTCGCGCTGCAGTTGGTGACGGCGACGGCGCTCGCCGCGGCACTGACGCTGCGTGGCGGCGGGCCGTTCGCGGCCGGCGTCGCGGGGAGCCCCATCCAGTCGGTGAGGGATTCGATCGCGCTGGTCCAGCTGTTCTCGACCACGCTCGCGCTGGTGACGATGACGACGTTCCTGGTCGTGCAGGGCCGTCGCGTGACCGCGGCGAGGGTCGCACGACGCGATCACCGGCTGCGGCTGATCCACGAGCGCGGCCTGACCGGCGTCGTGGAACTGCAGCCGGACGCAGGTGGCCTGGTGGTCGTGGGCGCCAACCGCATCGCGACCGGTTTCCTGGGAGGTTCAGGCATCCTGGCGGGTGGGACCACGTGGTGCGCGCTGTTCGTGGACGAGGATCGTCGCAAGATCCGTGCAGCCGTCGACGCGCTGCTCACAGGTGACGTGGAGTCCTGGCACGGCGAGCTGCAGTCCGTCGCGGACGACGCCCCTCGATGGTTCGAGGTCGCCCTGTTCCCCGACCCCGAGTCCGAGGGCCCCCAACGGCTCGTCGCCCAGATGCTGGACGTCACGGAGCGACGCTCGACCGAGATCCGCCTGAGCGAGCTGGCCCTGCACGATCCGCTGACGGGCCTGGCCAACCGGACGCTGCTCCTCGATCGGCTCCAGCAGGCCCTGGCGGTCGCGCGACGCTCGGGTGAACAGGTCGGCCTCCTCGTCCTCGACCTGGACGGGTTCAAGCCGATCAACGACCGCTACGGACACCAGGCCGGTGACGACATCCTGATCGAGGTCAGCCGACGCCTCCGAAGCCAGGTGCGCCCCGGAGACACGGTTGCGCGACTCGGCGGTGACGAGTTCGCGATCGTGCTCGATCAGCTCACCGAACTCGATGCGGTCGCGGCGACCATCGAGCGGCTGCGGTCCCGTCTGCGGGAACCCATGCTCGTCGGCCAGCAGCCGGTGACGGTGGGCGTGAGCCTCGGCGCGGCCACGTCAGCAGGAACCGACGATCCGCACGAGCTGATCCACCAGGCCGACGTCTCGATGTACGCCGAGAAGCGGCAGGCCACACCGCGTCCCACGGAAGAGCTCCGGGCGGACGACCTACGGACCAGGGCCGGCCCGGCCGGAACGGCGAGCTAGAGGATCCCGAGCTTGGCGGCCTCGGCCACGGCACCGGCGCGGTTGCGCACGCCGAGCTTGTCGTAGAGCTCCTGGGCGTAGGCCTTGACGGTCCGCTCGGTGACGCCGAGCTGCTCGCCGATCTCCGAGTTGGTCATGCCCTCGGCCATCAGCTCGAGCACCTGCTGCTGACGCGGCGAGAGGTGCGGGCCGGTCTCGACCTTCGGCACGTCGAACACCATGGTGGCGTCCTCGGCCTCCGCGGCGGCGGCCGGGTCCTCGAAGGTGGCGGTGACGGGACCGAAGCTGACCTTGTCGCCGTGGCGGATGACCTTCGGACCCTCGATGTCGGCCCCGTTGACCTTGGTGCCGGCACTCGAGCCCAGGTCGGTGACGATGATCGCCGAGGCCTCCTTGCGGATCTCCGCGTGGACCCGGGAGACCCGCGGGTCGGGGATCACGTAGGCGTTGTCCTCACGCCGGCCGAGGGTCGCGACGTCGTGGTCGAGTCGCACGACGCGACCCGCCAGCGAACCCTCGCTGAAGTGCAGGGTCGGGACGGGAACGATCTTCTGCGCCTTCTGGACCACGGCTCTACCTCTCGATCACCTCGCCGGTGCCCCCCGACGACTCGGGCCACGCTAGACCAGCAGTCTCGCACCCGCGCGCCCCACCTGGCCACACCCGCCGCGGCCGGTCGGCATGTCCGAACGACCACCACCGTTCGGACAGGGTCGCGGGCGCGCTCGCCGGCCGCTGGGGCGGGCGGTGCGGGCCCCGTTCGCGGTTCAGGCGCGGCGCCAGTGCCGCAGGCGCTCGACGACCTCACGCGAGGTGGTCGCGCTGCCGAGCCGGTTCGTCTTCGCCTCGCCGTGGTAGTCGGACCCGGCCGTCACCTCGAGCCCGAGCCCCCGCGCGATGTCGCGGTAGCGGGCACGCGTGGCCTCGTCGTGGTCGGGGTGGTCGGCCTCGATGCCGGCCAGGCCGGCGTGACGCATCCGTTCGATGACCTCGGCGTCGAGCCCCTGGTCCTGTGCGCCGTAGAGCCCGGGGTGGGCGAGCACCGCCACCCCGCAGGCCGCGACCAGCAGTTCGACGGCCCGGACCGGATCGACCGCGTGCTTCTCGACGTAGGCCGGCCCGCCATCGGCGAGGTAGCGGTCGAACACCTCGGGCACGTCACGGGCCGCGCCGGTCTCCACGACCGCGGCGGCGATGTGGGGACGTCCGATCGGCGCGTCGCCGGCGAGCTCGGCGATGCGCTCGTAGGACACCTCGACGCCCAGCTCGTGGAACCGGCCGACGATGCGCCGGGCCCGGTCGGCACGCTCGTCCACGAGCCGCTCGAGCTCGTCGCTGAGCGGCGCGTAGCCGGGGTCGATCCAGTACCCGAGCACGTGCACCGACCAGCCGTCCTGCTCGGCGGAGAACTCCGTGCCGAGCACGACCTCCAGCCCGGTGCCGTCCGCGGCGCGCCGTGCCCGCTCGAAGGGCGCGGTCGTGTCGTGGTCGGTGATGGCGATGCCCTCGAGCCCCAGAGCGAGCGCATCGGCCACGTTGGCCTCGACCGAGGTGGTCCCGTCGGAGGCGGTCGAGTGGGTGTGGAGGTCGAAGCCGGCCATCAGAACGCGTTCTCTCCCGTCAGCAACCGGCCGATGATCAGGTGCTGGACCTGGCTGGTGCCCTCGTAGAGCGTGGTGACGCGGGCGTCACGCAGCAGCCGCTGGACCGGGTACTCGTCGATGTAGCCGTAGCCACCGTGGACCTGCACGGCACGGTCGGCGCACCGCACCGAGGCCTCCGTGCAGAACAGCTTCGCGGTGGAGATCTCCAGTGTGCACCGCTCCCCGGCCAGCTTCTTGACCACGACCTGGTCGAGCAGCCCGTGCGCCGCCTGCAGATCGACGTGCATCGCAGCGAGCAGCTCCTGGACCAGCTGCTTCTGGGCGATCGGGCCACCGAACTGCTCGCGTTCCGCCGCGTAGCGCAGGCTCACCTCGAGCGCCTCGCGGGCGAGTCCGGCCGCGCCGGCGGCGAGCGAGAACCGCCCGTCGTCCAACGCGGACAGGGCGACCTTCATCCCGCCCCCGATCTCCCCGAGCACCGCGTCGTCGTCGACGTGGACCTGCTCGAGCGAGATCTCCGCGGTGTCCCCGGAACGCAGCCCGAGCTTGCCGTGGATCTGGGTCCCGGCGTAGCCCTCGCTGTCCTGCGGGGTGAGGAAGCAGGTGACGCCCCGATCCTCGCCGTCGACGATCGCCCGGGCGAACACCATCGTGACGGCGCCCAGCGTGCCGTTGGTGATGAAGATCTTCGCGCCGTCGATCGTCCACCCGTCGGCGTCCTTGACGGCCCGCGTGGTCATCTGGGACGGGTTGGAGCCGGCACCGGGCTCGGTGAGGCCGAACGCGCCGAGCTTCCCGGCCGCCAGACCCGGCAGCCACCGCTCGCGCTGCGCCTCGGTCCCCCACCGCATGATCGACTTCGCCACCAGGCCGAGGTTGACCGACACGAGCGAGCGCAGCGACGAGTCCGCCGCGCCGAGCTCCTCCATGACCACCCGGTAGCCGTCGGCCTCGAGCCCGACCCCGCCGTACTGCTCCGGGATGACCGCGCCGAGCACCCCGAGCTCGATGAGGCCGGGCAGGATCGCGCCCGGGAAGGCCTCGGTGCGGTCGCGTTCCCGGGCCGTGGGCCGGATCTGCTCGTCGCAGAAGTCGCGGATCGTCGAGCGCAGCGACGCCAGCTCATCGGTGGTCATCATGAGACGGTCTCCCGGTTTCCCGGCGCCCAACGGTACCGGCGCCCGACCCGCCGACCGGCCCCGGACGGACACCCGCCCCGTGCCGTGCCGGGCAGGTGCGGGCACGCGGCTAGGCTGCCGAGGTCCCTCGACGTGTCCGAGACGAAGGTGTGCAGCCATGGCGCGGGTCAAGCTGATGTCGGCGATGGCCTACGACCTCGAGACCTACGAGACCAGCGGGTTCGGTGACCCGGTGATCCGCGTGCTCGGGGAGCTGCCGGCCGGGTCGCGGCCCTTCGGGGTCAACCGCGTCTACAAGGGCGCCCAGGGCATGTACGAGGAGGTCCTGAGCCTCGCCGACGCGGACAACACCATCATCTGGGAGTCCGCCCCCCGGCGCGTCGAACTGCGTGGGGAGATGTTCGAGGACCTGTTCCGCCGCCAGATCACGGACCGGGTGGAGATCGCCTCGACGCGCGAGCACACGATGCTGTTCTACCTCGACGGGCAGCTCGCCGGACGCATCCCCGTGTTCATCGACGCGCCCCAGTCCGTCCAGGCCGCCGGCGTGCTGATGGAGGCCGCGGAGACCGCGCTGAAGAAGGGCTCGATCTGCTGGCTGACGATCCCGCAGGCCGACGGCACCTCGTTGCAGCGCCCCGCCTGGTACGTCCAGCAGGGCCAGCGGCTGTTCGTGCTCAAGGGGGACCGTGAGCAGGAGCTGCCGGGGCTGGAGTCGGCGTCCCGCGTGACGATCACGGTGAAGTCCAAGGACGTCAAGGCCGCGATCGGGGACCTCACGGCGGACGTGCGGGTGGTCGACGACGCCGAGGAGTTCGAGAAGATCGCCAGCCTCGGGCTCGGCAACCGCCTGAACCTGCTCGACGGGGAGCAGGCGCTCGACCGCTGGAAGCGCACCTGCACGCTGGTCGAGCTCACCCCCCACGGCTGACCCGCAGAGCGCCGCGGTCGGGTTCAGTCGGTCGACGTCGTCGCGCCACCTCGGCGTCGCCCGAGCCACCACACCAGCCCGACGAGCAGCGCCAGCAGCGCGCTGCCGGCGCCGACCCACACGGCGAGCGGCACCAGCGCCCACCAGCCGGGCGCCTGTGACCGGGCGTTGAACGCCACGTCCTCACCGACCGGCAGGTCCCAACGCAGCTCGCGACCGTCGCGCACCGAGGCGTCGTGGGTCGCGACCTCGCCGGGCAGGCGCATCACGAACGAGGCATCGATGGCCTCGGCCGTCGCCGCCGCCAGGTCGTCCGCGTCGGGCCCGAGCGGCTCGTCGTCGAGGCTCGCGGCCGGACGGCCCGGGGGCTCGAACCGGCCCTGGCCGCGCAACGCCACCACCCCGTCGTCGTCCCGGGTGACCTCGAGGTCCAGCCGGATCGCGGGGTCGGCCGCGTCGAGCCCCTCGCTGAGCGCGGCGAGGCTGGGGCCGATCTCGGCGACCCCGTCGACCGCGCGTGTCGCCGTGACCCGCAGGCCACCGTCGTCGACCTGACGCTCGACCTCCCAGTCGGGTTCGGTGGCGACCGCAGCCTCGAGCTCCCCGGTCGCATCGATCCCGAGCGCGTCCAACTCCGCCAGCATGGCCGCGTCCACCCCGACCTCGAGCAGGATCGTCGCCCCACCATCGGCGTCGATGTCGGCGCCGACCACGATGTCGCCGCGACAGCCGGTGAGCAGCACCGCCACCGCCAGCACCGCGAACACCACCGTTCGACGATGCGGACTCCAGTTCTGCGCGATCGTGCCGACCTCTCAGGTAGGGGACGTAGCAGGCTAGCCCCACCCCCGAGGCGACCGATCCAAGGAGCGAGGCACCCATGCCCGACGATCCGCGCCCCGCCCGTCCGGGCCGACAGCGCCTGGGGCAGGTCCTGCTCGACGCCGAGGTCATCGACGAGCAGGCCCTCGAGCAGACGCTGGACGTCAAGGCGTCCGGCGAGCGGCTCGGACAGGCGCTGCTGCGCCTCGGCGTCGTGGACGAGACCACGTTGGCGGACGCGCTCGCGCGACAGCTCGGACTCGAGCGGGTGGAGCCCGATCGGCTCACGGTGCAGCAGGAGGCGCTCGACCGGCTGCCGGAGCACGTCGCGGACCGCCACCGCGTGCTCCCCGTCCGGCTCGAGGACGGCGTGCTGGTCCTGGCCACCGACGACCCCTCCGACGTGGTGGCGCTGGACGATGTCCGCCTGGCGGCCCGGGTGCGCAGCGTGCGTCCCGTGGTGGCCACGACCTCCGCGCTGGAGCGTGCACGGCAGCGCGTGCGACGCCGTGACGACGACCTCGACGCCCTGCAGCACGCCGCCGTGGCCGACGAGGAACCCGAGGACGACGTCGAGGTGGCGAGCGACCAACCGGTGATCCGCCTGGTCGACCAGCTGATCGCGGACGCGCTGCGGCTGCGCGGATCGGACCTGCACGTCGAACCCGACGCCGACGGCGTCGCGATCCGGGTCCGGGTCGACGGGCTGCTGCGCGAGACGCGCCGCCTGCCGCGCGTGCTCGGCCGTCAGGTCCTGTCGCGGCTGAAGATCATGGGCCAGCTCGACATCGCGGAGCGGCGCCTGCCCCAGGACGGTCGGGCGGTGCTGCGCATGAAGGACCAGGAGGTCGACCTGCGCCTGTCCTCGATGCCGACCCTCTACGGCGAGACGATCGTGGTCCGGCTGCTCCCCAAGGGCGCGGAGCGGCTGACGCTCGGCGAGCTCGGGCACGGTCCCGACGTCCTGGACGCCTTCAAGGACGCGCTGGAGCGTCCGCAGGGGCTGGTGCTGGTCACGGGGCCCACCGGGTCGGGGAAGACCTCGACGTTGTACGCCGGGTTGCAGGCCGTGGCCGACCCGACCCGCAACGTGCTCACCCTGGAGGACCCGATCGAGGTGGAGCTCGCCGGGGTGAACCAGACCCAGATCGATCCGCGCATCGGGCTGACCTTCGCGACGGGGCTGCGCAGCGTGCTGCGCCAGGACCCCGACGTCGTGCTCGTCGGGGAGATCCGTGACCGGGAGACCGCGCAGCTGGCGGTCGAGGCGTCGTTCACGGGCCACCTCGTGCTGGCGACGCTGCACACCAACGATGCGCCCTCCAGCGTGGCACGGCTCGTCGACCTCGGCGCCGACCGGTTCCTGGTCGCCTCCGCGCTGCTGCTGGTGGTCGCGCAGCGGCTCGCCCGGCGGGTCTGCCCGGACTGCGCGATCGACGACGTCCCGTCCGCGGAACTGCTGGACCGGTTGGGGCTCGACGCGCTCCCCGAGGGCGCCACCCCGCGACGCGGGACCGGCTGCATCGCCTGTGACGACACCGGCACGCTGGGGCGGATCGCCATCGGCGAGGTGCTGCGGGTGACCCCGGAGCTGCGCGAACTGGTGCTGCAGGGCGCCAGCGAGTCGCGCATCGCGGGAGCTGCGGCCGCAGGCGGGCTGCGCTCGTTGCGGGCGGAGGCCCTCGACCGTGCCTACGCCGGGGAGATCGAGCTGGCGGAGGCCCGCCGGATCACCCCGGACCCCGGCGCCGTGGACACGGGTGCGACCCCGGAGTGAGCCCCGCCGGCACATCGGTACGCTCGGGAGTCGATGACCCGTCCCCCACGCGCGATGACAGGCGGCCCACGATGGTGAGCAAGGACGAGATCCTCGAGGCGTTGGCGACCGTCGAGGACCCGGAGATCAACAAGCCGATCACCGAACTCGGCATGGTCGAGGACGTGGCGATCGAGGGCAGCCGCGTCGGCGTGAAGATCAAGCTCACGATCCCGGGCTGTCCGCTCAAGGACCGCATCACCAACGACGTCACCCAGGCGGTCATCGCGTTGCCGGGCGTGGACGACGTGCAGGTCGCGTTCGGCTCGATGACCGACGACGAACGCCGTGAGCTGTCCAGCAGCCTGCGCGCGGAGAAGGGGTCCGCGAACCCCGACATGGACATCCCGTTCGCCGCCGCCGACTCGACCACCAAGGTCATCGCGGTGGCCTCCGGCAAGGGCGGGGTCGGCAAGTCCACGGTGACCGTCAACCTCGCGGCGGCCCTGGCCGCCAAGGGCCACAACGTCGGCGTGCTCGACGCGGACATCTGGGGCTACTCGGTCCCGCGCATGTTCGGCGTGTCGGGCAAGCCGGTCGCCTTCGACGGCATGGTCATGCCGCTGCAGGCGCACGGTTGCAAGGTCATCTCCATCGGGTTCTTCACCGACCCCGACCGCTCGGTCATCTGGCGCGGGCCGATGCTGCACCGTGCGCTGCAGCAGTTCCTCGGCGACGTGCACTGGGGCGAGCTCGACTTCCTGCTGTGCGACCTGCCCCCGGGCACCGGTGACATCGCCATCTCGCTGGCGCAGATGCTGCCCAACGCCGACATGGTCGTGGTCACCACCCCGCAGCAGGCGGCCCAGAAGGTCGCCCTGCGCGCCGGGAAGGCCACCGAGCAGACCGGCATGAAGGTCGCGGGCGTCATCGAGAACATGGCCGGGTTCACCGATCCGGACTCGGGCACCACCCACGACATCTTCGGCACCGGCGGCGGCGAGGAGCTCGCCGAGGCGCTCGACACACAGATGCTGGGCCGCATCCCGATCGACCCGCGCCTGCGCGAGGGTGGCGACGCCGGGGTCCCCCTGGTCGTGTCCCACCCGGAGGTCCCCGCCTCCCAGGCGATCCTGGCCGTCGCCGACCAGTTGGCGGCCAGCGCGAGGTCGATCGTGGGCCGCAGCCTGCCGCTCAGCGTCGGCTGACACGGTCCAGGGCCAGCCTGGCCACCCGGTCGGCGATCGCCCCGACCCCGATGCCGGCGACCACGTCGCTCGCGTGGTGCACGCCGATGACCACCCGGCTGCACGCGACACCCGCGACGGCGGCCACCCCGGCCGCCCGCGCGCCGCGACCACCCCGGGCGAGGCCGAGCGCC
>JAFIEQ010000207.1 GCA_020832455.1 Nitriliruptoraceae bacterium
GTGCCCGCCGATCCCGATGCCGCCGCGGCGGGTGGGAGCGGCGCGGCCGCCGCCGCCGGAACGCCGCCCGACCGGCGCACCGTCCGGATCGGGATCGGCGGCCCCGTCGGCAGTGGCAAGACCGCGCTGATCGCCACGCTGTGCCGTGAGCTCGCGGACCGGTGGTCGGTCGCGGTCGTCACCAACGACATCTACACCACCGAGGACGCCGACCGGCTCCGTCGTGACGGCGTGCTCGACGACGACCGGATCGTCGCGGTGCGCACGGGCTGCTGTCCCCACACCGCCGTGCGCGACGACATCACGGCCAACCTCGACGCGGTCGAGGGGTTGGAGGCCGCCCACCCCGACCTCGACCTGGTGCTGGTGGAGTCCGGGGGCGACAACCTGACCCTGACCTGGTCGCAGGCGCTGGTCGACCACGAGGTGTTCGTCATCGACGTCGCCGCCGGGGACGACATCCCACGCAAGGGCGGGCCGGGCGTGACCCGCTCCGACCTGCTGATCGTCAACAAGACCGACCTCGCCCCCTACGTGCGTGTCGACCTCGACGGCATGGCCCGCGACGCCGAGGTGGCCCGTGCCGGCGCGACGACGATCTTCGTCTCCACCGTCGAGGACCCCAGCGGTGCGCCGGTGCGCGACTGGGTGAACACCCGCCTCAAGGCGCGGGCCGCCGTGGCCCCCGCGTGAGCGGGACGCTGAGCCCACCGCGCCGCGCTCCCCCACCGGCGGAGGTCGCGCGTGCGGTGCGCTCCGGGGTCCGTGCCAGCCTGGAGCTCGAGGCGCGCTGGACCGCACACGGGGTCCGCCTGGACCTGCACGGCGACACCTTCCCGGTGACCGTGCGTCGCACCGGCAGGGACCGGGCCCACCTGGTCGGCACCGGGGCGTGGCCGCTCGGCGGCGACGAGATCGACCTGCGCATCACGGTCCGCGCGGGCGCCCGGCTCGCGCTGCAGGCGATCGCGGCCATGGGGGCGCTTCCGGGGCGCGACGTCGCGCCGTCCGTCGTGCGGATCGCGGTGGTGGTGGAGGAGGAAGCGTCGCTGTGGTTCGACCCGGGCCCCACCATCGTGGCCGGGGGCGCCGACCTGCACACGACGACGGACCTCGCGGTCGCCGCCTGCGGCCGCGTTGTGACCCGCGAGCTCGTCCTGCTGGGCCGTCACGGCGAACCGGGCGGGACGGTCACCTGCCGGACGGATGCCGCCAGCGACGGACGTGTCCTGGTCCGTGAGACGCTCCGTCGCCCCGATCCGGTGACCGCACCCGCGGTCGGGCTGGGCCGACGGGGACTGGCCAGCGTGCTGGCGATCGGGCCAACGGCCGAGGCGCCGGGGGCCGGGACACCGGGGTCCGGGCCCGAGGGGGCCGGCGCCGAGCAGCACGGGCCGGTCGACGAGAGCGTCGCGGGGGTGCGTTCGGCCGTGCTCGCGTTGCCGCACGGCGCCGGGTGGCGGGCGATCGGTCTGGCCGACGACGACGTGGCACTCACAACGTGGAGCGAGGGCCTGCTGCACCACCGGTCCGCGACGACACCCGGCGGCGACGCGGGCACGGGGTGACCCGGTCGGGATCGCGCCGCGGCCGACTCACCTCTCGCTGGTCTCCGACACCGCCTCGGCCCGTGCGTCGGCACGCCAGCGGCTGACGAACCATCCCGCTGCCGCGAGCACGAAGGCCACCGCCAGCACCCGGTCGGGGATCCGCCGTCCGATCGCCTGGACGACCTCCTCGGCACGGGCGCCGACCAGGGCGAGGTTGCCCGCCTCGAAGCTCCCACTCCCGGTGACCAGCAGGATCCCCACGCCGATGAGCAGCAGTCCGGTGATCAGTGCGGTCGAGTGGACGCGCCACGGACCGATGGCGATCTGCTTGCCGCGCAGCCACCGCATCGTCGTCGCGCCGATCCGTTCCCACACCAGCGACAGCAGCGCGAGGGGGACCACCATGCCGAGCGCGTACACGGCCAGCAGCGCCCCGCCCTGCACGGGCCGACCGCCGACCGCCGCGATGACGAGGATGCTCCCCAGGATCGGACCCGTACAGAACCCGGTGACGCCGTACACGAGACCCAGCAGGTAGACCGTCCCGGAGGTCGGCGGCCCGCTCCCACCGGCACGCAGGCGTTCCGGCAGCAGGTTGAACCCCGACCCGATGAGCATCAGCACACCGAGCACGATGACCGCGGTACCCGCCACGGTCAGGACGGTGTCCTGCTGGGTGCGTACGAACCGCGTCGCGACGGACGCGGAGACACCCAACGGGACCAGCGTGGTGATCAGGCCGAGGGTGAAGATCCCGGTGCGCGCGAGCAGCCGCCCGCGCCGGTCGAACGCGTAGGCGAAGAACGACGGCAACAGCAGCGCGCCGCACGGGCTCAGCAGCGCGAGCAACCCCCCGACGAACGCGGCGACGTAGCCGACCTCGGGTCCCAGCCCGACCACCGCTCAGCCCTCCGAGGCGTCGTACACGGCCTGCAGGAACGCGGAGAAGCGCTCCGGACCGGAGTACCCGCCCTGTGGGACACCGTTGACGACGAAGGCGGGCGTGCCCGTGAACCCCAGCTGCCACGCGAGCTGCTGATCACGTTCCACGATCGCGGCGGTCGCCTCGTCGGCCACGTCCGCGCGCAGCTGGTCCATGTCGAGGCCGATCTCGTCCGCGACGAGCTCGGCCTGGCGCAGCATGGCCTCCTCGCTCTGGCGGACCTGGTACGCGGCGAGCTCGTCCGCGGTCAGGTCGCGACCCATCGGCGGCTCGTCGGTCCCGGCGATGAACGGGTAGAGGTGGGCAGCGAGCTCCCAGTACAGGTCCTGCTCCGCGGCTGCCGCGGCGATCCTCGCACCGGGGACGGCGCGGGGTTCGTAGGGCTGCAGTCGCGTCTCGATCCGCAGACGGCCGGTGTCGACCCAGTCCTCGAGCACCACCGGCATCGTCTCCCGGTGGAACACCCCGCACCACAGACACCCGAAGGACTCGAACGCCACCATGACCATCGGCGCATCCGGATCACCCACGGACAGACCGGCATCCGGGTCGATGCGCAGGGCCGCCATCCGCGCGCTGCTCGGGCGGTCGTCCTCCGGCGAGGCGGAGGCTTCGTCCGACGGGTCGTCGAGCGATGACGTCTCGCGCTCGGAGGTGTCGACCAGCACGGGAGCGTCGTCGCC
>JAFIEQ010000053.1 GCA_020832455.1 Nitriliruptoraceae bacterium
CAGGGGCTCCCGGAGCGCGATGGCCGCGCGCGAGGGGGCCCGGCTCGGGAGCGCGGCGTGCGCCATCGGCCGGGCGCAGGCCGCGCTGGACGTGGCCCGGAGCTACGCGGCGGAGCGCACGCAGTTCGGCCGCGCGATCCAGGACTTCCAGGGGGTCGGGTTCCTCCTCGCCGACATGGCGACACGCACGGAGGCGGCGCGCGCGCTGACCCGCTCCGCGGCCGACCGTCGCGACCACAGTGCCGGCGTCGGTCGCCACGCCGGACGTCCGGAGCGCGAGGGGGGCTACCCGATCACCCAGGTGGCCTCGATGGCGAAGCTGTTCGCGACGGATGCGGCCATGCAGACCACGACCGACGCCGTCCAGGTCCTCGGGGGTGCGGGCTACACCACCGACTACCCCGTCGAGCGCTACATGCGCGAGGCGAAGGTGCTGCAGATCCTCGAGGGGACCAACCAGGTCCAACGGTTGGTGATCTCCCGCCACCTGCGCCCCGACACGTGAGCTCCGAGCCGACGGGGTGGGATCCACGGGCCGGCCGGGCGCCCGGGCCCGATGGACGACCCGATCGACGTGGGATGAGCCCGCACGACCGGGCGCGCCTGCGCGCGAGCCTGTGGATCGCGCTCGCGGGACCGGTGCTTGGTCTCGTGGGTGCGGTGGCGATCGGTCTGCTCGGCGCGTCAGGCGCAGCCGGGGTGGCGGTCGTGCTCGTGTGCAGTGCCGCCGCGAGCGTGTCGGCGGCCCTGCACATCGCGGTGCGGTGCATGGTCGACGAGTACCGCCACCAGCCGGTGGGCCGCCCACGCTCGTTGGCGGCGCTGTGGTTCTTCCTCGGCGGTGCGGTGCTGCTGATCATGAGCACCGGCGCGGCCGGTGCGGCGGCCACCTGAGGGCCGGACGCGGCGGCCCCGGTCACGTGGCTGGGACATCCTGCGAGCGACGTCGTAGGCTGCGAACGGCACGGGGAACGTACGCGGGACCCGGCTGGTCACGTCCGGTCGGCGGCCCCACCGCGAGCAGTGCCCGCCCAGCCGGCCGTGCCCGGCCGTCACCGACCGGAGGTCGTCGTGACCACCACCTGGCCCGCCTCCCGGGAGCGTTCGGGCAGGCCAGCCACCCGCGGCACCATGTTCGTCGCCGACCGGGTGGTGACGCTCGGGCATGCCCGCATGGCGGCGCGCGCCGTCGTGGTCCGGGGGAGTCGCGTGGTGTGGGTGGGGGACGACCCCGATGCCGCGCCGCCCCACCACGACCGGTTCGAGCTGCCGGGCTGCGTGATCGGCCCGGCGTTCGTGGACGCCCACGCCCACCTGACCCCGACCGGCCTCACCCTCACGGGCTTGGACCTGCGGGAGGTCACCTCCGGCGCGGAGCTGCTCCGCGCCGTCGCGACCTTCGCCGAGCAGCACACCGGACGCGTCATCTGGGGCCACGGGTTCGACCCCCACCGGTTCCCCGACGAACTGCCGTCGCCGGATGCGCTCGCACAGATGGCCGGTGGTCGCGCCGTCTACCTCTCCCGCGTCGACGGGCATGCCTGCCTGGTGGATCGCGCCACCCTCGCGGCGGCGCCGCTGAGCCGGGCGGAGGGCATCGAGATGGGGGAGGAGGGACCGTCGGGGTCGTTGCGCCGCGAGGCGAACCACATCGTGCGACGGTGGGCCCTCGGTGCGATGGCGGAGCACGAGCTGGCCGCGGCCCGTCGTGCCGCCGCAGCGCACGCCGCCGCACTCGGGATCGCCTCGGTCCACGAGATGGGCGGGCCGGACATCATGGGACTGTCGGACCTCGACGCCTGGATCGACGGTCCGTGGCCGATCGAGATCGTGCCCTACTGGGGGGCGCTCGACGTCAGCGCGGCCATCGAGCGTGACCTGCGCCAGGTCGGCGGTGACGTGTTCCTCGACGGGTCGCTCGGGTCGCACACCGCGGCCCTGCTCGCCCCCTACGAGGATCGTCCCGATCATCACGGGCATCTCGAGGTCGACGACGCCACGCTGCTGGAGTTCCTCGAGGAGGCGGTCCGTGCCGGACTGCAGACGGCCGTGCACGCCATCGGGGACGCGGCCATCACCCAGATCGTCCAGGCCTGGGCCACCCTGAGCGACCGGTTCGACGAGGAGGGGCGCACGGACGTGGTGCGGCGCGGCCGGCACCGGATCGAACACGCGGAGGTCCTGTCCGACCCCCTCGTCTCGGAGATCGCCCAGCTGGGGCTGACCATCTCCGCCCAACCGTCCTTCGAGGCGGCCTGGGGTGGGATCCAGGGCATGTACGGCGCCCGTCTCGGGGCGGAACGGGTGGCGTGGACCAACCCCTTCCGCACGATCGCCGACCACGGCATCGGCCTCGCGTTCGGCTCGGACTCCAACGTGACACCCATGGACCCCTGGGCGACCATCCACGCGGCGGAACACCGGGCCGAGCCCCGGCACGCGGTCAGCCGCCTCGAGGCGGTCTCCATGTCGACACTGGGTGGTCGCAGTGCCGCTCGACAGGACCGCTACGTCGGGGTCGTGCGCGCCGGGATGCGCGCCGATCTGGCGGCCTTCGTCGGTGACCCGTACGCCGCGGACGACCCCCGCGGGACCCCCTGCGTGCTGACGTTGGTCGGCGGTCGGGTCGCGCACGGCACGGCGCCGTTGCCCGACGCCCTCGGGCGTGTGCCGAGCGAGGGCTGAGCCCGCGCAGGTGCAGCAGTCGGCGGGTGATCTGTCGACCGGTCGCGCGACATCCGCGCCCGCCGGTCGGCTCGGGACCCCGACGCTTGACCGTCCGTTCCGGCTTTGCTTCGGTGGCGTCGACGATGGGTCGTGTCCGGCTTCAGGGGGCGGCCCCCGCACGTGCCACCGATCGGCCCCGGACCCGTCACGGGCCGGGCCCCGAGCCCGGGTGGTCGCGCGCGGGGAGGAACCTGGCCGACCAGCGCGGCCCATCGTGGGGGGAACCACTCAGTAGACAACATCGCAGCTCAGCCGTACCGGGTCGCGATGGCCCCAACGGTGGTCGGCCCTCCACCGATCTCGCAGCGGGGCCGGGGGGGGGCCCGGGGGCCGGGGGGGGGCGGGGGGGGGGTCGCCGGGGCCGAGCACGCCGGAGCGGATCGTGCCGGACTGCAGCCGGGTCCAGCCCGGGGCCGCTGCTCGTGGTCGTCGCCCCCGCCCGGGTGTCCGCAGTTGCGTCCGTGGTCCACCTTTGCTACGAAGCGCGCCCGTCCGGGCGCTCCCGCCCGTCCCGGCACCGCTCGCGAGCGCGCATCCGCGCGGAGGAGCCCCTCGTGGCCACCCGCTCCCGCCCCACCGCCCCCGACGACCCCGTCGCGCCCGACGAGGTCCTCGAGGGCGACCCCTTCGCCGACGACGACGAGGACGACACCGACGCGGACGAGGAGGACCTCGACGAGGAGGACCTCGACGACGACGACGACGCGGACGAGGAGGACCTCGATCCAGAGGCCCTCGAGCCGGGCGACGACGACGAGGACGCGGACACCGATGGCCCGCCGGTCACCGTGCTCGACGCCGGTGCCGCCTTCGACGACGACGAAGCGGACGTCGTCGCGGCGGTGGTCGACGACGAGGACGACGACGACGAGATCGACGGCGTGCGTGACGGCGAGTTCGTCTGCCGTCGGTGTTTCATGGCCAAGCGGGACACCCAGCTCGCCGATCCCCAAGCCCTGCTCTGTCGCGACTGCGCGTGATCGCACCCGCGATCGCGCCGCTGCTCGCGGCCGCGTCCGGCCTGGCGCTGCTCGCGGCGCATCCCCCGCTGGGCTGGTGGCCCCTGAGTTTCCTCGCCCCCGCGCTGTTCGCGGCGGCGCTGTTCACCGATGCCCGGGCCGCGGCTGCGGAAGGGCGTCGGGTGCGTGGCGCACGACTGGGCGCGGTCATGGGGCTCGCCACGTTCGCGCCGATGCTGAGCTGGCTGATCCTGCCGGCCGGGTTCGTCGGCTGGGGACTGCTCGTCGCCGTCCAGGTGGCGTGGTTCGCCCTGCTCGGTGGCCTCGCGGTGCCCTTCCTCGCGTGGCGCACCTTCCCGCTCGTGGCGGCGGTGCTGTGGACCGGCGTCGACGCCTGGCGTGCCATCTGGCCCCTGAACGGCTTCGAGTGGGGGGCCATCGCCTACGCCCACGTGGACGGCTCCTGGCTGCTGCCGACCGCGCGCCTGGTCGGCGGCCGCGGCATCACGCTGCTGGTGGTGCTGATCGGGGTGGCCGCAGCCTGCGTCGTGCGCTCGGCGACCGCGGCGGTGCGCGACCGTGACGGCGCCCCGGTCGAGGATGCCCTGACCCGGACCAACCTGCCCGTCGCGCTGCTGGTCGCGGGGTTGCTGGTCTCCGTGCTGGCCACGATCGAACCGCCAGCCACCGAGGGCTCCATCGAGGTGCTCGCGGTGCAGGGCAACGACCGTCGCCATTGGGAGGACACCTCCCCGGATCCCGACCCGCCGCTGCGCATCACCACCGCGCTCCGCGACGAGACCGCCCGCGCCATCGCACAGGACGGGGTTCCGGACCTGACGGTGTGGCCGGAATCGTCCATCGACCGCGATCCCTTCCGCGAGGGCTCGGAGTTGCGGCCGCTGGCCGCCGAGGCCGCGGCGCTCGCCGGGACGCTGCTCACCGGGGTCAGCCTCGATGGCGACGACGAGGCCACCGAGCGACGCATCGGGGCGCTGTTGCTCCAGGACGGGTTCGAGGAGACCGACCGCTACATCAAGCGCCGGCTCGTGCCGTTCGGGGAGTACATCCCGGCCCGGGCACTGCTCGACTGGTTCCCGCCACTCCAGCAGATCCCCCGCGACGCGGTCCCGGGGGAGGGGCCGCAGCCCATCGACCTGCCGGACGGCACCCGGATCGCGACGATCATCTGCTTCGAGACGAAGTTCCAGGACATCGTGCGCGACAACGTGCTGGCGGACGGCGATCGCCCCGCACAGGTCCTGATGACGCTGACCAACGACGCGTCCTTCGGCGACTCCGCGGAACCCCAGCAGCACCTGGCCCAATCGCAGCTGCGCGCGGTCGAGACCGGGCGCTGGGTCGTGCACGCGGCCCTGACCGGATCCTCGGCCTTCATCGATCCCGATGGGCGGCTGCACCAGGAGACCGAGGTGTTCACGATCGATTCGATCCGAGCCACGGTCCCGCTCGTGGACGGCCTGACGCCCTACCTCGTCATCGGGGACGTGCTCGGTTGGTTGGTCCGCGGCGGCGCGGTCCTCGCCCTGGCCTGGCTGGTGGTCGGTCGGTGGCAGCGACGTGAGCTCGCGGCCCCGCGCGAGCGCTAGCCTGCGCGGCGTCCTACCCGCCCCCGTCGTCCAGCGGCCTAGGATCCCACCCTTTCAAGGTGGTGACGCCGGTTCGAATCCGGTCGGGGGTACCGTGGGTCGACGCGCCGTCGCAGGCGCCGCCCGTTACCGCGTCCTTAGGAGTCACCGGTGGCCACCAAGATCGAGGTCCAGGTCCCCGCAGAGCGTCAGAAGGCGGCCCAGGCCGCCGGGAACTTCGAACTCGACGATCTGCCCGGCCGTCTGGCCGAACCGGACGCCGCCGTGCGTGTGGGCAAGGCCAGCGCGGCCGACAAGGCCCTCAAGCAGGTCCGCTCGCTCAACGGCATCACGAAGCTGTCTCCCAATCAGGTCATCGCCAACTACGGCCGGTCGGAATCGCGCTGGGCGGCGGCGTTCCAGAAGCGTCGCGCCGGTGCCGCGGAGTTCCACGAGCTGTTGAGCTACGCGCGTCAGATCATCGGGCTGGACGAGGACGGTGAGCTCCAGATCTGCCTCATGGGGCACGCCGGGCAGGGGCCCTGCATCCCGTTGTGGGTCCCGCGCGAGGAGGTCACCCTCACCGTGCAGCCCAACGACATCATCCTGCGCTTCGACGACATGACCTTCGATTGGTGAACGGGCCGGACGACCAGCTCGCGCAGGCAATGGTCTGGCGTGATGCGGCGCTCGAGTTCGCGGACGCGGCCGACGCGCTCGCGCTGGGAGCCTTCCGTCGGGCGTTGCAGGTCCGTACCAAGGACGACGGCACCTGGGTCACCGACGTCGACGTCGGGATCGAACGGGCCATCCGGCGGCGGATCCAGGACCGGTTCCCCGAACACGCGATCCTCGGCGAGGAGGACGGCCGCACCGGCCCGCGGGATGCGCCGACCTGGGTGATCGACCCGATCGACGGGACCACCAACTTCGTCAAGGGCAACCCGATCTTCGCGACCCTCATCGCCGTGCGCGTCGGCGACGACGACCGGGTCGGCGTCGTGTCGGCACCGGCGCTCGGAACCCGCTTCGACGGCGTCGTCGGCGCGGGGGCGCGCCAGGACGGGCGGTCGATCGCCGTCAGCATGGTCGACGACCTGGCCCGCGCCGAGGTCGCGCTCGGGGGCCTCGACGTGTTCGCCGCTGAGCAGCGGATGGCCCTGGTCGATGCGCTCGCACATCGCGCCGCACGGATCCGGGGTTACGGCGACTTCTGGCAGCACTGCCTGGTCGCGGCGGGGTCGACCGACGTCGCCCTCGAGGCCGAGGTCAAGCTGTGGGACCTGGCCGCGGTCCGGGCGCTCGTCGAGGCTGCTGGCGGCCGGTTCACCGACCTCGTGGGTCGTGCGACGGCCGACGGAGGCAGTGCGATCGCCAGCAACGGTCACCTGCACGACGACGTGCTGGCGCTGGTCGAGGCCACCGCGACCCCGCCCGCCTGACCACCGGTCCGAGGCAGGTCCACGGTGGCGCTCGGGTCCGGGTCGGCTCGCTACGGTCGGCGCATGGATGAACCGTCACCGCACCCCACCGAGCAGGCCGGTCCCACCACCGGCGCCGACGATGGCGAGCTCCCGCTCGGTTCCGATGGCGAGCTCCCGCTCGGTTCCGATGGCGAGCTCCCGCTCGACGCCAACGGGGCGCTGCGGCTGATCGACGTGGAGGGCGCGCCGCCGGGGACCTTCGGCACCTTCGAGCCCGACACGCCCCCGCTGGTGGACGGCCAGGGGCGCGTTCGGCTGTCGTTCAGCCGGGTCGACCGCTACGGCAACTGTCCGCGCAGCTTCCGCTACGCCTACGTGGATCGCCTCCCGCAGGAGCCCAGCCCGCACCTGTCGTTCGGGACCTCGATCCACAGCGCGCTCGAGGCCTTCTACGACCGCAAGCTGCCCCGCATGCCCACCGAGGAGGAACTGCTCGCGGCTCTCTACGAACACTGGGACACCTCGGGCTTCGTCGCGCTCGAGCGCGAGGAACAGCTGTCGTACTACCGCCACGCGCAGGACGTGCTGCGCCGCTACCACCAGCGCGTGGCCCCGACCTACCGGCTCCCGGCCGCCACGGAGGCGTGGTTCTCCATGCCGATCGAGCACGAGGCCGTGGTCGTCGGCTCCATCGACCGGGTCGATGTCGACGACGACGGCCGGTTCCACATCATCGACTACAAGACCAACCGCAAGGTCCAGGACCGCCGCCGCGTGGCCGGCTCGCGTCAGCTCGCGATCTACGCGCTCGCCTGCCGCCACCTCTACGGCGCGCTGCCCGCGACGGTCAGCCTGGACTTCGTGGTCCCGGGGGTCGCGATCACGGTGCCCCTCGAGGAGCTCGACCTCGAGGACGCCCGGCAGGCGGTGCTCGCCACGGCCCGTGCGGTGCGCCAGCAGGCGTTCGAGCCGACCCCCAACCGCCTGTGTGACTGGTGCGACTACCGGGCGGTGTGCCCGGCGTGGCAGCCGGGCGCTGCCGGGACCCAGGTCCTCGGCGAAGCGGTCGCGGAACTGCACGCACGTCGCCGCGAGCTGCAGCGTGGGGTCCGTGAGCTGCGCGAGCTCGAGGCCGGCGTGGCGCGCCTGCGTGAGGAACTGCTCGAGCCCGACGAGCCCGGCCGGACGCCCGGATCCGGGCCACGGGCGTCGGGGTAGGCTCAGCGCCCGGCACGCAGGGATGCACCGGAGAACAGGAGCCAGCCGTGGGGGAGAAGGTCCGGTCGGAGGCGACCGTGGTCGCACCCATCGACACCGTGTGGGAGGTCATCACCGACCTGCCGACCTACCCGGAGTGGACCGACGGGGTGCTGGAGACCGAGGTGCTCGAGACGACCGACGAGGGCTACCCGCACCGGGGTCGCTTCCGCGTGGACGCCAAGGTCTCGGAGATCACCTACGTGATCGAGTACGACTACGACGAGTACGACATCTCCTGGCACCTCGTCGAGGGGGACGTGATCTCCCAACTCGATGGCCGCTACGAGCTGCGCGTCGACGACGACGGCAACACCTTCGTCACCTACCAGCTCGAGGTCGACGTCGACCTGCCGTTGCCCGGCTTCATGAAGAAGCGGGCCGCGAAGAGCATCCTCGAACAGGGGCTGCAGGGGCTGAAGTCCCGCGCCGAGGCGAGCTGAGCCGTGGCGCGTGACGAGGTCGAGGCCGCCTACTTCACCCTGCTGCGGGCACGCGAGGAGCTCGAGGCGCTGCACCGCTACGAGGAGTTCCTCCGTGCGGAGCGTCAGCGGCTGCGGCGGACGGCCAGCGAGCGCGAGGCCGCCCTGGCCGCCATCGACCGTCGGATGGGTCGCCCGGTGCGGGCAACCGACGAGGCGCTGGCCCAGGCCGCCGAGGTCCGTGACCGCGTGGTGGCCGACGAACTCGACCGGCTGCCCGCGCGCATCGAGGCCGCCGAGTCCTACGTGACCGACTGCGAGCGTGAACACCTCGCCCGCAAGCAGGGTGGGTGAGCCGTGTACCGCGATGACCCCCTGGACGACGAGGCGGAGCTGCGAGCCGTGGTCGGCGACGAGCCGGTGGACCGCCTCCTCGACGCGGATCCGGGTCGCGAACGTGAGCCCATCGAGGTCGCCCTCGACGTGCTGCGGGTGCTGCAGGGGTGGGTGGACGATGAGGCCGCGGGTCGTTGGTTCGTGGCGACCCAGGCCCGCCTCGAGCGGCGGCCCCCCGTCGATGCGCTGGTGGACGGTGCCTTCGAGGAGGTCGAGGACGCCGCCCGCGCCTGGGCCGCCGCGCAGGGCTGAGCCGGACACCGCTGGGCGCCGACGGGTGCGCACCGCGCGGTGCGTCCGACCCGGCGGCACGGGGCGCTAGACTCAGCGGCTCGCCGCGCCGCGGTCCTCCCGTGTGCGCACCGGGCCGTGCCCGAACGTCTCCGGCATCCCCGGCCCCGGCACCATCCCCGAGCTTCCCCCGGCATCTTCCCACGAGGTCCACCGCCCATGCCCACCGGTCACGTCAAGGTCTTCAACGCCGATCGCAACTTCGGCTTCATCACGGTCGAGGATGGCTCGGAGGCGTACGTCTCCGGCGACGACCTCGGCGGCATCGCGCTGCGCACCGGCGACGAGGTCGAGTTCGAGCTCGCCGACGTCGAGAAGGGCCGCAAGCGCGCCACCGGCATCTCGGTGACCAAGCAGGCGCCGGCGGACAACCCGGTCGGGCGCACGATGGCGCCGCCCCCGAGCTGGGACCAGCTCGAGGAGCAGGAGCGCCAGCGCCGCATGGCGCGTCGTCGTCGCCGCTGAGCCGGCCACGACCTGCACCGATGACCGCCCCGGCCGCTACCGTGCCGGGGCGTCGTCGTGAGGAGCGCTGGGTCGTGACAGCAGCGGCACCGACGCCCGTGCGGGAGGCCGAGACCGACACCGCCGAGGCCGTCGATCTCGACCTGCCGTGGGACGTCATCGTGTGGGACGACCCGGTCAACCTGATGTCCTACGTCGTCTTCGTCTTCCGGCGTGTCTTCGGGTTCCCGGAGCCGGTGGCACGCAAGCTGATGATGGAGGTCCACGAGACGGGCAAGGCGCTCGTCGCGTCCGAGCCCCGGGAGCAGGCGTCGCACTACGTGGAGCAGCTGCACTCCTACGGGCTGCACGCCACGATGCAGCGCAGCGCATGACACGCACCTTCCGGGCCCTCGACGACCGGGTGCGCATGACGCTGCGCAGCGCGGAGTACGAGCTGCTGCGCAGCCTGCGGGACCAGCTCGAGGAGGCGCTTCGGGCACCCGACCCCGGCGACCCGGCGATCCAACGGCTGTTCCCGCCCCCGGTCCTCGGCGACGCCCAGGTCGAGCTCGAGATCCGCTCGCCCCTGGTGGATGCGCTGCTCGAGGACCGCCTCCGGGCGCTCGACGACCTGCTCGGCCTCCTGGACCGGGGCCGGATGGCGCGTGGTGCCTGGCGCGTCGATCTGCACGACGACGAGCCCGTCATGGTCCTGCGGATCCTCAACGACCTGCGTCTGGCCATCGGGGCGCGGCTCGATGTCGAGGCGCTCGACCGTGACCAGCTCACCGAGGACGATCCGGCCACCTACCGGCTCGCCGTGATGGACCTGCTCGGGTGGTGGCAGGAGCAGCTGCTGGTCGTGCTCGACCCCTCGCTCGCCGACGAGCCCGACGACCGGCCGGCGCACGGAGCCGACCCCGACGGAGCCGACCCCGACGGAGCCGACCCCGACGCGGACGACTGACGACCCGGCGCGACAGGAGCCCGACGTGGACCTCGGCATCGGCATCAGCGAGGACGTCCCCCTCGCGGTCCAACAGCAGCTCGCGGCCGAGGTGGAGCGGGCCGGGTTCCGATCGTTGTGGACCAACGAGGCCGCCGGACGCGATGCCTTCCTGGTGTGTCAGGCGTGGGCTGCCGCGACGACGACCCTCGAGGTCGGGGTGGGGGTCGCACCGATCTGGACCCGGACCCCGGCGCAGCTGGCCATGGCCGCGGCCACCCTGCAGGAGGCGAGTGACGGCCGGTTCCTGCTCGGGCTGGGGGTCAGCCACGGCGCCACCATGGGTCCCTGGCACGGCGCCGAGGTGCGCCGACCGCTGACCGCGTCCCGTGAGTTGCTCGGGATCCTCGCCGCGTTGGAACGCGGCGAGCGCACCGACCACGAGGGCGAGGTGCTGTCGTCCCGTCGCTTCCGGCTGGGCATCTCCCCGCTACCCCGTCCGACCCGTCGCTACCTCGCCGCCATGGGGCCCAAGATGCTCGCGCTGGCTGGCGGACACGCCCACGGGGTGTTGCTGAACTGGGCCGGGCCCGACGAGGTCGCCCGCGCCGGAGCCATCGTGCGTCAGGCGGCGCACGACGCCGGGCGGCCATCCGAGGACGTCGAGGTGGCCACCTACGTGCGCATCGCGGTGGACGACGACCCGGATGCGGCGCGGGCGGCGCTCGCGACCCAGATCGCGACCTACGCGGTGCTGCCCGCCTACACCGCCCACCTCGAGCGCCAGGGCTTCGGGGCGGCCGCGGCCCGCGCTGCCGAGGCCCGCCGCGACGGGGGCGACGGCCACGCGCTCGCGGATGCCCTCGGCGGCGACGCCATGGACGCGCTCGGCTGGTCGGGGACCCCCGCGGACGTGTCGAGGGCGATGCGCACGCGGTTCGAGGACGCCGGGCTCGACCACCTGATCCTGCGGGTGGTCGTGGTCGGCGACGATGCGATCGCGAGCATCCGGGCGGCCATCCGCGCGTTCGGCGCCGCCTGAGGGCCACGGCGCACCGCGGCGTCAGGACCCGCCGAGCCGGAGCCGGCGCCCGAGGTGGCCGACGAGCTGTCGTGCCTCGGGGATGCGCAGGGCCAGGCACGCGCCGAGGTAGCACGCGGCGAGCAGGACGCCCAGGGTGGCCAGGCGGGGGAGCGGGGCGGCGGGGGCGGCGGGCCCGACCGCCAGCGCGACCAGCAGGGTGCTCCCGGCGGCGATCAGCAGGCGTCCGAGCGTCCCACCGCCGAGTCGGGCGACCACGGCCCGGCGGGCGACGGCGCGGCGCAGCAGGACGAACTCGACCCAGGCGCCCACTGCGGAGCCGACAGCCAGCCCCAGCGCTCCGAGCCGGGCGCGGTTGCCACCACCGTCGCGCAGCGCCGCGTCGACCGGCTCGAGGGTCGGGAAGCGTGCCCCGTCCGCCAGGGTGAACAGTCCAGCTCCCGATGCCGACGGGTCCACGGCGATCCGGTCGAGGCTGAGCATCAGCGGTACGGCGATGATGAGGGCGACGACCACCCGGATGACGGCCGTGCGCGCCGGGGTCCGTGGATCGTCCGCGGCGTAGAGCACCGACTGCAGCAGACGGCTCGCGGTCGCGGGGAGCAGTCCCACGGCGTAGACGATGAGCACGGCGCTGACCTGCAGCACCGTGGCTCGGTCGAACTCGCCGCGTCCGAGCAGCAACCCGACGATCGCGGGGGCGAGCGCCAGGTAGGCCACCGTGACCCCGGTGACGAAGAACGCGCTGCGGGCCAGGCCGAGTTCGAGCCGGCCGCGGAGCCGTTCCTCGGCCCGGTGGTCCATGGTGGACAGGGCGGGCAGTTCCGCGGCGGCGACGCTCATGCCGAACAGCGCGATCGGCAGCAGGTAGAGGGTCTGGGCGTAGCCCACGGCCGCGATCGCACCGACCGCCAGCCACGACGCGACCCACAGGTCGAGCAGCGCGGTGATCTGCACGATCCCGCGACCGGTCACGATCGTGCCGAAGCTGCGCAGCACCTGGCGCAGCCCGGGCGTGTCACGGTCGCGGCTGACGCGCAACGACCCGGCCAGGCACCGCCGCACGGACGGGACCTGGACGGCGACCTGCAGCGCGCCTCCGAGCACGACCCCCCAGCCGGCGGCGACCGCCGGGTCCAGCACGGCGCTGGCGCCCAGACCGATCAGCACGGCGAGGATGCCACCGTTCCACATCACCGGGGCGACGTAGGACAGGAAGAAGCGCCGGTGGGAGTTCAGCACCCCCAGGCACCACGCGGACACGACCAGCAGCCCGATGCCGGGGAACATGATGCGCACCAGCGTCACGGTGAGCTCGAAGCGCTCCCCGGTCATCCCGGAGGCGAGCACCGCGGTCAGCGGGCGGGCCAGCAGCACGCCGACCAGTACCAGCACCCCGGTCAGGGTGATGAGCAGGCCGAGCACGGCGCCAGCCAGCCGCCCGGCGTCCTGCTGACGGCCCTCGTCGAGCAGGCGGGCGTAGCTCGGGATGAACGAGGCGGACAGCACCCCCTCGCCCAGCAGGTTCTGCAGGAAGTTCGGGATCTTGAGCGCGGCACGGAAGGCGTCGGCGCCGGCGTTCGCGCCCAGGAAGTAGGCCAACGCCACGTCGCGGGCGAGCCCGGAGATCCGCGACAGGCCGATCCCGGCCGCGACCAGCGAGGACGAGCGCCGCAGGGAGGCGGAGTCGTCGGCCTCAGCCACCGTCGGCCCAGCGGGTCGGCCGCTCGCGCAGGGTCGTCAGGCCGAGCGCGTCGCACCAGGCGAGGTAGGGCCCGCGTGGGACGCCCGCGACGACCAGCCCGTCGAGTTCGACCTCGAGCGGGTGGTCGGTACCGAGCCGGGTCAGCTCCCGGTACAGGCGTGCATCCTCGCGGCGGCCGCGCAGGGTCTCCGCCAACCGCGCCGCGCCGCGGACGGGCACGGTCCAGTCCGTGTGCTCGTCGGGGATGGCGTCGAGGTCGCCGTAGTGGGCGAGCAGCGTCGCGCTCGAGCGGGCCCCGAACCCGGGCAGCCCCGGGATCCCGTCGGCGTCGTCACCGACGAGCGCCAACAGGTCGGGGATCGACGCGGGCGCCACCCCGAAGCGCTCCCGGACCCCGTCCTCGTCGCGGACCGTGTCGCGTCGCCGGTCGACCTGCACGACGCGCTGGCCGTCGACCACCTGGGCGAGGTCCTTGTCGGGCGTCAACACCCGGACCTGGTCCACCTCCCCGGCGAAGGTGACCGCTGCGCTGGCCAGGACGTCGTCGGCCTCGACCTCGACGGCCCGCCAGACGTGTACCCCGAGGGTGGCGACGGCCTCCTCGGCCCCGGCGAACTGCGCGAGCAGGTCCTCATCGATCCCGGCGGAGGACTTGTAGTCCGCGAACCGTTCGTTGCGCCAGGACTCGATCGGGTGGTCGAAGGCGACGCCGAGGTGGGTGACGGCCTCGTCCTCGTCGTCGAGCAGGCCGAGCAGCGACCCCACGAGGCCGACCGTGGCCTTGACGTCCCGCCCGTCGGGCGCACGGCGGGCCGGGCGCTTGGAGAAGTGCGCCCGGAACAGCTCGTAGGTGCCGTCGACGAGGTGCAGTCGTCGCGGACGCCCGCTGTCCTCGGCCACGCCGCCTCCTGATCACGCGCTCGACGCCCCGCACGCTAGCTGCGTCGTCGCCGGTCGCGGACCAGGGACCGAGCGGCGCCGTGACCGGCCCGCGCATGCCGGCGGGAGCCGGTCCCGGCCGCGAACGATCGGCCCCCCGGTCGCGGGCGGGTTGGTAGCGTCCCGCCGGGCAGGGAGGGAGACCCGGTGTCGAGCGAGACGGACCATCCCCAGCGTTCGCGCCGCCTGCTCACCCGCCGCGCCACCGACCGCGTGCAGGATCCGGATGCCCGCGCCCGGCCGCCACGGCCGGTCCCTGCCTCGCACTGGATGCTGCCGGACCCGCGGGCCGCGGACGAGGACGGGGTGGTCGGTGTCGGCGCGGACCTGTCCCCGGCGACGCTGGTCGACGCGTACCGACGCGGCATCTTCCCGTGGCCACACCCGGGCGTCCCCCTGCCCTGGTTCTCCCCGGATCCGCGCGGGGTGGTGCTCGCGGGGCGGCTCCACGTGTCGCGCAGCCTGCGCCGTCGGCTGCGCAGCTGCGGGTGGACGACCACCGTGGACCACGCCTTCGCGGCGGTCGTCGACGCGTGCGGTGCGGAACGAGGGGCGCAGGGGACCTGGATCACCGCGGGGATGCGCGCCGCCTACCTGCGGCTCCACGACCTCGGATGGGCGCACAGCCTCGAGGTCTGGGAGGGGGACGCGTTAGTCGCGGGCATCTACGGGGTGCAGGTGGGGGCGACCTTCACCGGTGAGTCGATGTTCCACCGACGCACGGACGCGTCCAAGGTGGCGCTGGTCGACCTCGACGCCCGGTTGCTGGCAGCCGGCGGACGGCTCCTCGACGTGCAGTTGACCACCGATCATCTGCGGTCGATGGGCGCCGAGGACGTCCCACGGGCGCGGTTCCTACGGTTGCTCGCCGCCGGGCGGGACCTCGACGTCCGGCTCTCGCTCGGTGAACGTGCGGTGTCCCGACTGGCCGAGGTCGGCTCGGAGCCGTCGATCGCCCCGTGATCGGCCGCCGCGCGACCGGCCACGGCGATCTCGGCGGCCTCGTCGGCCGCCCTCGGCGTTGGCAGCGCGCGCCAGGCTCGCCAGCGCCCGCCGCGTACGGCACACTGGAGGCGAGGCCGTCGAGTCCGGCGACCCCTCGTCCTCGGCCGCGCCACCGCAGCGCCGGCCATCCGCCGCGCATCGCGCGCGCAGGCCATCCTGACGCCGCCCATGGGGCGAACCGTCTCCGGCCACCCCGGACCACCCCGACGATGAAAGGCTCCCGCTCGTGAGCGAGGTCACCCTGCCCGAGACCACCCCGGTGGAACGCCGCTACCCCGACGAGGACTTCGAGGTCCGCAACCTCGACCTCGCCGAGTGGGGCCGCAAGGAGATCGGCCTCGCCGAGCGCGAGATGCCCGGGCTCATGGCACTGCGCGAACGCTACGAGGGCCAGAAGCCGCTCGAGGGCGCCCGCATCGCCGGCTGTCTGCACATGACGGTCCAGACCGCCGTACTGATCGAGACGCTGCAGGCGCTCGGCGCCTCGGTGCGTTGGTCGTCGTGCAACATCTTCTCCACCCAGGACGAGGCCGCTGCCGCCGTCGCCGCCGCCGGGACCCCGGTGTTCGCCTGGAAGGGCGAGACCGAGGAGGAGTACGTCTGGTGCATCGAGCAGACGCTCACCTGGCCCGACGGGTCCGGCCCGAACCTGCTGCTCGACGACGGCGGTGACCTCACCGCGTTGATCCACGACGAGCGCCCCGAACTGCTGCCCGACATCCTCGGGGTCTCCGAGGAGACCACCACGGGCATCAAGCAGCTGCGGACCTGGCAGAAGCGCGGCACGCTGCGGATGCCGGCCATCAACGTCAACGACTCGGTCACCAAGTCGAAGTTCGACAACCTCTACGGCTGCCGTGAGTCGCTGATCGACGGCATCAAGCGTGGTACCGACGTCATGATCGCCGGCAAGGTCGCGGTCGTGGCCGGCTACGGCGACGTCGGCAAGGGCTGCGCGCAGGCGCTCGACGGCATGGGCGCGACGGTCTACATCGCGGAGATCGACCCGATCAACGCGCTGCAGGCCGCGATGGAGGGCTTCCGCGTCGTCACGATGGAATCCATCATCCCCGAGGCCGACATCGTGGTGACCGCCACGGGCAACATGGGCATCGTCACCCACGACATGGTCCTGCGGATGAAGGACCACGCGATCCTGTGCAACATCGGGCACTTCGACACGGAGATCGAGACCAACGCGCTGCGTCAGTACGAGTGGACCAACATCAAGCCGCAGGTGGACCTCGTGCACCTGCCCAACGGTCGCAGCGTGCTGCTGCTCGCCGAGGGCCGGCTGGTGAACCTCGGCAACTCCACCGGGCACAGCTCGTTCGTGATGTCGACCTCCTTCACCAACCAGGTGCTCGCGCAGATCGAGCTGTGGGAGCGTCACGAGGACTACAAGGACGAGGTCTACGTCCTGCCCAAGCACCTCGACGAGGAGGTGGCGCGCCTGCACCTCGAGAAGGTCGGGGCGCAGCTCACGGCGCTGACCACCGAGCAGGCGGACTACCTCGGCGTCGATGTCGAGGGTCCCTACAAGGACGACACCTACCGCTACTGATCGTCCGTCCGCTCCGGCGCCCCGCGCCGGTCGCACCCCACCACGACACCCCGGTCCGCGCCGGGGTGTCGTCGTGTGTGTGGCCGGACGACACGGATCCGGGGTTCCCCACGAGGGGCACGTGCCCTAGCGTGCACCTTGTGCCTGTTGTGGCACCTGATCACGAGAAAGCACTCACGTCGACGGTCGGGTGTGCCGATACGTCCGGGCAGGGCGCATCGCGCTCCGCCGATCGCGAGCGCCGACGCCCGCGCGGTGCACCACATCTGTCGCCAGGAGGACCCCGTGGCCCGGACCCGACGGACCATCCCCACGCTCGTCGCCGTTGGCGCTGCCGCTCTGGTGGCGCTGGGGGTGGGCGGCGCCCTGGCGCAGTCCGACACCGACGGTGCGACGGGGGCGGGTGACGGTGACCTGCTCGACCGCCTCGAGGCCATCGAACGCGACCTGCCGCTCACGCTGCCGGTCGAGGCCCTCGGGTTCTCAGCGGACGACGCGGCGATCGACACCGTCGGGGACGCGGCCGGGACCCGTGCGCTGCTCGACCTGGTCGAGGGCGATCTGCGTGCGCTGTACGTGTCCGCGGACGACGCCGCGGGACCGGTCGCCGACGGGGTCGCGCTGGTGACCCGCGGCTGGCTCGATGTGTGGAACGCCTCGGAAGCGCTGGCGATCGCCGACGCCCACGATCTCGCCTTCCCGACGAGCGCGGTCGACGACCTCGGCGCCCAGGCCGGTGCGGACACGCTGCGGGGCGAGATCGCCATCGGTGTCCGTCTGCTCGCGGACGCGCACGAGCAGTTGCTCGACGGCTACCGGCAGCTCGAGGAGACGGTCACCGACCGTCCGGACCTCGTCTCCGTGCTGGCCGAGCGCCGGGCCCAGTTCGAGTTCTACGACGAGGAACTCGCGCCGGAGCTCGCCGTGCTGCTGGGCCGGTCCGGGACCACCCTGGTCATCCCGGTCGACCGCTTCGAGACCGACGCCCCCGGCGTGCGTTCCCGTGCGGGGTCGCTCGGCGTGCTCTGCGTCGACCGAGAGGTCTACGAGGCCGTCGGGGGCGTGGTCGACGAGACCACGATCGACGAGCTCACCGAGGGCGTCAACGACCGCGTCGACTGCCCGGATCTCGGCCTTCCCGAGGTCGATCCGGACGAGTTCGAGCCGGCCTCGGCCTCGGACGACGAGGACGAGTGACGCGACCTGCGCGCCCGGCGTGCATCGGATACGCACGTCCGACCTACTACGGGCGTAGGATGCCGGGATGCGCTCGTCGGCTCCTCGGGATCGCCCGCGGTCCAGAGCGCGCTCGTCCCCAGGGGTTGGGGACGCGGACCCAAGGAGGCAGGCATGCGCATCTCGCGCTGGAAGACGCTGCCGCTGCTGCTCGCGATCGGTCTGATCGCGACGGCGTGCGGCGGGAACGGTGACACCGACGAACCGGCGGACACCGACACCGACACGACCGAGGATGCGGACGACGCCGACGAGGACGCCGACGCCGACGCCGACGAGGATGCGGACGACGAGAGCGCAGCCGACGGCGACCCGGTCTCGGTCGGGTTGCTGCTCGACCTCGGTGGCCGGGGCGACGAGTCCTTCAACGACGCGGCCGCGGCCGGTGTCGACCAGGCCAGCAGCGAGTTCAACCTCGAGGTCACCGAACTCGAGCCGAACGAGGCTGGCGAGAACCGTGACGAGTTGGCCCGGCTGCTCAGCCAGGAGGGTGCGGAGATCGTCATCGCCGTGGGGTTCCTCTTCGAGGAAGCCATCGGCGCGGTCTCGCCGGACTTCCCCGACGTCAACTACGGCCTCGTCGACGCGCTCGTCGAGCAGGACAACGTCGCCGGTCTGCTGTTCGCCGAGCACGAGGGTTCCTTCCTCGTCGGTGCGGCCGCTGCACTCAAGACCGAGACCGGTCGTGTGGGCTTCATCGGTGGGGTCGAGAACCCGCTGATCGAGCGCTTCGAGGCCGGCTTCAACGCCGGTGTCGCCGCCGTGGACCCCGACATCGAGATCGACCGCAACTACATCTCGCAGCCGCCGGACTTCTCCGGGTTCAACGACCCGGCTCGTGGCCGTGAGATCGCCCTCGGGATGTACGGCAACGGTGCCGACATCATCTACCACGCCGCCGGCGGTTCGGGTTCCGGACTGTTCGAAGCGGCGCGTGAGGTCTCCGAGGACACCGGGTCGCAGGTCTGGGCCATCGGGGTCGACTCCGACCAGTACCTCACGGCCGACGAGGCCCTGCAGCCCTACATCCTGACCTCGATGCTCAAGCGGGTCGACGTGGCCGTCTACCAGACCATCGCGGCCCACATCGACGGCAGCTTCGCGGGTGGTCCGCAGGAGTTCGACCTCGCGGTCGACGGTGTCGGCTACTCCACCTCCGGTGGGTTCATCGACGACATCGTCGATCAGCTCGAGGAGTTCAAGGAGCAGATCGCCTCGGGCGCCATCGACGTCCCGAACGCGCTGTAGCACGGCACCTGATCACGCCCTGACGGGCTGATCACGCGATGGTGGGGCCCGGGAGACCGGGCCCCACTACGCTTCGCCGACCGGGTCGGGACCGGTGGGTGCACCGCACGGCCCGCCGCGACCCGGGGCGTGCTGACCGTGGGACCGCGCGAGGGCGCGGACGGGTCGCAAGGAGCATCGTGAGCGAGCTCGGAACGTCCGCCTCAGCGACACCGCAGGCCCCGGCTCCGGCGGCGGTGGCCCTCGACGGGATCACCAAGCGTTTCCCCGGTGTCGTCGCCAACGACCGCATCACCTTCTCGGTCGCCGACGGGGAGATCCACGCCCTGGTGGGGGAGAACGGCGCCGGCAAGTCGACGCTGATGAAGATCCTGTACGGGATGCAGCTGCCGGACGAGGGCACGATCACCGTCAAGGGCAGCGAACGGGCCTTCCGCAGCCCCAAGGACGCGATCGACGCCGGCATCGGCATGGTCCACCAGCACTTCATGCTGGCCGGGCAGCTCAGCGTGCTCGAGAACGTCATCCTCGGCAGTGAGCCGACCAAGGGCCCCCGGATCGACTTCGACGCCGCGCGTGAACGGATCCGCGAGCTGTCGGCGACCCAGGGCGTCCCCATCGATCCGGACCGGCAGGTCGACACGCTGTCGGTGGGGGAGAAGCAACGGGTCGAGATCCTCAAGGTGCTGTTCCGTGGCGCGGACGTGCTCATCCTCGACGAGCCCACCGGCGTGCTGGTGCCGCAGGAGGTCGACGAACTGTTCGACGCGCTGCGCCGGTTGACCGCACAGGGCGTGACCATCATCTTCATCTCGCACAAGCTCGACGAGGTGCTCCAGATCGCCGATTCGATCACGGTGATCCGTCGGGGCCAGACGATCACCTCGGTGCCCGCGGCCGAGGTGACCTCACGCCAGCTCGCCGAGCTCATGGTGGGCTCCGAGTTGCCGTCGCCGACCATCCGCGAATCCACGGTCACCGAGGACGTGGAGCTCGCGGTGCGGGACCTGATCGTGGAGGGGCCCGGCGGTCGTCGCCTCGTCGACGACGTGTCGCTGTCGATCCGCGGCGGCGAGGTGCTCGGGATCGCCGGGGTCGAGGGCAACGGGCAGACCGAGCTGATCGAGACCCTGCTCGGGCTGCTCCCGGCGACGAGCGGGACCGTGGAGCTGCACGGTCGGGACGTGACACACGCCCCGACCCGCCAGCGCCGCGACGACGGGTTGGGCTACATCCCGGAGGACCGTCACGCACGTGGACTGCTGCTCTCCGCGCCACTGTGGGAGAACGTCATGCTCGGCCACCAACGGCAGCCGCCGTTCGCTGCCGGGTGGCGCACGGACACCCAAGGTTCCCGCCCGCGCACGCAGGATAAAAACCACACCTAAGACCTGCGCACCCCCCGGGTCCCCCTCCCCGCCGTCGCCCTGTCCGGGGGCAACCAGCAGAAGCTGATCGTCGGTCGCGAGGTCACCTCCGGACCGAAGGTGCTGATCGCGGCGCACCCGACCCGCGGGGTCGACGTCGGCGCGCAGGCCGCGATCTGGGAGGAGATCCGCGCCGCACGTGCGGCGGGACTCGCGGTCCTGCTGCTCTCCGCCGACCTCGACGAGCTCATCGGGTTGTCCGACCGGCTCGGGGTGATCCTGCGAGGCAGGATCGTGGCGGAACTCGATCCCGGATCGCTCACGCCCGAGGAGCTCGGTTCGTACATGACCGGCGCCAACACGGAGGTCGAGGCATGAGGTCGCGCGCGGTCCTGATCCGTCTCATCGCCTCCCTGGGAGCCATCGCGTTCGCGGTCGGGCTGTCCGCCATCGTGCTGCTGCTCGTGGACGTCAGCCCGCTCGAGGCGTTCGGGGCGATGCTCTCCTACGGCGCCCGGCTCGACTCGGCCATCTCCATCGTCAACCGTGCGGTGCCGCTGTACCTGTCCGCGCTGGCGGTGGCCATCGGCTTCCAGATGGGGCTGTTCAACATCGGCGTGGAGGGCCAGTACCGCATCGCCGCGTTGATCGCCGGCTACGTCGGTGCGGCCATCACGCTGCCCGCGGTCCTGCACGTCGCGGTCATCGTGCTCGTCGCGATGGTGGTCGGGGCGCTGTGGGCCTCGATCGCCGCGGTGTTGAAGGCCACCCGCGGCATCCACGAGGTCATCTCGACCATCATGCTCAACTTCATCGCGACCGGGCTCGGGGCGTGGCTGCTCGCGAACTACCTCCGCGAGGAGGTCGAGGGCAGCCTGCAGGTCCGCACCGCGCAGATCCCCGAGTCGGGGCGCATGCCGTCGCTGAACCCCGTGCTCGAAGCCGTCGGTATCACCATCCCGGCCGGTTCCGACCTGCAGAGCTTCGTGCTGATCGCCATCGCCGCCGGGGTCGGCTACTACGTGCTCATCTGGCGGACACGGCTCGGCTACGACCTGCGGGCCTTCGGCGCCAACCCCTCCGCGGCCGAGGCCTCCGGGGTCGACCGCAAGCGCATGATCTTCACGGCTCTGGGGCTGTCCGGCGCCTTCGCGGGATTGGTGGTCATGGGCCCGGTCCTCGGGTTCACCTACCGCTACACCGACGACCTGCCCACCGAGCTCGGGTTCACGGGTATCGCGGTCGCACTGGTCGGGCGCAACAAGCCGGTCGGCATGGCCTTCGCCGCGCTGCTGTTCGCCTTCCTGAACCGCTCGGCGCAGATCCTCGACCTGCGGGGCATCCCCAAGGAGATCGAGGTCATCATCGGTGGGGTCATCATCCTCGCCGTGGTCATCGCCTACGAGCTCGCCCGCCGTTCGATCGCAGCGGCGCAGGTGCGGGCGTCCTCCGCGGAGGAACGCGCCCAGAGCGACGCGGAGGTGTCGGCATGAGCATGATCGAACCGATCTCGACCCCGCCCGGGCGAGCCGAACGAGCCGCGGGCGCGGAGGACCGACGCGCACGGCTGCTGCGGGTCATGCTGTTCGCCGCGCTCGGCGTGCTGTTGCTCTCCCTGGTCACCCGCGCGACGGGATCCACGGAGCTGACCTCGGCCGGGACCTTCGGGGCCTCGGTCCGGCTCGCGGTCCCCATCCTGGTCGCGGGGCTCGGGGGGCTGTTCTGCGAGCGCGTCGGGGTGATCAACATCGGGCTCGAGGGGATGATGATCCTCGGGACCTGGTTCGGCGCCTGGGGAGCCCTGACCTACGGCCCGTGGTGGGGCGTGCTGATCGGGGTGCTGGGCGGCGCGATCGGCGGGTTGCTGCACGCGCTGGCCACCGTGACCTTCGGGATCGATCAGATCGTCTCCGGCGTCGCGATCAACATCCTCGCCGCCGGGATCGCGCGCTTCCTGTCGGTGATCTTCTTCGCGGGGCAGGGCGGCGGCGCGACCCAGTCGGCCCGGGTCCCGGGGCAGATCGCACGCACCACGGTGCCGTTCCTGGCCGGTGGTGAACTGGCTGGCTTCGACACCCCGAACCTGTTCGGGGCCCTGAACCTGTCGGGGATCCCGGTCGTCGCCGAGCTCGGCGCCATCGGGCTCGCGGTCACCGCGAACGTCTCCCTGCTGGTACTGCTGTGCCTGGCATTGGTGCCGGTGACGTTCCTGATCCTGTGGAAGACCCCGCTGGGCCTGCGTCTGCGGTCGGTCGGCGAGCACCCGGTCGGCGCGGAGTCGCTCGGGGTCAACGTCTACCTGATGAAGTACCTCGGGGTCACCGTCTCCGGTGCGCTGGCCGGGCTCGGGGGAGCGGTGCTGGTGCTCGAGGCGGCCGGCGTCTACCGCGAGGGACAGACCGGTGGGCGCGGGTTCATCGCCCTGGCCGCGCTCATCTTCGGCAACTGGCGGCCGGGTGGCGTGTTGATCGGGGCCGGTCTGTTCGGGTACGCGACCGCGCTGGACCTGCGTTCCGGTGAGGCGGTCCACAGTCTGCTGCTGTTCGTGGCCATCGTGCTGGTCATCTACGGCCTGGTGCGTGTCTTCCGGGAGCGGACGCTGCTCGACGGGTGGCCCATCATCGCCGGGCTCGTCGTGTGGTGGGCCTACCTGGTCACCGACAGCGTGCCCTCGCAGCTGGTCTTCACCACGCCCTACGTCACGACGCTGGTGGTGCTCGCGTTCTTCTCGCAACGGCTGCGCCCACCCGCCGCGATCGGCCGGCCCTACCGTCGCGGTGAGCTCGGCTGACCCGGCCACGACGCCTCCCTCGCCACGCCCACCGTCCGCCCGCGACCCGAGCGAGCGCTGCTGTCATGCCCGAGACCCCCGCCACGCCCGGCACCACCGGCACCCGCCCGACCGCGCCCAGCCTGGGGTTCGATCCCGACGATGCCGCGTTCGTCGCCGACCCGTACCCGGTGTACGACCGCATGCGGGCCACCGGGACGGCGCTGGCCTACCCGGCCAACGACTGGTGGCTGGTCACCCGGCACGACCAGGTCAACGCGATGCTCCGTCACCGCGCGCTCGGTCGGGTGTTCGTGCCGAAGGAGCCCTACGAGCGGTTCGCGCCGTGGAACCTGGTCAACGAGCACGCGATGCTCGAACTCGAGCCGCCGGACCACACGCGGTTGCGCCGGCTGGTCTCCAAGGCCTTCACCCCGCGCCGGGTGGAGGAGCTGCGTCCCGCGATCCGGGCTCGGACCGAGTCGCTCGTCGACGATCTCGTCGGGGCGGGCGGGGGCGCGTTCGTGGACCGGGTCGCGGAACCGCTTCCGGTCGATGTCATCGGCGAACTGCTCGGTATCGACCCCATCGACCGGGCGCTGCTGCGGCCGTGGTCCAACGCCATCGTGGCGCTGTACGAGCCCTCGCCGGACGCGGGCGTCGAGGACGCGGCGATCCGGGCCGCCGCGGAGTTCACCACCTACCTCCGTGCGCTCATCGAGCAGCGTCGGCGTGCACCGGGTGAGGATCTGTTCAGCGCGTTGGTCGGCGTGCGTGACGACGGCGACCGCCTCACCGAGGACGAACTGGTCGCCACCGCGGTGCTGCTGCTGAACGCGGGACACGAGGCGTCGGTGAACGTGCTCAGCAACGCGGTGGCCCACCTGCTGCTGGAGCGGGCGCGCTGGGAGGCGGTCGTGGCGGATCCGACGCTGGTCCCGACCGCGATCGAGGAGGCGATCCGCTTCGACACACCGCTGTCGGTGTTCACGCGCGTCGCCGCCGAGGACGTGACCATCGAGGGGATCGACCTGGCAGCGGGCCAGCAGGTCGGCTTGCTCCTCGGCGCCGCGAACCGGGACCCGGCGGTCTTCGCCGAGGCGGACCGCTTCGAGGTCGGACGGAGCCACAACCCACACGTCGGGTTCGGTGCCGGGATCCACTTCTGTCTCGGCGCCGCGCTGGCGCGGGTCGAGCTCCAGGAGGCGCTGGGGACCCTGGTGCGGCGTGCCCCCGGCCTCGAGCTGGCGGACGAGCCGGTCCGGCGCGACTCCTACCAGTTCCGGGGTTTCTCCTCGGTACCCGTGACCGTGGGCTGACCCAGCCACCCGCCGCTCGGGTCGGCCCCGGCCACCCGCCGCCCGGAGCGCCCGAGCCACCTGCCACCCGGATCGCGCCGGGGGACGGGCCGCTGTGCTCAGCCGCGTCCCGAGCGGCCCCGTCCACTTCCCGGCGGGTCATCGCCTGCGGGTGGCCCACGCCCCGGGCCGCCGCTCGGACCGCGGTCGTCGGGCTCGCGGGGGCTGGGGCCGGGGCCGGGATCGGCCGGCTCGGTCGGCTCGGAGGGGGGGTGCGGGTCGTCCGCCTCCTCGACGTCCGTGGGCCCCTCCGGTGCGTCCGGCTCGTCCGGCGGCTCCGGTTGCTCGGGTCCCGGCGACGGCTCGTCATCGGCGCCGTCCACCGCCCGATCCCCACCCTGCTCCCCGGCCACCTCGCCCGGACCGATCAGGGCCAACAGCGCGATCGCCTGCCCCGCATCGACGCGCAGCGTCTCCGCCAGGTCGTCGCCGATCGCCCCGTCAGCGCGCAGGGCCTCGACCTCATCGCGCAGGTCCTCGAGCAACGCAGCCGCGCGTGACGCATCGCCGGCCTCGGCGGCGACCCGAGCCTGCGCCACCGACGCGGCCAGCTCCGCACGGTCCGCGTTACGCAGGGTGGGGCCCGCACAGCCGGCGAGCAGCACGAACAGCACGGTGATGAGCACCACGCTGCAGGCGCGGGCCCGTGACCGGGCGACGGCCGCAGCAGGGGAACTCCGGACGCCGTGGGCGTCGTGGACGTGCTGGACGATCATGGCGCGAGCTCCCGCTCGAGCCGTTGGAAGGCGTCGTCGAGTTCCGCGGGCAACGGGGAGGGTGTGCCGGTCTCCGCGGGGGGGTCGCTGCGCAGCGGGCCGAACAGCGCGAGCAGCCAGACCAGCAGCAGGGCCGCGAACCCGAGCAGCACCGGGCGCCAGCCACGGCGCCACACCGAGGACGACCCGTCATCCCCCTCGCCATGGGATGCACGATCGAAGGCCGTCGATTGCGCCTCGGACGATCCGGCCGGATCGGACGACCCGGCCAGATCGCTCGTGGAGGTGCTGCGCTCCGGGACGGGTTCGCCACCCGCACCGATCGCGTCGGGATCGACGGCGCCACCCGGCGCCGTGCCCGGTGCGCGGCCCGATGC
>JAFIEQ010000054.1 GCA_020832455.1 Nitriliruptoraceae bacterium
GCCCCACGCCGACGACCGGGGCCACGCCGGGCGGGGCCACGCCGAGTGGAGCCACGCCGCGCGGAGCCACGCCGCGCGGAGCCACGCCCGCTGGGGTCACGCTGCGCACCCGGGACCTCGCGGTCACCTACGGCGCCATCGTCGCCCTGCGTGGCATCGACCTCACCCTGCGGCGCGGGGAGATCGTCGCGCTGATGGGACGCAACGGCGCGGGGAAATCGACCCTGCTCGGCGCGGCGGTGGGGATGGTCACCCCGAGCGCCGGGTCCGTGCACCTCGACGACGCCGACCCGGCGTCGCTCGCGCCGCGGGCCCTGCTCGCCCGCGTCGGACTCGTACCGCAGGAACCCGCCGACCTGCTCTACCGCGAGACCGTCGAGGCCGAGTGCGCCGACGCGGATCGCGACCACGGCGCCCCCACCGGCACCACGGCCGCCCTGCTGGCTCGGCTGCTGCCGGGCGTGACGCCCGACACCCACCCGCGGGACCTGTCCGAGGGCCAGCGGCTCGCGCTGGTGCTGGCCCTGGTCCTGGCCGGCGATCCCCCGTTGGTGCTGCTCGACGAGCCCACCCGCGGGTTGGACTACGCCGCGAAGGGGCGGCTCGTCACGGTCCTGCGCGAGCTGGCCGGCCAGGGGCGCACCGTGGTGCTCGCGACCCACGACGTGGAGCTCGCCGCGGCGGTCGCGACCCGCACGATCGTGCTCGCGGAGGGCGAGATCGTCGTCGACGGCCCCACCGACGAGGTGGTCGTCGGCTCGCCCGCCTTCGCCCCGCAGGTCGCGAAGATCGTGGCACCGCTGCCCTGGCTGACCGTCGAACAGGTCGTCACCAGCCTCGAGGTGGCGTGATGGACGCGATCAGCTCCCGGACCGCACCCGCGCTGCGCCTGCGACCCTGGTCACTGCTCGCCGTCGGGCTGGCCACCGCGATCGGCATCGTCGCGTTCGGGTGGCCGCTGCTGCTCGGCCCCGAACACGGCCTCGCGCACGCGACCGACGCGCCCATCGTGTTCGCCGTCCTGATCGCCTTCACCCTGGCGGTCGTCCTCGCGGAGCTCAACGAGGGCGGGATGGACGCCAAGACCGTCGCCATGTTGGGCGTGCTCGCGGCCGTCGGGGCGGCGCTGCGGCCGCTCGGGACCGGGGTCGCCGGCTTCGAGCCGATCTTCTTCCTGCTCGTGCTCGCCGGGCGGGCCTACGGACCGGGGTTCGGCTTCGCGCTGGGGACGACCACGCTGTTCGCCTCCGCGTTGATCACGGCCGGCGTCGGGCCGTGGCTGCCCTTCCAGATGCTCGGCGCCGCGTGGGTCGCGATGGGTGCGGGGCTGCTGCCTCGACGCCTCACGGGCCGCACCGAACTCCTCGTGCTCGCCGCCTACGCCGCGCTGGCCGGGCTGGCCTACGGCCTGGCGCTGAACCTGTCGTTCTGGCCGTTCACCGTCGGGCAGGGCTCGGGCATCTCGTTCGTCGCCGGCGACCCGGTGCGCGACAACCTCGGGCGGTTCCTGGCCTTCAGCCTGGTCACCTCGTTGGGCTTCGACGTCCCCCGGGCCGTGCTCACCGCCACCCTGGTCGCGGTGACCGGCCGACCGATCCTGCGGGCGCTGCGACGCGCCGGGCGTCGCGCGGCCTTCGACACGCCGATCCGGTTCGTGCCCGGTCCCGCGATCAGCCCGGAGGCGACACCCCCCGCGAGCTGACCGTCCCGTGCGGGGACGAGGTGAGCACCGCCGGCACCAGCGTGGCACCCAACGCGCCCACCCCCGCTGCCCGCGCATCCCCCGCCCCGGGACCGGCGTCCAGCGCGTCGAGCCGGCCCTCGATCAGCTGGCCGCGCGTCGCCTGCGCCCACGCGCGCGCCACCTCGAGCGGGTGCCCGGGGTCGTCGGGCCAGCCGAACACCGTGGTCGGCACCGCCAGTGCGGCCAGCGTCGTGGCATCGGGGGCCTGCATACCGTCGAGCGCGCCCAGCGCCGCGAGCAGGCTCGCGGGGTCGTGCCGGGCCTGATCGGTGAGCACGCTGCGACGCAGCCAGGGCCGCAGCCCAGGCGCGCGGCGCAGCTCGTCGAGGGCGGCCTCGATCCCGATGGTGGCCACGCGCTGCGCGATCGCCGCGTGGGGCCCCTCCCCCGGCGGCACGCTCCCGATCGCTGCCGGCAGGATCCCGAGCAGGTGTCCCGCGTGCAGCCGCCCGGTCCCCAGGGCCGCGGCGGCGCTGTGCGCCCCGAGCGAGACCCCGCCGACGACCTCGGGCTCCACGCCGGCGACCACGTCCGCGGCGCGCAGCGCGTCCAGGGTCCGGGCCAGATCCGCGGCGAGAGGTGCCAGCGCGAAGTGCCCGGGGTCGCGTGCCGGCGCGGAGGCCCCGTGGCCGCGCATGTCCGCCACCACCAGCTGTCGGCCGGCGGCCACCAGCGCCGGGGCGAAGGCCTCGGCCACGAACCGCGCGGACGAGCCGGCACCGTGCCCGAGCAGCCACACCGGACCGTCCCGGGGACCGATGACGGCGGCGGCGAGGGCCGGATGAGCCGCCCCGTCGGCGGGGACGCGCACCCGCTGGATCCGACCCGGCAGCGCGGGCGGCAACAGCGGTCCCGTGCTCACCGGACCTCGGCCAGCAGCTGTTCCAGGCTGGTGGGGGTGAGTTCACCGAAGACGCGCGCGGCGAGCTCCCCGTCACGGTCGAACACCACCGTGGTCGGCATGGCCCGGCCGCCCACCGCGAACGCCACGTCGCCGTCGAGATCGTGCAGCGTGGCGAAGTCGATCCCGAACTCCTCGACGAAGGCCTCACCGTCCTCGAGGCGGTCCATGTGATCGATACCCAGGAAGGTGACCTCGGTCTCCTCGGCAGCGGACTCGAGCAGCATGGGCATCTCCGCGCGACACGGCCCACACCAGCTCGCGAAGATGTTCACCAGCACGGGGCGGTCCTGCTCGGCTTCCCGGGCGATGAAGGCGGCGGCCTCCGGCCAGCCGCCGGTGACCAGGCGGGCATCCTCGGGCGGCACGGCCTGCGCCGCGGGGGCGTCGAACACGCTGAGGCCGCGGTCGGCGTCCAGGGTGGGCGCATCGTCCGCGGGCGCGCCGTCGCCGAAGTCGACCACCTCGTCCCCGCTCGAACACGCCGCCAGCGCGAGCGTGGCGGCCACCACCGCGATGGCGAGACGGGCCGGGCGAAGGACCACCGGGACGACGACCTCACGTGAGGGGGAACGACGCCGACCAAGGTACCGATGGTCCGGGTCGGTCAGCGCCGCGTCGGCACGTCCGCCAGGACGGTCCGGGAGGCCTCCAGGAAGGTGTTCACCTCGGCTGGGGTCCCCACCGAGACGCGCAGCTGCTCGTCCATCCCGTAGGGCGCCAGCGGACGGACCCCGACGCCGAACCCGGCGTAGGCCTCGACCACCGGGGCGGCCGCGGTGCCGAGCTCGATCGTGAGGAAGTTGCCCAACCCGTCGGTGAACGGGATCCCGAGCTCGCGCAGGCCCGCCGCCATCCGGCCCCGACCCTCGATCGTGCCCTCGACCGTACGGGCGAGGTGATCGGTGTCCTCGAGCGCGACGAGTGCGGCAGCCTGCGCGGTGGCGGTGACGTTGAACCGGGTCCGACGCGCGTCGAGCGCGGTGATCAGGTCGACCGGGCCGGCGATGCTCCCGACCCGCAGCGCCGCCAGCGCGTAGGCCTTCGAGAAGGTGCGCAGCACCAGCAGCTTCGGGTGCGCGACGTCGAGTTCCCGCACGGTCGCGTAGCCGCGTTGCCCGGCGGCGAACTCGTGGTAGGCCTCGTCGACGATGACGGTCACGTGCGCGGGGACACCCTCGATCAGGGTGGTCAGTTCCTCCCCCGTCAGGTGCGCTCCCGTGGGGTTGCCGGGGTTGTCGACCACGACCACGCGGGTGTCGTCGGTCAGCGCGGCCAGCATCGCCTCCGCGTCGCGGGCGTAGCCGTCGGTCTCCCCGCTCGCCGGCCCGCCGGTCTCCACCTCGACGTAGGCGGCACCGGCGTTGCGTGCCGCGAGGCGGTAGACCACGAAGGACCGGGCGAACGCGAGCACCTCCGGGGTGTCGGTGGGGGGCCCGTCCGCGCAGGCGTGCGGGATGGCGTCCATCAGTAGTGCGGCGGAGCCCGTCCCGACCGCGACCTCCCCCTCCGCGCGACCGAGGTGGGTCGTCAGCGCCGCGCGCAACGCGATCGACTGGTCGTCGGGGTACAGGTGCGCGTCGGCGAGCGCCGCGGTCGCAGCCTCGATCGCGGCCGGGGACGGCCCGAACGGCGACTCGTTGGACGACAGCCGGACCTTCATCCCCGGCGGTGGACCGACGGCGGCGGACGATGCGACGCTCACGACAGGCCTCCAGCGTTCGCGCCCGGCTCCCCCGGCCGGTCGGCAGCGAGGCTAGCGGCGCCGCGCGGCGCTTCCCGGGGCGCGACGCTCGGCGGCGGCCACCCGCCGACGGCTCTAGAGGTACAGGCCCGTCGTCGAGGTGGCGCGGTCCTCGGAGGCGACCGCGTGGACGTCGCGTTCGCGCACGATCAGGTAGGGCCCGCCCTGGACGTCGACCTCGATGGCGTCCTCCGGCAGGTACAGCACCTCGTCGCCCACGCTGATCTGGCGCACGTGCGGCCCGACCCCGATCGTCTCACCCCAGATCCCCTTGCGGTCGACGGATCGGGCCGTCGCCGGGATCAGGATCCCGGCCTTGGTGCGCCGCTCCGCGTCGTCGGGCGGCGCCACGAGGACGCGGTCGCCGAGCACCGCGACCCCACGACGGGGCTCGTCGTCGGCAGCGGTGTCCCGGTCGGTGGACGGGGTGATGGCATCGGTGGCGCTCATGGCGCGGACCCTAACGCACGTGTGGGAGGGGTCCGGACGCGGCCGGCCGCCGGGATGTCAGCGCGGCGCGACGTAGGTGTGCGCGGCGACGTGCGGCGGCAGGGCCGCATCCCGCACGGTGCCCGCGACGAGCGCCCACCCGTCGCGCTGCTCCTTGACCTCCGCGTCCCGACCGGGCACGAACCCGCAGTTCTGCAGCAGCTGCAGCGCCTCGTCGTCCCCCTCGAGGGTCTCCGTGATGCGCACGATGTGCACCGGGCCGAGCGGGGCCTCGGCCAACGTGACGGCATCGGGATGGGAGGGCTGGTTGGCCGAGCCCGGGATCGGGTTGCCGTGCGGGCAGGTGCCGGGGTCGTCGAGCAGGTCGAGCACCCGCGCCTCGAGATCCTCGGAGAGCATGCCCTCGAGCCGCGCGGCCTCGTGGTGCACCTTCCACCACTCCAGGCCGAGCACGTCAGCCAGCAGACGCTCGGTCAACCGGTGGCGGCGCACCGCCGTGACGGCCCGCTCCCGGCCGGTGGGTGTCAGGCCGAGCCCGTCGCCGCGGACCTCGACGGTGCCGTCCGCCCGGAGGGCCTCCACCGCACCCGTGACGTCCTCGCAGGGCACGGGGATCCGGCGTTCGAGGTCCGCGGTGGTCGGCGGCAGGCCGATCTGGTCCTGCTCGAGCAGGACCTCCAGCACCTCGGTGATCAGGGCGTCGCGGGTGGGAACGGCGGTCGGCATGGGAGTCGTGGCTCCAAGCGTCGCGGGGACGTACTGTCAGGAAGGGTAGCCTAACCTGCACTGGATCTCGACCCCGTGGCCCTGCCCGGATGCCGATCCGTCGCCCGCATCACCACCGCCCCCGATCCGAGGCCGTCCGTGTCCCTGCGCACCGCCGACGTCGACCCCACCCCGACGCCCGTCTCCGCGGGCGATGGTGGCGCGCTGGCGCTGCGCTGCGCGGCGCTGGTGAAGCGCTACGGCGCGACGTTGGCCGTCGACGGGGTCGACCTGGAGGTCCCCCGCGGGAGCCTGACGGCCCTGCTCGGGCCCTCCGGCTGCGGGAAGACCACGGTGCTGCGCATGGTGGCAGGGCTGCTGCCGCCCGACGGTGGCACGATCGCGATCCACGGGCGGACCGTCGACGGCGCGGGGGCCTCGGTGCCCCCGGAGCGACGGAACGTCGGCCTGGTCTTCCAGGACTACGCGCTGTTCCCGCACCTGTCGGTCCGACGCAACGTCGCCTACGGCCTGCGCGGTCTGGACCGGGCCGGGCGTCACCAGCGGGTCGAGGAGGCCCTCGCCCTGGTCGGGCTGGAGGGCTACGGACGCCGGATGCCCACCGCGCTGTCCGGTGGGCAGCAGCAGCGGGTCGCCCTGGCGCGGGCCCTGGCACCCCGACCGGAGCTGATCCTGCTCGACGAGCCGTTCTCCAACCTCGACGCGTCGCTGCGGGCCACGGTCCGCGAGGACGTCCGCACGATCCTGCGGGAGGCGGAGCAGACCGCGGTGTTCGTCACCCACGACCAGGAGGAGGCGCTGTCGCTGGCCGACCGGGTCGCGGTCATGGAGCGTGGCCGGATCCACCAGGTGGACCAGCCCCAGGGCCTCTACACCCGCCCGGCCACCCGCTTCGTCGCGGAGTTCGTCGGGGACGCGGACGTGGTGCCGGGCTCACGCGCCGGTCGCTACCTCGTCGACACCCCGATCGGTCGGCTCGCCACGGCCGTCGCGCTGACCGGCGAGCGCCTGACCGTGGTGCTGCGACCGGAGGCGGTCCGCCTGCGACCGGCCGGTGACGGCCAGGGCACGGTCACCGCGATCGCCTACTTCGGCCACGACCAGCTGGTCTCCGTGGTCACCGACGACGGCTTCGAACTCCGCGCACGTCGCGGCCCGCACCTCGATCTGTCGCGCGGTGACCGGGTCCGCGTCGATGTCGACGGGCCGGTGGTCGCCTTCGAGGGCGACGGCACGCTCGGCGACGCGCGGGACTGACCGAGCTGCGGTTCAGGACCGGTCGATCTCGCGACGCTCGCGCACCATCAACACCGCCAGCGGGATGGAGCCGAGCATGATCAGCCACAGCGCCGGGACCGAGGCCCGGGTGTAGAACGCCTCCGAGGTCGCCGACCACACCCGCGTCGCGAGCGTGTCGTACCCGGTGGGCGCCAACAGCAGCGTGGCGGGCAGTTCCTTGAGCGCGGTGAGGAACACCAGCGCCCCGCCCGCCAGCGCCCCGCGGCGGGCCAGCGGCAGGGTCACGCGCTGCAGCGTGGCCAGTCGGGACCGTCCGAGGCTGCGCGAGGCGGCCTCGACGTCGGGGGTGACCTGCAGCAGCGAGGAACGGATCGCCCCGATGGCCTGCGGCAGGAACAGCACGACGTAGGCGAAGACCAACATGGCGAGCGTCTGGTAGAGCGGGGTCGCCACCCGGATCCCCACGAAGACCAGCGCGAAGGCGACGACGATGCCGGGCAGGGCGTAGCCGGTGAACGACGCCCGCTCGATCAGGCGTGCCCAGCGTGAGCTCGACCGCGACGACCAGATCGCGACCGGCAACGCCGCGAGCACGCCGACCAGCGCACCGAGTCCCGCGGCCAGCAGGCTGCGGCCCGCCGCGCCGAACGCGAGGTTGACCTGCTCCCCGGCGGCCAGACCCCGCACCATCCAGTACACGACCACCGTGACCGGGGTCACCAGGCCCAGCGCGACGACCACCGAGCAGGCAGCCGCGGCCGGCCACCGCCACGCACCGAGCGCCACGCGCGGCGCGGGTCGGGTCGGGCCCCGGCTGCGGAACTGCCCGCCGCGGTCCCGGGCGAGCCGGGCCTCCGCCACGATGACCGCGATCGTCATGGCCACGAGCAGCAACCCGAGCAGCGCCGCGGGGGCCCGGTCGAACGCCGAGCGGTACTGGATGTAGAGCCCACGGGTGAACGTCGAGTAGCGCAGCATGGAGACCGCGCCGAAGTCGCTGAACACGTAGAGCAGCACCAGCAGCGCACCGGCGGCCGTGCTGGCGCGCAACTGCGGGACGGTCACCTTCAGGAAGGTGCGCACCGGGCCGTGGCCGAGCAGCCTGCTGGCCTCCTCCAGCGAGGGGTCGAGCCCCCGCAGCCCGCTCTGGACCGTGATCAGCACGTAGGGGAAGCTGAACAGCGTCAACGCCGTGAACGCCCCCCAGAAGCCGTACGGACTGGGCGGGACGATGCCGAACCAGTCCTCGATCAGCCCACCGCGGGCGAACGCGCCGATCAGGGTGAAGGCGCCGACGTAGGTCGGGATCACCAGCGGCAGAGCCACCGCGATCGCGAAGAAGCGCCGCGCGGGCAGGTCGCTGCGCACCGTCAGCCACGCGAGCGGGACCCCGAGCAGCACGCTGGCGAACGTGACGCTGCTGCCCAGCAGCAGAGTGCGCCCAGCCAGACGTCGGGTCTCCGCCGCGGTGACGATGTCGAGGATGCGCCCGCCGTCGAGCTCGGCGGCGGCGATGACGAGGTAGACCGCCGGGATCAGCATCGCGGCCGCGATCACCGCCGCCGGCAACCAGATCACCGGGTGGGTGTCCCGACGCGCCAGGCGGCCCCGACCCATGGCGCGCGCGTCGGGCCGCGGCCCGGGCGGCTCGGACGCGTCGGGTGCCTCCCAGGTGACCGCCGGGGAGCCCGTCGCGGCGACCGCCACCTCGGCGGTGCGGGAGGTGTCGTCCGGCGACGCGGCAGGCGCGACGCCCTGCGGCTCGTCGGTGGGCATGGGCACGACGGTACCTCGGTCGCTCACGGGGCCGGGGAGGCTCGGGCAGCCCGCGGCCGCCGGCGGGACCGGGGACGAACGACGACGCCCGGCCGTCCCCCGTGGGTGCCCTCCGCGCGGGGCGGGAGAGCCGGGTCGGCCGGGCGTCGATCGGTGGGCGCGGTCAGCTGAGCGCGCCGACCTCCTGGAGCAGCTCGAGCGTGCCCTGCAGGTCCTCCAGGTTGGACAGGTCGATGTCCGGCGGGTCGATCTCGTCGAGCGAGGGCAGCTGGGGCGCGTCGATCCCGTCACGGACCGGGAACTCGATCGCGGAGGTCTCCTGGCCGAAGAAGGTCTGCACCTCGTCGCTGAGCAGGTAGCGCACCAGCTCGAAGGCGGCCTCCTGCTGCTCGGAGCTGGCGAGCACACCGACACCCGCGATGTTCACCAGACCACCGATGTCCCCGGGCAGGAAGTGGTTCGCGACCGGGAAGTCGGGGTCCTCGGCGAGGAAGCGGTACAGGTAGTAGTGGTTGGTGATCCCGAGGTCGACCTCGCCGCGGGCGGTGCCCTCGACGATCGCGGTGTTGTTCTCGAACAGGACCGGGTCGTTGGCGATGACGTCCTCGAGCCACTGGCGGGCGACGTCCTCGCCCTCGCTGATGCGCATGGCGGTGACGAACGCCTGGAACGAGCCGTTGGTCGGCGCCCACCCGATGCGACCCTGCCACTGCGGGTCGGCCAGGTCGAAGATGGAGTCCGGCAGGTCGGCTTCCTCGAGGTTGTCGGTGTTGTAGGTCAGCACCCGGACACGACCGGTCGTGCCCGTCCAGTTGCCGTCGCGCGAGCGGAAGAGAGGATCGACCTGGTCGAGGATGTCGTCGGGCAACGTGGTCAGCAGCCCCTGGGACTCGAGGGCCCCGAGCGCGCCGGCGTCCTGGCCGAAGTAGACGTCCGCGGGGCTCGCGGGCCCCTCCTCGGTGATGGTGATCGCGAGCTCGGCGGTGTCGCCGTAGCGCACCTCGACGTCGATGCCGGTGGCCGCGGTGAAGTCGTCGAAGATGAACCCGACGAGCTCCTCGTTGCGGCCCGAGTAGACGGTGATCGGGCCCAGGTCGTGGCCCGCGTCGGCGGCGGCATCGTCGTCCGCGGCGTCGTCATCGGTGCCAGCATCGTCATCGGCAGCGTCGGTCGCGGTGTCGGCATCGTCCGCGGCGTCGTCGTCGGGCGCGTCGGACCCGCACGCGGCGGCGAGCAGGCTCACCACGGCGGCGAGTGCGACCAGTCGCGCACGGGAGCGGGAGGGGGATCGCACGGGAGGGACTCCTGGGTCTTCGGGGTGTTCGTTCGGGAGTGCGTATTAGGTGAGCCTAACCATCTCTCCTGATCACGCCCCAATCCAGTGAGGTTCGGCTCACCTAAGTGTTCACTCTGCGCACGGCGCCCCCGAGGGTGGCGGGACCGCATCCCCGGGCCGTCCGACGGGGCACGGGTGGCCGTGCGGTGACGAGTAGCGTGGGGGCACACCACCCACGCCCCCGACCGACGGGTCACCACGACATGAGCACCATCATCTACACGCTGACCGACGAGGCGCCCGCGCTCGCCACCGCGTCGCTGCTGCCGTTCATCGAGACGTTCGCCGGCGCCGCCGGGGTCGAGGTCGAGACCCGGGACATCTCGTTGGCCGGTCGCATCCTCGCCGCCTTCCGGGACGTGCTGCCCGAGGACCAGCAGGTGGATGACGCGCTGGGTGAGCTGGGCGAGCTGGCCACCACGCCCGAGGCCAACATCATCAAGCTGCCCAACATCTCCGCGTCGATCCCGCAGATGAAGGCCGCGATCAAGGAGCTGCAGGCCGCCGGGTTCGACCTGCCCGACTACCCCGACGAGCCGACCGACGACGACCAGCGCGACGCCAGGGCGCGCTACGACGCGGTGAAGGGGTCCGCGGTCAACCCCGTGCTGCGCGAGGGCAACTCGGACCGTCGTGCGCCGGCCGCTGTCAAGGCCTACGCGCGCTCCCACCCCCACTCCATGGGCGCGTGGTCGTCCGACTCGGCCTCGCACGTCGCGACGATGGCCGACGGTGACTTCCGCTCCACGGAGCGCTCGGTCACGCTCGACGCCGCGGACGACGTGCGCATCGAGCTGCGTCCCGCCGACGGTGGCGAACCGGTCGTGCTGAAGGCCTCCACCCCGCTCGAGGCGGGCGAGATCATCGACGCCGCGGTGATGCGCAAGCAGGCGCTGGTCGCCTTCCTGGCCGAGCAGGTCGCCGACGCGCGTGAACAGGGCGTGCTGTTCTCCGTGCACCTCAAGGCCACGATGATGAAGGTGTCCGACCCGATCATCTTCGGGCACGCCGTGCGGGCCTACTACGCCGAGGTCTTCGCCACGCACGCCGCCGCGCTCGCCGAACTCGGGGTGAGCGCGAACGACGGCATGGCCGCGATCGAGTCGGCGCTGACCGAGCTCGACGAGGACCGTCGCCGCGCGCTGGAGGCGGACATCGCGCTGACCTACGACCGCGGGCCGGCGCTCGCGCAGGTCGACTCCTCGCGTGGCATCACCAACCTCCACGTGCCGTCCGACATGATCATCGACGCGTCCATGCCGGCGATGATCCGCACCTCGGGTCAGATGTGGAACGCCGACGACGCCACCCAGGACGCCAAGGCCGTCATCCCCGACTCCTCCTACGCGGCGCTCTACGCGGAGACGATCGACTTCTGCAAGCAGCACGGCGCGTTCGATCCGACCACGATGGGGTCGGTGCCCAACGTCGGGCTCATGGCGCAGAAGGCCGAGGAGTACGGCTCGCACGACAAGACCTTCGAGATCGGGACGGCCGGGTCGGTCGCCGTGGTCGCGCAGGACGGCACCGTGCTGCTCGAGCACGAGGTCGCACCGGGCGACATCTGGCGCATGTGCCAGACCAAGGACGCCGCGGTCACCGACTGGGTCAAGCTCGCCGTCACCCGCGCGCGTGCCACCGGCGTCCCCGCGGTGTTCTGGCTCGACGAGACCCGCGCCCACGACGCGCAGCTGCTCGACAAGGTCCACGCCGCGCTCGCCACCCACGACACCGACGGCCTCACGATCGAGATCATGGACGTCGCGGCCGCCACGCGGTACTCGCTGGAGCGCGCCAAGGCGGGCGAGGACACCATCTCGGTCACCGGCAACGTGCTGCGCGACTACCTCACCGACCTGTTCCCCATCCTCGAGCTCGGCACCAGCGCGAAGATGCTCTCCATCGTCCCGCTGATGCACGGCGGCGGGCTGTTCGAGACCGGTGCCGGCGGCTCCGCGCCCAAGCACGTGCAGCAGTTCGTCAAGGAGAACCACCTGCGCTGGGACTCGCTCGGTGAGTTCCTCGCGCTGGCGGCCTCCTTCGAGCACCTGGCCAGCTCGCAGGGCAACGCCCGGGCGCAGATCCTCGCCGACACCCTCGACCGGGCCACCGCCCGGTTCCTGGAGGAGGGCCGCTCGCCATCGCGCAAGGCCGGGGAGCTCGACAACCGGGGCAGCCACTTCTACCTCGGGCTGTACTGGGCGCAGGCACTGACCGAGCACGACGACGCCGAGGTGGCTGCGATCTTCCGACCGCTGGCGGACGAACTCGCCGCCAACGAGGAGCAGATCGTGCGCGAGCTCAACGAGGTCCAGGGCGAGCCGGTCGACATCGCCGGCTACTACCGCCCCGACCGCGACAAGGTCCGGGCCGCGATGCGTCCGAGCGAGACCCTCAACGCCGCGCTCGACCGACTCGCCAACGGCTGACCCTGCTGGGGCACGGGGCCCAGCCGTTCCCACGTCGCTCGGGGTGCGCGCCGTCTACGCTCGACGACGTCGCGTCACCCTCGTGCGCGACGTCGGGAGCTCGCCGTGGCAAGATCCGGTCCGCCCGCCTTCGCGTGGGACTGGTTCGCCCGCCAGCGACTGCTGTGGCGCACGGCCCGCGAGCGGCTGGCAGCCACGGGCACGCCCGTGGCGGAGCGCTACCGCGCCGTCGAGCAGCGCGCGGAGGCGCTGGCCCTGCTGCGCACGGACTACCCGCGCGACGACACGGTGCGCACGGTCGTCCACGAGGTCGTCGCGGAGCTCGCCTTCCTGTCGCGCACGGACCGGTCCTGGCAGCAGCTCGGGCTGCGCTCCGCGCCACGCGGCCAACGGTGGTGGTGGTTCGCGCTCACCGGCGAGGACGTGGACACCCCGAGCGCGACCCCGGACGCCCCGGCGCGCCAGCTGTCGCTCGAGGCCCTGACCGAGACCGACCTGCAGCTCGCGCTCGACGAGGTCGCGGAGGGCTACGGCGACCGGTGAGCGGCGACCGACCGATCGCGGTGGCAGCTCCGAAGACCGCCCGTGAGCGCTGACACCACCTCCCCCGACCCGAGCCCATCCCCCGCGGATGGCTCGGCGTCGCTGCACCCCGACGACGTGTGGGCCACCGACCGTCCCGGCCCCGACCGGGGCGCGGTGCTGCGCGCCGCCCGCGACCGCACGGACGCGGGCGGGCTCCCCGTCGTGCGGGACGCGGTCCGCGCCGTCCTGACCCGGCTGTTCGGCCCGCCACCGTTCGACCCCGACACCGACCCCGGCGACCCGGGCCTGACCGGTCCCGGCTCCGCCTCGTGGCAGGTCATCGGCGAACCGGCCGCCATCGCCGGTGGGTTGCGCGGCCTGCTGGTCCAACTCGCCCACCCCCTGGCCATGGCCGGCGTCCACGACCACTCCGCGTTCCGCGACGACCCGCTCGGTCGGTTGCAGCGCACCTCCGCCTACGTCACCACCTCGACGTTCGGGTCGACGCGCGAGGCCCTGATGGTCGCCCGACGCGTCCGCGGCGCCCACCGCGTCGTGGTCGGCACCGCGCCGGACGGGCGGCCCTACCGCGCGGACGACCCGCGGCTGCTCACCTGGGTCTCGATCGCGCTCACCTCGTCGTTCCTCGCCGGTCACCGGCTGTGGGCCCCGCAGCAGCTCGCCGACGAGGACTCGTTCGTGCGGCAGCAGTCCGCGATCAGCGCCCTGCTCGACCCGGCGGTCGATCTCAAGGAGCTCGAGCGGGACGCCGACGCCCAGCGGGCGCTCCGTGCGGGCACCTACCCCCTGCCGATGCTGGACGACGGCACCCTGCCGCGGACCGTCGACGAGCTCGAGGTGGTCCTGGCCAGCTTCCGGCCCGATCTCGGGCTGAACCCCCAGAGCCTCGAGGCACTGCGGTTCCTGCGTCGCCCGCCCATCCCCCGGGTCGCCCGCCCGGCCTACCACGCGTTGTTGTCGGGGGCGCTCGGGTCCATGGATCCGACGGTGCAGGAGGCGTTGGAGCTGCGGTGGCCGCCGGTCGTCGCCCGCGCGGCGGTGCGTCGAGCGGGCGTGGTGCTGTCCTCGATGCGGCTCGGGGTGGGGACCTCGCCCTCGAAGCGGGCCGCACACGAGCGCGTCACCGCGGGCTGAGTGGGTCGTGCCCGCTAGCGTCGGTGCTCCTGGATCCAGCGCCGACGGGAGACGCGCGTGGGAACTCGAACCGCTGTCCGGACCTGCCCGCTGTGCGAGGCGACCTGCGGACTGTCGCTGACGCTGGAGGACGACACGATCGTCGCGGTGCGGGGCGACGAGGACGACGTGTTCTCCGCCGGCTACCTGTGCCCGAAGGGTGCGACCTTCGGGGAGCTCGACCACGACCCCGATCGGCTCGACACCCCGCTGGTCCGCCGCGACGGCGAGCTGGTCGAAGCCTCCTGGGAGGAGGCCTTCGACGAGGTCGCGACCCGGCTGCACGCGCTGGTCCAGGCACACGGACCCGACGCCATCGGCGTCTACCTCGGCAACCCGAACGTCCACAACCTCGCCGGTCAGCTCTACGTCCGGCCGCTCGTGAAGGCGCTGCGCACCCGCAACGTCACCTCCGCGTCCAGCGTCGACCAACAGCCCAAACACCTCAGCTGCGCGTGGATGTTCGGTGACCCGTTCACGATCCCCGTCCCCGACGTCGACCGCACGGATCTGCTGGTCATCCTCGGGGGCAACCCGCGCGTGTCCAACGGCTCGCTGTGGACCGCACCCGACCTGCCGGGCCGGCTGACCGACCTGCGCCGCCGGGGCGGCCGGCTCGTGGTGGTCGACCCGGCCCGCACGCGAACGGCCGCGCGGGCGGACACCCACCTCGCGATCCGACCCGGCACGGATGCGCTGCTGCTCGCCGCGATCGTCACCACCGTGTTCGCCGAGGACCTGGCCCGCATCCCCGCCCACCTCGTCGATCACGTGGAGGGACTCGACCTGGCGCGCGCGTCCCTGCGGGACTTCACCCCGGAGTCGGTCGCCGCGCGCTGCGGGGTGTCGGCCGACGCGATCCGCACGCTGGCACGCGATCTCGCCGGGACGGAGCGCGCCTGTGTCTACGGCCGACTCGGCACCACCACGCAGCGCTTCGGCACCCTCACCAGCTGGCTGGTCGACCTCGTCAACCTCGTGACGGGCAACCTCGACGTCGTCGGGGGGGCGATGCTGCCCGCCCCGGCCCACCACCGCCGTGCGCGGACCGGGTTCCGCACCGGGCGCTGGGCCTCGCGGGTCCGCGGCATCGGCGAGGTGCTCGGCGAGCTCCCGGCCTCCGTGCTCGCCGAGGAGATGACCACCCCCGGCGAGGGCCGGATCCGGGCGCTGTTCACCGTCGCGGGCAACCCGGTGCTCTCCACCCCCGACGGCGAGGCCCTGGACGCCGCCATCGCCGCCCTCGACCTGGTCGTCTGCGTCGACCCCTACGTGACCGCCACCTCGCGGCAGGCCCACGTCGTGCTGCCCCCACCCCCGGCGCGGCAGCGCAGCCACTACGACCTGGCCTTCACCGGGTTCGCGGTACGCAACGTGGCCAACTACTCCCCGCCGGTCGTGCCACTCGACGAGGACCGACCCGACGAGTGGGAGATCCTGCTCACGCTGGCCGCCATCGCGCTCGGGCAGCGGCCCCCGATCGACGTCGAGACAGCGGACGCCTTCGTCCTCGGGCAGCTGATCGACGGGCTCGTGGCCGACGACACCGCGCGGCTCGGCACCCGCGACCCGGACGCGATCCTCGCCGCGCTGGGCGACCGCCGCGGCCCGGACCGGATGCTCGACCTGCTGCTGCGCGCCGGCCCGTACGGCGAGGGATTCGGGCTGGACCCGGACGGCATCTCGCTCGCGAGGCTGGAGGCCAACCCCCACGGGATCGACCTCGGACCGTTGACGCCGCAGTTCCCGGCACGGCTGTCCACCGAGACCGGTCGCATCGTGTGCGCGAACGAGCCGTTGCTCGCCGACGTCGAGCGGTTGCGCACGGTCCTGTCCGCCCCCGGCCCGGCCGACGGCGAGCTGCGGCTGATCGGGCGGCGGCACCTGCGCACGAACAACTCCTGGTCGCACAACGTCGCGAGCCTGGACCGTGGGCGCGAGCTGTGCACCCTGCAGATGCACCCGGACGACGCGGCCTCCCGTGGGCTGCGCGACGGGGAGCTGGCCGTGGTCCGCAACGACACCGGCGAGGTGACCGTCCCCGTCGAGGTCACCGACGACCTGCGCCCCGGCGTGGTCAGCCTGCCGCACGGTTTCGGGCACGACCTCGCGGGCATCCGGCAGCAGGTCGCGACGGCGCGCCCCGGGGTCAACAGCAACCGGCTGAGCCCCACCGACGCGATCGACCCGCTGTCGGGCACGGCCGTGCTCAACGGCATCGCGGTCGAGGTCGCGACCGCCTGACCTTGCTCGCCGGAGCGCACCTCACCGCGCAGGGTGCGCCCGGGAAGTACGTGTCTGCAGGGGTTCCAGCGTGGATGCGTGGTCGTAGCGTCCCGGCGAACGAGTCGTGGGCCCGCACCGGTGCCCGCCGCGGGGCCGCACGGGGTGGCCTCGCCCGGACCGGCTCGGGGAGGCCGCACCATCATGCGCCGTGCACTGACCACATCCGTTGCCCTCGCCGCGGTGCTGTTGCTCCCGCTGAGCGCCAGCGCGCAGGAGGCGACCGCGCAGCTGGCGTTCCTCACGGGGTTCGTCGCGCCGGACAGCTTCGAGCTCACCTACGAACTCCACGAGAACCCGGATCGGGTGCCACCGCCGTCCGGGGGTGGGATCGCCGCCGTCGATGCCTACGTCGCTGACTTCCCGTTGCTGTTCGATGCCACGCCGCCCGCGACCTCCCGGTCGCCGATCGACTTCCCGGCCGGCGACACCCAGTTCGTGGCGCGCATCTTCGAGAACACCCTGACCGCCATCGACGACGTGACCGTGCCGAGCGGACCGGCCATCGCGGTGCTGCACCAGTCCGAGAACCCGCTCACCGACCTCGGGGAAGGCAACCTCGGCGCGCGCGTCACGGTCTACGCCGAGGATCAGCGGCCGACCGCCTGTGGCGAAGCCCGGATCGTCATCCGCAACACCGCACCGGAGTCCGCGTTGGGCGTCGAGGTGGACGGGGCACCGTTGGACGATGCTCTGGCGTTCGCCGCGGAGACCAGCATCGAGGTGCCCGCCGGTGAGACCACCGTCCTCCTGGAGTTCCCGGAGGAGCCGAACGACACCGTGACCGACACCCTCGAGCTCGACCTCGACGTCGACGCCGGCCAGCTCGTGACGGTGTACGCCGTGGGCGGGGTCGACCCGGAGAACCTCTCCCAGATCATCGCGGCGTCGATCGTCGAGGAGCGCACGGTCGGTGCGGAGGCGTGTCCGACGGAGAACGGCGACGGCGAGCCGTCCCCGACGCCCGGCGACGACGTGGGTGACCTCGACGACGATGAGGAACCGGTGGCGACAGCTCCGACGGGAACCGAGGCGACCACGAGCGACACGATGCCGGTGCCGACGCGGGTCGATGCCGGCACCGGCGGCCAGCGAGATGCGGGATCGGGGCCGGTGCTCGTGCTGCTCGGACTCACGGCGCTCTGCGGCGTGGCTGCCACCCACCAGCTCGCTCGCCGGCACCACCGACGCACCGTCGCCTGAGGTACCGACCGGCCCCCAGCCGGACGGACGACGTCGGCCCGACCGCCCGTGGGGCCCCCCGGCCGCCACCACCCCGGGGGCCGGCCCCCCGGGGCCCCCCGCGGAGGACCTCCCCCTGGCGGTCACGGCCACCTGGGGCACCGGCGGGCACGGCCTCGGCGAGCGGGGCGAGGCCATCCCGCAGGATGGAAGGGTCCACGGGCCGTACGGGTTGTCCCTCGCACGCGGCTGGCTCGGACGACCGGATCCGGGCCCGATGGCGAGCGAGGACCTCCATGACGACCCCGACCGACGACCACACGCTCGATCGCCCCGCGGAGGTCGACCGGAGCAGACGGACCCGGCGGTGGGTCGTCGGCGGCCTGCTCGCGGTGGGGCTCGTCGCCTTCGTGCTGTGGTGGTTCCAACCGCAGGCGCTGCTGTTCGGCCAGGTGGTCGACGAGGAGTTCCCGGTGGTGGATGCGGCGCCGGCGCCGGACGCGGACGCCGCGGCCGACGACGAGCCCGCGGCCGCCGGGGAGGACGAGGAGGCCACCGGCGCGGACGAACCCGCCGACGTCGACGCCCCCGACAGCGACGCGTCCGACACTGACGGGTCCGACAGCGACGCGCCCGCCAGCGACGACGGGTCGCACGGCAGTGCCGAGGACGAGGCCGCGGCTGCCGCGCCCACCGAGCCGGTCGAGCTGGCCGCCGGGTCGTTCGTCTCGCGCAACCGCTACACCGTCACCGGTGAGGCCCGCGTGTTCGACCTCCCGGACGGCGAACGCGTGCTGCGCCTCGAGGACTTCGAGTCGACCAACGGCCCCGACCTGTTCGTCTACCTCACCGTCGCCGGCGCGGACGACGACGATGCCGCGCTCGACGGGGACTTCGTCGACCTCGGGGTGCTGACGGGCAACGTCGGCAACCAGAACTACACGATCCCCGCCGAGGTCGACCTCGACCGCTACGACAGCGTCGTGATCTGGTGCCGGCGCTTCACGTCGAGCTTCGGGGTGGCCGACCTGGTGCCCCTGAACGGCTGAGGGCCGGACGGCTGCGGGCCGGACGGCTGCCCGTCCGGGCCGCGCACGACCCTCTCCACCCCGCACGGCTGGCCGCTCGCGCCCTGCGCGATGTCGCCCCCGAGCTCGATCCGGGGGGCATCGTCGACGAAGAACGGCCGGAACACGGTGGCCTCGGTGAGCTCGGCCTCGCGGGCGAACGCGTGCAGGTGGCGGACCAGCGCCCTCGTCAGGGTCCGCCACCGATCGTCGGGACGGGTGGGCTCACCCGGGCGGGCCCGCCCAGGCAGCCAGGATCAGCGCGCGCACGGTGTCGCGATCGACCGGCGCCGGGTTGTCGGACGGCGCGAGCGCGACGACGTCGTCGAGGACCTCGTCGATCCGCGTCTGCTCCAGCCCGACGTCGCGCAACGCGTCGGGCGCGCCGAGCGCCCGGGCCAGCGCCCCGAGGCCGGTGACCGCATCCTCGGCGCCGAGCGCACCGGCGATGCGATCGCTCGCGCCGGGCACGTACGGCGCGTTCAACGCGAGCACGTGGGGCAGCACGATCGCGTGGGTCTGGGCGTGCGGGAGATCGAACGCGCCGCCGAGGACGTGGCAGATCTTGTGGTGCAGGCCCGATCCGGCGACCGCGAACGACGCGGCCGCGAGCCAGGCGCCGAGCAGCGCCTGTCCCCGGGCACCGAGGTCCGCGCCGTCGGCCACGACCCCGGGCAACCCCCGGGCCAGCGACCGGATGGAGGTCTCCGCGAGGGCGTCGGCCACCGGGGTGCGGCCCGGGGCCCAGAACGCCTCGATCGCGTGCGCCACGGCGTTCAGGCCGCTGACGGCCGAGAGCGTCGCCGGCAGGGTCGTGGTCAGTGCGGCGTCGTAGATCACGGTGCGCGGCAGGACCACCTCGTCGCGGCCGGTGGTCTTGCGCCCGTCCTCGGTCAGCCCCCAGATGGGGGTCACCTCGGAGCCGGCGTAGGTCGTGGGCACCGCGAGGATGGGCAACCCGGTCGTGAGCGCGACGGCCTTCGCGGTCCCGACGGCCGAGCCGCCCCCCACGGCGAGCAGCAGATCGACGCGGTGGGTCGCCGCCAGCGCGCGGGCCTGCGTCGCCACCTCGACCGGCACGTGGGGGCGGACGTCGTTGAACCTGGCGGCGACCCGCTCCCCCAGCGCCGCCGTCAGCGCCTCGACCGCGCGGCGTTCCCGCGCGGTCGTGAGCACGAGGACGCGCGCACCACCGAGTCGCTCCACCTCGGCGGACAGGTCCCGCTGCGCACGTCCGGCCCCGAACACGATCCGGCCCGGGAGCGCGTCGTGGACGAACCGCGGGCCGGGCGGGCCGTCGGTCTCGGGCGCGGTGGGCGCAGGCACGGGGGGCTCCTCGACGGCGCCACCCTAGAGCGCCAGCTCGGTGTCACTGCGACTTCTCCGCACACCCGCGTGCGCGGACCCGCAGGGTCCGGTGGGGCGGCACACCGCCCACTGGGGCGTTGCCGCCATGAACGTGCGTGGGAAGCGCGGTAGCGTGCGACCGCAGCGCTCGCCGCGTCCGTGCGGCACCGTGCCCGGAGGTCACCGTGTCGTCCCCCCGTTCCGCCCGCACCGAGTACGTCGGCGCGGTCGAGCACTACAGCTCGCCCGACCGCCGTGATGCCGTCAAGCGACGGTGGGAGGAACCCGACCTCGTCGCGCTGTTCGGCCGGGCGCTGGAACCGCTGCGCGCCCGCGCGCAGGTCCACATCCTCGACATCGGTTGTGGGCCGGGCACCGTGCTCGAACTGCTGCGCCGGACCCCGGCGATGACCGACGGCCTCCCGGCGCGTTACCTCGGGCTCGACCTCGACGTCGATCTGCTCGAGCTCGCCCGCCAACGGCACGCCGACGACGCGGGCGTCGAGTTCGCCCACGGCGACGTCCGCGACGGCATCCCGCCCGGCGACCACGACCTGGTCGTGTCCTCCGGGGTGCCGTGGTCGCACCTCGAGCGGCCCGATCTGCGCCGCGCGGTGCAGCACCTGTTCACCCACACCGCGGGGCGAGCGACCCCGACCGTGCTCGTCATCGACGTCCTGGGCCGCTACTCGCTGGAGTGGATCGAACGCTGGGCGCAGACCCGGTGGGACTACCGCATGAGCTTCTTCGCCACCGAGGGCGAGGTCCCGCACGCCCCGATGTCGACCTACGACGGGGTCGAGCTGGAGGCGATCCTGCGCGAGGCCGCGGCCGCCGCCGGAGTCGACGACGTCGAGGTGGCACGCCACGACCGTTCGCTGGTGGTCGGCCGCCACACGATGACCGGCGCCTACACCGTCGACCTCCCCCGGTTCCGCGACCTCGTGGACGGGTTGTACGACCCGAACGTGCGGATCGCGTTGGAGGGTCTGCGCCTCGACCTGCCGCTCGCGGACGCGCCGGAGGCCGTCCTGCAGACCCACCAGGAGCTCGCGGCAGCCTGGAACGCGTGCCTCGAACGCGCGGATGCCGCGGCGGTCGGCCACGACGACACCCACGTCGCTGCGGTGCTCGAGCCCGCGCTGGCCGACGACCTGCACGCCGTCGAGCAGCGGTTCGACCGTGGGCTCGGGATCGGCCACTCGCTCACCGCGGTCGTGACGATCCCGGGGTCGGCCGACGGGTGATCGCCGCCCTGCTGATCGATCTCGACGCGACGCTGGTCGACTCCGGACCGGTGTGGCGGGTCGCCTACGAGCAACTTGCCACGGACCGGGCCGTGACCCTGGCCGACGACTGGTGGACGCAGGTCGCCGGGCGGAGCCTGGCCGCCTCCGTCGCCGTCCTGGATCCGGGCCCCGACCCGGGCGAGCGCGCGGCGCTGATCGACGCGCTGGTCGACCGGGCGACCGCACGGCTGCGGACCCACGGCATCGAGCTGCTCCCCGGCGCCGGGGCCCTGGTCGCCGCCGCCGAGGCGCACCGGATCGAGGGCGGCGTGGTCACCAGCGCCGCGGCCCGCTTCGCCGCCGCCGCGCTGGCGGCCGTCGAGGTGACCGTGGACGTGCTGGTCACCGCCGACGACGACCTGCCCGCGAAGCCCCATCCCGCGCCCTACCTGGAGGCGTGCCGCCGGCTCGGGGTCGCCCCGGGCGAGGTCCTGGTCGTGGAGGACTCGCCGAGCGGGGTCGCTGCCGGCGTCGCCGCGGGCGCGCGGGTGCTCGCCGTGCCCTCCGAGGCACCCATCGCGCCGGGGCCCCGACTGATGTCGATCGCGCGGTTGGACCTGCTCGACCCCGAGCAGCTCATCGCCGGGCAGCTCGCTCGCTGACCAGTGGGTGGCGGCCACGCCGCCTCGCACGCAGCACCCGGACGATCGGACCGATGCGGAGCGCACCGTCCCCGGCGTCGCCGGGTTCAGGCGTGGATCGCGTCGATCACCTCGTCGAGCGCGGCGACGGAGTGCCCGCTCACGAACGCGTCGATGTGGGGCATGGCCGCCGCCATCCCCCCGACGAGCGGGGCGAAGCGCGGGCTCGCGGCCCGCGGGTTGATCCACACCACCCGGTGGGCGAGGCGGGCGAGCCGCGCCATCTGCTCGCCGAGCTCCGCCGGGTCGCCGTGCTCCCACCCGTCCGAGACGATGACGACCACCGCGCCACGGGCCAGCCCTCGCCGGCCGTAGCGGTCGAGGAACTCCGCGATGGCCGGCGCGATACGGGTGCCACCCGACCAGTCCGGCGCCGCACGCCCGGCCTGGCGCAGCGCCTGATCCGGGGACCGCAGCTGCAGGGACCGGGTCAGGCGCGTCAGGCGGGTGGCGAACACGAACGCCTCCGCGCGGGTCGCGCCGACCGCCGCGTGGAGCAGTTGCAGGTACGCCCGGGCGTAGGGCTCCATCGACCCGGAGATGTCGCAGATGAGCACCAGCCGACGGGGCCTGATCCGGTGGCGGCGGCGGACGGTCACGACCGGCTCACCGGCGGTGCGGTGCGCACGCGCCAGCGTGGCGCGACGGTCGATGCGCCGTCCACGCCGGTCACGGCGGGTACGCCGCACCCGACGCGGCGGCGGGGCGAACCGCAGCTCCGCGAGCATGCGTCGCAGGTGGCGCAGCTCGGCGGCGTCCAGGGAGGCGAAGTCACGCTCGCGCAGGCGCTCGTCCGCGCTGACAGCCGCGAGGATGGTCTCCTGCTCCGGGCCGTCGTCGTCGCCGCGACCCGTCATGGGCACCGGGCTCGGCCGGGCGCTGGCGCTGCGGGTGTGCTCGTCCTGATCGCCGCCGGGACGGCGCTCCCCCGGTCGGGTGTGCACCGGCGGTGGGTCCTCGGGACGGTCACCCCGGTGATCGGCCAGGTCGACCAGCCCACCGAAGACCTGCTGGAACACGCGGTCGAACACCGCCACCTGCCCGTGGTCGGACAGCAGGGTGACCCGGGCCAGCCAGTACAGCCCGTCGAGGCCCGCTGGGACAGCCAGTGCCACCGCGTCCGCGAAGCGGCCGCTGCGCTCCGGGCTCACCGGGATCCCGGCCGCGTGCAGCAGGAACCCGAAGCGGCCCGCCACCTCGGCCAGGTCCACGTCGGACACCGGGGTGGGGATCATCCCTCGCCGACGACCCAGCCGAGCCCACGGTCGGCGGCCACCTCGGCGTCCTCGCGGTACTTGAGCACGGAGCCGATGGTGCGGGCCGCACCGGCCTCGTCGAGCACGTCGAGCCCGAGCAGCTGGCACGCGAGCGTCCAGTTGATCGCCTCGGCGATACCCGGGGGCTTCTGCAGTTCCAGGGTCCGCAGCCGGGTCACCGCGCGGGCGACCTGCGTGGCCAGTGACTCGGACCCGCCGTCGGTCCGCCGCCGCACGATCGCCACCGCCCGCTCGAGCGCCGGGTAGTCGATCCAGTGGTACAGGCAGCGGCGCTTGAGCGCGTCGTGCAGGTCGCGGGTGCGGTTGGACGTCAGGATCACGATCGGCGGCACGGTCGCGCGGATGGTCCCGAGCTCCGGCACGGTGACGCTGGCCTCACCGAGCAGCTCGAACAGCATCGCCTCGAACTCGTCGTCCGCGCGGTCCACCTCGTCGATGAGCAGCACGGCGGGGCGGGGTCCGGGGTGGCGCAGCGCGTCGAGCAGCGGCCGCCCCACGAGGTAGTCCTCGGTGAACAGGTCGTCCTCCGCGAGCGTGCGCCCCTCGGCCTCCGCGACGCGGATCCCGAGCAACTGCCGCGGGTAGTTCCACTCGTAGAGCGCCTCGGCCGCGTCGATGCCCTCGTAGCACTGCAGCCGGATGAGCGGTGTGTCGAGCACCGCGGCGAGGGTCTTGGCCGCCTCGGTCTTGCCGACCCCGGCCTCGCCCTCGAGCAGCAGCGGCTGCGGGAGGCGCACCGCGCAGAACAGGGCCGTGGCCAGCCCCTCGTCGGCGAGGTAGCCGGTCTCGGCGAGCTGCGCGGCGAGCGCCTCGACCGAGGGCAGGGCGTCGGCCAGGTCGCTCACGCGTCGACGGGCACGAGCAACGCCGCCTCGAACGCGCTCGGGTCGGCCGCGAACGCCTGCTTGCAGCCCACCCCGCAGAAGTACACGGTGCCCTCGAACCGGACGCTGGCGTGGTCGAGCTGCAGGGCCTGGGGCGAGCGTTGCACGGTCATGCCGCAGACCGGGTCGGTCGCGGGGCCGGTGGCCTGGACACCGTCGGCGTGGTGGCCATGGGGGTCGTCCGCCCCGACGGTCCCGTCGGCCTCGACGGCGGGGGCGTGGCCGCCGCAGGCACTGGCCGGGGGCGTGGTCGCCGCGGGGCGCTCCGCGACGATCTGCGCCAGGATCGACAGCGCGATCTCCTCGGGGGTGCGCGCCCCCAGGTCGAGCCCCGCGGGGGTGTGCACCCGGGCTGCCTCGGCCGTGTCGAGGTCGAGCATGCCGACCACCGCGCCGCCACGCCGCGGGCTGGCGATCAGCCCGACGTAACCGACCCCGGCGTCCAGCGCGGTGCGGATCAGGCGAGCCTCGTCGCCGTGGCCGTGCGCGGCGATGACGACCGCCGCGGCACCCTCGGGCACCGTCGCCTCGCTGGCCTGCACGGCGAAGCCGGCCGCCTCCCCGAGCCGCTGCAGCGCGTGCGCGATCGGCGAGGAGCCCATCACGGCGACCAACGTCGCCGGCAGCGCAGGCTCCAGGAAGATCTCCAGGGTGCCGCCGGACAGACAGTGGTTGTGCACCACGAGCTTGCCCGGCTGGTCGCCGGTCTCCGGCTCCGGGGTGATCCGCAGCAGCACGGACTCCCCGCTCGCGAGCGAGGCGAGCGACTGCTCGCGCACCGTCGTCGCCGCGCAGGATCCCCCGACGAAGCCCTCGATCGTGCCGTCGTCCAGGACGATGGCCTCGTCGCCGGGCTTCGCGGAGGTCGGCTTCTCGGCCAGCACGACCCGTGCGTGCACGTACGGCACGCGGGCCTCGCGCGCCGCGGGGGCGGCCGGGGCGCCCGGGCGCGCGCCGGGGGGTCGGGCTCCCCGGGGTGGTGGGGGGTTGCGTCGACCCGCAGGCCGAACACCCCCTCGCGCAGGATCCGGCCCCGCCCGATGGGCAGCACCTCGCCGCGCTCGG
>JAFIEQ010000208.1 GCA_020832455.1 Nitriliruptoraceae bacterium
GGCGGCCGCCGCCTCGGCACCCCGGACCCGCAGCCCCACCGGCCCGGGCGGCGTGCCACGCTCCACGCGCACGTCCAACGGTGCGTCGCCCCACCGCACGACGAGGGCATCCCCGCCGTCGTCGGTGACGCGGGCACCGAGCGTGGTCCACACCCGCCGGGCCGCGTCGAGGTCGTCGTGGTGCAGCGTCGGTCCGTGCAGGACCATCGCCTCGTCGGGTGCGATCTGGGGCGCCATGCCGGCCATGGCGGCCCACTCCTCGTCGCTGCGCCCGGCCCAGGCGATCTGCACGATCATCCCGCCCACCTGCGACGGACGCAGGAAGCCCTCGTGCCAGTGCTCGTCGTCGGTGGAGACGTCCACCACGTCGTAGCCCTCGGCACGGACCACCTCGACGGCGACCAACAGGTCCGGGACCTTCAGGGTCACGTGGTGGATGCGGGCGCCGTAGCGGGCGAGGAACCCGGTGGCGAACCCGCCGTGGCCGATGGGCTCGAGCAGCTCGAGCTTCGCGCCGCCGGGGTAGCGCAGCTGGCGGGTGGCGAACCCGGCGGCCTCCAGCGGGAAGCGGGGCGCGGCCCACGCCCCACCGAGCGTGGCCTGCCACCTCGCCGCGGCCTCCTCGATCGATGGCACGGCGACCGCGACGTGGTCGGGGACGGCATCGATGGGCATGGGGGCTCCGTGGGGGATCACGTCGAGGTGGGGGCTGCGGCGGGAGGCGCGCGTGCTCGGGCCGTGCACGGACGCGTTCGGGACGGTAGGCAGCGATGCCTGCGGCGACCAAGCTCGGCAGTCAGCCCGTACGATCGCGCACGAACGCATGTTCGCGACGTCGAGGCAGGGGGAGGGAACGGATGCAGCGACATCCCGAACCGATCCTGCACGTCGACATGGACGCGTTCTACGCCTCCGTCGAGCAGCGTGACGACCCGGCGTTGCGCGGCAAGCCGGTGGTCGTCGGGGGTGCCGGAGGTCGTGGGGTGGTGGCCGCGGCGTCCTACGAGGCCCGCCGGTTCGGGGTGCACTCCGCGATGCCGATGGTGCGGGCGCGGCGGCTCTGCCCGGACCTGGTCGTGGTCGGCAACCGTTTCGAGCGCTACCGGGAGGTCTCGCGCCAGGTGATGGCCATCCTGGCCGACGTCACCCCGCTGGTGGAGCCGCTGTCGCTCGACGAGGCCTTCCTCGACGTCAACGGCGCCGTGCGGCTGTTCGGCGACCCGCCGACGATCGGGACCCAGGTGCGCGCCCGGGTCCGCGAGGAGCTCGACCTGCCCTGTTCGGTGGGGGTCGGGCCGACCAAGTCGATCGCGAAGCTGTTGAGCGCCCGGGCGAAACCCGACGGGTTGCTGCACTGGCGCGCCGAGGACGTCCGCGACAACCTGCGACCGCTGCCGGTCAAGGCGCTGTGGGGGGCCGGACCCAAGACCGTGGAGCGGCTCGAGTCGTTCGGCTACCGCACCGTGGGGCAGCTCGCCGACGCGGACCTGCCGACGCTGCGACGGGTCATCGGCCAGGCGATGGGCACGCAGTTGCACGCGTTGGCACGCGGCGAGGACCCCCGGCGGGTCCAGCCCGCGGAGGCGGCCCGTTCCATCTCCGCCGAGCGGACCTTCGACGAGGACCTCGACGACCCGGAGGTCATGCGCATCCACGTGTTGAAGCTCGCGGAGAAGGTGGGCCGCCGCGTCCGGGCCGCGTCCACCGCGGGGCGCACGGTCACCCTGAAGGTGCGCTTCGCCTCCTTCGAGACGGTGACCCGCTCCGCGACGTTGCCGGAGCCGACCGACCGGACCCACGACCTGGTGACCGTGGCCGGGGCGCTGCTCGACGGGCTGCGCCTCGAGCGGGTGCGGGTCCGGTTGCTCGGCGTCGGGGTCTCCAACCTGGGCGACGGGGATGCGGCGCGCCAGCTGACCCTCGGCGCGGAGCTCGACACCCCCGGTGCGCGCGACGACGACGGGCTCGCGGCGCTGGCGCCGCGGCTGGGCGATGCGCGGTGGGAGCGGGTGGAGCGGGTCGCCGACGATCTGGCGGCGCGCTTCGGGGACGTCGGCGTGTCCTACGCGGCGCTGCTCGACGACCCGGACGACCCCGACGAGATCGCGCCGACCGCGGACGACCGCCGCGCCGGCGACACCGCGGACTGAACCTCGTCGGCGGGTCCGGCCAGGCCTCAGACCAGCGGCAGGAAGGTGATGCGGCCCGACTGCCGTCGGCGCACGTCGAGGTGCTCGGCGAGCTCGTCGTAGACCGCGTCGCCGACCATCATCCGCAGCTCGACCTCCATCGAGCGGTAGACCGGGTGGCGTCCGACGAAGGCGACCTCGTCGTCGAGGCACCACCAGCCGAACTCGGCCCCACCCTCGCCCCAGTGGCCACGCTCGTAGGCGGCGATCGTGTGGACCTCGAGGGTGTCCCCGTCGTTGGCGGTGAGCTCGTCGATCGTGCGGTGCAGCGGCACCTGCCAGCACACGGTCGGCTTGTAGGTCGAGTGGTGCTCGCCACGGGACTCGGCGAGGTGGTGCAGGGCGCAGCCGATGCCGCCTTCGAACCCGGTGCGGTTGGCGAAGATGCAGCCACCCTTGACCGTGCGGGTGAGGACCTCGCCGTCCTCGTCGGTGGTGAGCACCCCCTTCTTCACCGCCTTGGCGTGGAACTGCATCGTCGAGGGGTCGAGCTCCTCACGGGCGAGACGTTCGAGCTCCTTCGGATCGTCGTCGTCGTTGAGGTAGGCGCCGTGCAGGCAACACCCGATCGCGGGGTCCTGCGCGCCCGGGTGGATGCCCTCGCATCCGGCGCCGTAGATGCAGGTGTAGGACGACAGCAGGAACGACACGTCGAAGGTGTAGCGCCGGTGGTCGTCGTCGGGATCGGTCACGCTGACCCACTCGCGCTCGAGCATCGTCGCTCCCTGGTCGGTCGATCTCCCGCCGGTCCCGGCGCGCCCCGATGCTAACGCGCGCGGTCCGGTGGTCCCCGGCTGGCGGTGGGGTACGGGCCACGCTCTAGGCTCGCCGACCCGCACCCGTCCCCGGTGCGGGGTCCGTCGGATCGGGGAGTCGAGGCCACCCATGCAGCAGTCCAGCGACG
>JAFIEQ010000055.1 GCA_020832455.1 Nitriliruptoraceae bacterium
TGCCGCGGCGGTCGCCGGCGCCAGCGGCGGCGACATCGACGCGGCCGCCCGGGAGCTCATCGAGCAGGCGGGCTACGGGAGCCGGTTCGTGCACGGCACCGGCCACGGCGTCGGGCTCGCGATCCACGAGGCGCCGACGGTCGCCGCAGGGGCGGCTGGTAGCCTCCCGGCGGGCACGGTCCTGACCGTGGAGCCCGGCATCTACCTCCCCGGCCACGGGGGTGTCCGCATCGAGGACACGCTCGTGCTCCGCGCGGCGGGCCCGGCCACCGCGTTGACCGACACCCCACGCACCCTGCGCTGACCGCCCGTTCCCGTGCCGTCAGCCCGCCCGGTGCCCGATCGAACGCGCTCACCGAAGGGGAGGACCTCGTGGTCTCCACCAACAACCTCAAGAACGGCATGACGCTGCTGATCGACGGCAAGTTGCAGCAGATCGTCGACTGGAACCACCACAAGCCCGGCAAGGGCGGCGCCGTGGTGCGGACCAAGCTCAAGGAGGTGGAGACGGGCAAGGTCGTCGAGAAGACCTTCCGCGCCGGCGAGGACGTCGAGCAGGCCATCGTCGAGCGGTCCACGGTGCAGTTCCTCTACCGCGAGGGCGAGGACTTCATCTTGATGGACGGCACCTCCTTCGAGCAGCGCCAGGCCCCGGCCGCGGCGATCGGGGAGGCGTCCGACTACCTCGTGGAGGGCGACGAGCTGCAGATCCAGGTCTACGACGGCCGGATCGTCGGGGTGGAACTGCCCGCATCCAAGGACCTGGAGATCACCCAGACCGACCCGGGCTTCGCGGGCAACACCGCGACCTCGGCGACCAAGCCCGCGGTCCTGGAGACCGGCAAGGAGATCCAGGTCCCCTTGTTCATCGAGCAGGGCGAGAAGGTCAAGGTCGACACGCGCTCGGGCGCGTACATCTCCCGCGCCTGATGCCGACGCCCGAGCAGCCTGCCGATGCGACCCTGACCCGGGGGCCGCGCCGTACCGACACCGACAGCCCGCACCGCGCCCGCGCCCGCGCGCTCAAGATCCTGTTCCAGGCCGACGTGCGCGGCGTCTCGCCCGAGGTCACGCTCCGGCGGCTGCAGGACGAACCCGCGGCGCGCCAGATCATCGACGCGGTGGACGACCTGTCCTCGGGTAGTGCGCTGCTGCCGCCGGACATCGACGGGGCGCTGGAGGTCGAGCTGGTGTCCTCCGAACGCTCGGAGGTGGCCGCGACCGGCGACGCCCACGGTGGCGGCGAGGACGGCTCGCCGCTCGACGGGTTCACCCGGAGCCTGGTCGCGGGGGTCCACGCGGACCGGGAGCGCATCGACGGGCTGATCGCGCGCTTCGCCCGGAACTGGCAGATCTCCCGGATGCCGGCCGTGGACCGCACCGTGCTGCGCCTGGCCGTTTACGAGCTGATCCACGAGGACACCTCGGCGGCCATCGTCATCGACGAGGCGGTCGGGCTGGCCAAGTCGCTGTCGACCGATGACTCCGGCCGGTACGTCAACGGCGTGCTGGAGTCGATCCGGCGGGAGCTCGCCGCGAACCCGTTGCCCCGCGAGGTCGACCGCGGTCTCGCCGGTGGTGGCCCCGCGTCGAGCGACGAGCCGCGGCCGCCGCTTGACACCCCGGCCAGGGTCGCGGGACGGAAGACCGAGCTCTAGCCCCGTCCGAGGCCGTACCGTGCAGCCGACACGGCGGCGGTTGGTCGCCCGGAAGGGCGCGACCTCATGGATACGTTCTCGTGCCCGAACTGCGGGCAGCTGGTGTTCTTCGCCAACACGGCCTGCCTACGGTGCGCCACGACGCTCGGTTTCGACGCGGACCGGCTCACGCTGGTCGCGGTCGACGACCCCACCCGGCGCTGCGCCAACCACGTCATCGCGGCCTGCAACTGGCTCCTCGACGACCGGCCCACGCACACCGACGGCCACGGCGCGCCGCTGTGCCGCAGCTGCGCGTTGACCCGGACGCGGCCCGCGGACGGGGACGCCGACGCGCTCGAGCTGTTCGCCATCGCGGAACAGGCCAAGCGCCGGCTGGTGTTCCAGCTGCTGTCGCTCGGGATCTTCCTCCAGCCCCGGGACGCATCCACCGGGGTCGGGGTGGCGTTCGACCTGCTCGCCAGCACGACCCAGTCGGTCATCACCGGCCACGCCGCCGGGGTGATCACCCTGGACCTGGCCGAGTCCGACGCCGTGCACCGCGAGAAGGTCCGCACCAAGCTCAGCGAGCCGTACCGCACCGTGCTCGGCCACTTCCGCCACGAGATCGGCCACTACCTGTTCACGGTACTGGTGGACGACGCGATGCTCGGTGAGGCCCAGGCGCGGTTCGGCGACGAGACCGCCGACTACCAGGCCGCGCTCGATCGCCACTACCGGGACGGGGCGCCGGCCGGCTGGGCCGACGAGCACGTCAGCGAGTACGCGACGATGCACCCGGCCGAGGACTTCGCGGAGACCGTGGCCCACTACCTGCACATCCGGGGGGTGCTGCAGAGCGCCGCGGCGTTCCGGCTGCGCGTCGACGGCCCGGAGCCGGTGGCGGGCGACACCGACGTGCTGGCGGCCGATCCCGTCGGTGTCGCGCTCGACGACACCGACGACATCGAGCCGCTCATCGCGACCTGGCTGCCGCTGAGCTACGCGCTCAACGCGGTGAACCGCAGCATGGGGGAGGCCGACCTGTACCCGTTCGTGCTCCCGCCGCCGGTGATCGACAAGCTCGGGTTCGTCCACCGCATCGTCCGCCGGGCCACCGCGCGCCTCGGAGCGGTGCCGGCCCCGTGAACAGCGGTCCGGGGGTGACCTGCTAGGTTCCCGTCGGCCCGGCGAGAGCCGGCCCGTGCGGCCCGACCCGGCCGCCCGAACTCCTTTCACGTCCGGTCCCGTGAGGCCGGGGAGGAGCTCCATGTCCAGCCCTGCCCGCATCCTGTCCGCGGACGATGTCGCCCGGATGCTGAAGCGTCTCGCACACGAGTTGCTCGAGACGAACCACGGGGCCGATGGGCTCGTGCTGGTGGGCATCCAGACGCGCGGCGTGCCGCTCGCCCGCCGCCTCGCCGCGATGATCGAGCGCATCGAGGGCACCGAGGTGCCGACCGGTGCGCTGGACGTCACGCTGTTCCGTGACGACCTCGGCTCGCGCGGTCCGAAGCCGATCCACCCCACGGACGTCCCCGTCGATCTGCAGGGCCGTACCGTCGTGCTCGTCGACGACGTGCTCTACACGGGCCGCACGATCCGGGCCGCCCTCGATGCGCTGAACGAGCTCGGTCGCCCCGACCGCATCAAACTCGTCGTGCTCGTCGACCGGGGCCACCGGCAGCTGCCGATCCGCGCCGACCACGTCGGCAAGAACCTGCCCACCGCCTACGGCGACCGGATCCGGGTGCTGGTCGCCGACGTCGACGGTGAGGACGGCGTCGTCGCCGAGGAGGTCTCCGCGTGACCGACTGGCTGCCGCACATCCCCCGGCTGATCTCCATCGAGGAGCTCGACACCGAGCAGGTGACCGCCGTGCTCGACACCGCGGAACAGCTCCTGCCCATCGCGCAGCGCCGGCGCGGGTCGGTCCCGACGCTGCGCGGCAAGGTCGTGTGCAACCTCTTCCTCGAGGACTCCACGCGGACCCGGCTGAGCTTCGATCTCGCCGCCAAGCGCCTGTCCGCGGAGGTCATCAACTTCTCCGCAAAGGGGTCGTCGGTGTCCAAGGGGGAGTCGTTCAAGGACACCGCGCTGACGCTGGACGCCATGGGAGTGGACTGCGTGGTGGTGCGCTCGGGCAGCTCCGGCGCGCCGCTGCAGCTCGCCGGCTACCTCGACGTGCCGATCATGAACGCCGGGGACGGCTGGCACCAGCACCCCACCCAGGCCCTGCTCGACGTGTTCACCATGCGCCGTCACCTCGGGGACCTGACCGGGCGACGCGTGGTCATCGTGGGCGACGTGCTGCACTCCCGGGTCGCGCGTTCCGAGGTCCAGGCGCTCAAGCTGCTCGGCGCACACGTCACGCTGGTCGCCCCGCCGACGCTGCTGCCGCCGGCGGTGCAGGACTGGGGGGTCGAGGTGGCGCGCGACCTCGACGAGGTGGTGGCCGACGCCGACGTGCTCTACGCGCTGCGCGTCCAGCGCGAGCGCATGCACCGGGCCTTCTTCCCCTCCTCGCGTGAGTACGCCCGCATCTGGGGGGTCACCGGTGACCGCGTCGCGCGGATGAAGCCCGACGCGCTGGTGATGCACCCCGGTCCGATGAACCGCGGGGTGGAGATCACCGGCGACGTCGCCGACTCCGACCGGGCCGTGATCACCGAACAGGTCACCAACGGCATCGCGGTGCGCATGGCCTGCCTGTACCTGCTGCTCGCCAGCCACCCGCCGCGCGTGGAGCCGTGCGTGCCACCGGCGGCACGCACGGGGGAGGTCGCCTGATGCGCATCCTGCTGCGCCACGGTCGGGTGCTCGACCCGGCGGCCGGGACCGACGCCGTGCGCGACGTGCTCGTCGTCGACGGCTCGGTCGCCGAGGTCGCCGACCACCTCGACACCCCGTCGGACACCGAGGTGATCGACTGCGACGGGCTCTGGGTCACGCCGGGCTTCGTCGACCTGCACACCCACCTGCGCGAACCCGGTGGCGAGGGTGCGGAGGACATCGCGACCGGGTCCGCGGCGGGCGCCGCGGGCGGCTACACGGCGCTGTGTGCGATGGCCAACACCGATCCGGTCTGCGACGCGGTCCCGATCGCGGACATGGTCTGGCGTCGCGGCCGCGAGGTCGGCCTGGTGGACGTGTTCCCGGTGGGCTCGATCACCCGCGGCCTGCGCGGCGAGGAGCTCAGCCCCTTCGGGGAACTGCACGGAAGCGCCGCCCGGGTGGACTTCTTCTCCGACGACGGCATCCCCCTGGCCGATGCGCTCGTGATGCGCCGCGCCCTGCAGTACGCGACCGCGTTCGACGCGGTGATCTGCAACCACGCGGAGGAACCGGACCTCACCGCCGACGCCCAGATGAACGAGGGCGCGATGTCCTCGGTGCTCGGGCTGCCCGGCTGGCCCCACGAGGCCGAGGAGGTCATGATCGCACGGGACCTGATCCTCGCCGGCGGCGTCGGCGCACGGCTGCACGTCCCGCACGTCACCACCGCCGGAGCGGTGGAGCTGATCCGGCTGGCCAAGCAGCGCGGCGTGCGGGTCACCGCGGAGGTCACCCCGCACCACCTGCTGCTGACCGACGACCTGGTCGCCTCCTACGACCCGGTGTTCAAGGTCAACCCGCCCGTGCGCACCGACGCGGACGTGCAGGCGCTGCGCGCGGCGCTGGCGGACGGGACCATCGATGCGGTCGCCACCGACCACGCGCCCCACGTCCCGGAGCTCAAGGACCAGGAGTGGGAGCACGCCCCCTGCGGGATGCTCGGGCTGGAGACGGCGTTCGGGGTCGTGAACACCGCGGTGATCCGCGCCGGCGTGCTCGACCCCCTGCAGGCGATCGCCCGGTTCACCACCGGGCCGGCCGGGGTCCGCGACCTCGCCGGTCACGGCGGCGCGATCGCAGCAGGCCGGCCCGCCAACCTCACCGTGCTCGACCCGGAGCGCACCTGGACCGTCGACGGACGGGCGCTGCACTCCCGGGCCCGCAACACGCCCTACCAGGGGCGAGAACTCACCGGCCGCGCCGTACACACGCTGCTGCGTGGCCGGTTCACCCTGCGCGACGGCGAGGTCGTCCCCGACCAGCCGTCCACGACCAGTACCTCGGAGGTTGCCCAGTGAGCGATCCGGCGTTGCTCGTCCTCGAGGACGGCACCCACTTCCGCGGCCGCGCGCTCGGCGCGGCGGGGACGGTCTTCGGGGAGGCCGTGTTCAACACGGGCATGGCCGGCTACCAGGAGGTGTTGTCCGATCCCTCCTACCGCCGCCAGATCGTGGCCATGACCGCGCCCCACGTCGGCAACTACGGGATGAACGCCGCCGACATGGAGTCGGATGCGATCCAGGTCGCCGGGTTCGTGGTCCGCGAGGCGGCACGTCGGCCCTCCTCCTGGCGCGCCGAGCAGGACCTCGCCACCGCGCTGCGTGCGGCCGGGGTGGTCGGGCTCGAGGGCATCGACACGCGCCGGCTGACCCGCCACCTGCGCGAGGGCGGCGCCATGCGCGCCGGGCTGTCCTCGGAGGTGCTCGACGTCGACGCGCTGCTCGCCCAGGTGCAGGACTCACCGGGGATGATCGGCGCGGAACTCGCCTCCGAGGTCACCACCGCGGAGCCCTACGTGCTGCACCCTTCCGGCGACGTCCGCTTCCGGGTCGCGGCGCTCGACTTCGGGATGAAGCGCTCGATCGGTACCTACCTCGTCGAGCAGGGTGCCGAGGTGCACGTGCTGCCGGCCGGCACGAACGCGGACGAGGTGCGCGCGCTCGAGCCCGACGGGGTGTTCCTGTCCAACGGGCCCGGTGATCCCTCCACCGTCGCGCAGGGCACGGCCACCACCGCGGCGCTGCTCGGTGAGGTGCCCGTGTTCGGGATCTGCCTCGGCTCGCAGCTGCTCGGCCAGGCGCTCGGCGCCGACACCTACAAGCTGCGGTTCGGCCACCGCGGGGTCAACCAGCCGGTGCTGCGCCGCGCGGACGGGGTCGTGGAGATCACCTCCCACAACCACGGCTTCGCGGTCCGCGCCAGCGCGCTCGGCGAGCAGGTCGACACCCACGCGTTCGCGACCCGCGACCACGGGGTCGTCGACGTCAGCCACGTGAACCTCAACGACGACGTCGTCGAGGGACTGACCGCCCGGGACGTCCCGGCGTTCAGCGTGCAGTACCACCCGGAGTCCGCCCCCGGCCCGTCCGATGCGCGCTACCTGTTCGCACGCTTCGCCGAGCTCATCGAGGAGCACCGCTGATGCCCCGTCGTGACGATCTCACCAGTGTGCTCGTGCTCGGGTCTGGGCCGATCATCATCGGTCAGGCGTGCGAGTTCGACTACTCCGGCACGCAGGCCTGCAAGGTCCTGCGCGAGGAGGGTCTGCGCGTCGTCCTGGTCAACTCCAACCCCGCGACGATCATGACCGACCCATCGCTGGCGGACGCCACCTACGTGGAACCGTTGACCGTCGACGTCGTGCGCAGCGTCATCGAGCGGGAGCGCCCCGACGCGCTGCTGGCCACCCTCGGCGGCCAGACCGCGCTCAACCTCGCCGTGGAGCTCTCCGAGGCCGGTGTGCTCGAGGAGTTCGGGGTCGAGGTGCTCGGTGCCGATCTCGAGGCGATCCAGACGGCGGAAGACCGGCAACGGTTCAAGGACGCGATGACCGAGATCGGCCTCGAGTCGCCCCGCTCCACCTACGTGCGCGAGGAGGCGCAGGCCTTCGAGGCCGCCGCGGAGTACGGCTACCCGGTCGTGCTGCGGCCCTCGTTCACGCTCGGCGGCAAGGGCGGCGGGATCGCCTACGACGCCGACGAGCTGCGCACCATGATCCGGCAGGGGCTCTACGACTCGCCGGTCCACACGGTGCTGGTCGAGGAGTCCGTGGTCGGGTGGAAGGAGTACGAGCTCGAGGTGATGCGCGACCACCACGACAACTGCGTGATCATCTGCTCGATCGAGAACGTGGACGCGATGGGCGTGCACACCGGGGACTCGATCACGGTCGCACCGGCGATGACGCTGTCCGATCCGGAGTACCAGCAGATGCGTGACGCCGCGTTCGCCGTGCTGCGCCGCATCGGGGTGGAGACCGGCGGGTCCAACGTGCAGTTCGCGGTCGATCCGGTCACCGGCCGCCAGGTCGTGATCGAGATGAACCCGCGGGTCTCGCGCTCCAGTGCGCTCGCATCCAAGGCCACCGGCTTCCCGATCGCGAAGATCGCCGCGCGGCTGGCCATCGGCTACACGCTCGACGAGATCGCCAACGACATCACGCGGGAGACCAAGGCCGCCTTCGAGCCGACCATCGACTACGTGGTCACCAAGATCCCGCGCTTCGCGTTCGAGAAGTTCTCCGGCGCCGACGCGCGCCTCACCACCCGGATGAAGTCCGTCGGGGAGGTCATGGGGATCGGACGGACCTTCAAGGAGTCGTTCAACAAGGCGCTGCGCAGCATGGAGGACGGCCGCGTCGGGTTCGGGGCCGCCGATCCGATCGAGGTCGACGACGACGCGTTGGCCGAGCGGTTGCGGACCCCCACCGCCGACCGCCTCGACGCGGTCGACGAGGCGCTCACGCGCCGGTGGTCGGTCGAACGGGTGGCGGAGCTCACCGGGTTCGACCCCTGGTTCGTCGACCAGATGCTGCAGCTCGTCGAACGCCGCCGGGACCTGCGCTCCTACGAGCACCTCGCGGCCGTGCCCGACGAGGAGCTGCGGGCGGCCAAGCGTGACGGCTTCTCCGACGCGCACCTCGCGCAGCTGCTGGCCACCGACGAGACGGCTGTGCGCGCCCGGCGGCACGCGGCCGGGATCCGGCCGGTGTTCAAGACCGTCGACACCTGTGCGGCGGAGTTCGAGGCTTACACGCCCTACCACTACGCCACCTACGAGGACGAGGACGAGGTCCGCGCTTCCGACCGGGAGAAGGTCATCGTGCTCGGCTCCGGGCCGAACCGGATCGGGCAGGGCGTCGAGTTCGACTACTGCTGCGTGCACGCGGTGTTCGCGCTGCAGTCGGCCGGCTACGAGACCATCATGATCAACTGCAACCCGGAGACGGTCTCGACCGACTACGACACCGCGGACCGGCTCTACTTCGAGCCGCTCACCCTCGAGGACGTGCTCGAGGTCGTGCACCGTGAGCAGCCCGCGGGCGTGCTCGTCCAGCTCGGGGGCCAGACCCCGCTGAAGCTCGCGCGCGGCCTGGAGGCCGCCGGCGTACCGGTGTGGGGGACCAGTCCGGACGCGATCGACATGGCCGAGGACCGCGGTCGCTTCGGCGCGCTGATGCGTGAGCTCGGGGTCGCCATGCCGCCGGGCGGGATCGCGCGCTCCTACGACGAGGCGCTGGAGATCGCCACCGCGATCGGCTACCCGGCACTGGTGCGCCCCTCGTACGTGCTCGGTGGTCGCGCGATGCAGATCGTGTACGACGACGCCGGGCTCGAGCGCTACCTGACCGAGGCGGTCGCGGCCGCACCGGACCAGCCGATCCTGGTCGACCGGTTCCTCGAGGGGGCCATCGAGATCGACGTCGACGCCGTGTACGACGGCGAGGAACTGTTCGTCGGCGGCGTGCTGGAGCACATCGAGGAGGCCGGGGTGCACTCCGGCGACTCGGCCTGCACCCTGCCTCCCATCACCCTCGGACGTGGCCAGGAGGACCGGATCCGTGAGATCACGGAGGGCATCGCCCGCGGGCTCGGCGTGCGGGGGCTGATCAACGTCCAGTTCGCGCTGAAGGACGAGACCCTGTTCTGCATCGAGGCCAACCCGCGGGCGTCGCGCACGGTGCCGTTCGTGGCGAAGGCCACCGGGGTCCCGCTCGCCCGGGTCGCGGCGCGGGTCATGGCCGGGGCGAGCCTGGCCGAGCTGCGTGAGGTCGAGGGGCCCGACGGCGTCCCGCTGCTGCCGGCCGACGACGCCGTCACCGGACCACGGCCGGCGCACGTGTCGGTCAAGGAGGCGGTGCTGCCCTTCGACCGGTTCCCGGGCGTGGACGCGCTGCTCGGCCCGGAGATGCGCTCCACCGGCGAGGTGATGGGCATCGACCACGACTTCGGTGCCGCCTTCGCCAAGGCCCAGGCCTCGACCGGATCGATGGTGCTGCCCACCAGCGGCAAGGTGTTCGTGTCCGTCGCGAACCGGGACAAGCGCGCGATCGTGTTCCCGGTCAAGCGCCTCGTGGACCTCGGCTTCGACCTGGTCGCCACCGAGGGCACCGCGGACGTGCTGCGCCGGGCCGGCATCGACGTCGAGGTGGTCGGCAAGGTGTCCCAGGGCACCGACGAGCTGCTCGAACTGCTCGAGAACGGCCACGTCGGGCTGGTGCTCAACACCCCGTTCGGTTCGAAGACCCGCGGCGACGGCTACTCCATCCGGCAGGCGGCCGTGACCAACGGGGTGCCCTGCATCACGACCCTGTCCGGCATCCTCGCCGCCATCCAGGGCATCGAGGCGCTGCGGGCCGGGCCGCTCCAGGTGCGCTCCCTGCAGGAGCACCAGGCACTGCACCGTGCCGCGGTCGCGGAAGGGCAGCACGCATGAGCAGTCCACGGCACCGGCTCGCCCCCGCCCGCGGCCGCACGGGGGCCGACACGCCCGTCAAGGCCGCCTGCGAGGTGCTCGGCCGGCGTCGGCAGGGGCCGTACTGGGTCCTGTCGTTCGCGGCGCGCGAGATCGCCGAGCGGGCCCGCCCGGGACAGTTCGTGGAGATCGCCGTCGACGCGCCGCACTCGTTGCTGCGTCGGCCGTTCTCCATCGCCGGCGTCTCCCGCCAGGGGGTCGCTGCCGGCACCGTCGACGTCGTCTTCGACGCGCACGGGCCGGGGACCGCGTGGCTGTCGACGGTCGCCACCCACGACGTGCTCGACATCGTCGGACCGCTCGGCACCCCGTTCCCGCTGCCGCAACGCAAGGTCAACTGCCTGCTCATCGGTGGGGGGTACGGCAGCGCGCCGCTGTTCTACCTCGGCGAGAAGCTTGTCGCCCAGGGGTTGCGCGTCGACATGATCGTCGGCGCCGCCACCGAGGACCGGATCCTGGGCACGATCGAGGCCAAGCGGCTGTCGGCCACGGTCACCTTCACCACCGACGATGGCAGCTACGGCACCCGCGGGCGGGTCACCGACGTGCTCGCGGACACCGTGGCGGCCACCGGTGCCGGGGTCGTCTACGCCTGCGGCCCCAACCCGATGCTGCGCGCGGTGTCGGAGGGCTGCGTGGAGCTCGGCGTGCCGGTCCAGGTCGCCGTCGAGGAGCTGATGGGCTGCGGGATCGGCGCCTGCTTCACGTGCGTGATGCCGCTGCGCGGACGTGACGGCGAGGTCACGATGCGGCGCACCTGCATCGAGGGCCCGGTGTTCAACGGGGCGCGGATCGCCTGGGACGAGACCCGGGTCCGCCTCGGCCCGACGGTCGAGGACGAACCCGACGAGCCGCCGGCCCGCCCGACCGACGCCGAGCTGTGGGGGGAGCGATGAGCAGCGACGTGCGTCGACTCGACCCGGCGGAGGTGGCGGGGCACGGCGCCGACCGCGCCGAGGTCGACCTGTCCACCGACCTGGCCGGTCTCGCGCTGCCGGACCCGATCCTGACCGCGTCCGGTTGCTTCGCCAGCGGCCGTGAGATGGACCGCTTCTACGACGTCGACCGGATCGCCGCGGTGGTCGTGAAGTCCATCACCCGCGAACCACGGCGGGGCCTGCCGACGCCGCGGATGGCGGAGACCCCCTCGGGCATGCTCAACGCCATCGGGCTGCAGAACCCCGGGGTCGACGCCTGGGTCGCGCACGACCTGCCGTGGCTCGCGGAACGCGGCGTGCGGGTCGTCGCCTCCATCGCGGGCAAGTCGGTGGCCGACTACCGCGCCGTCGCGGAGGCGCTGCGGGCCGCGGACCCCGAGGCCGCCACGATCCGGGCGTTCGAGGTCAACCTGTCGTGTCCCAACGTCGAGGATCGTGGGCTGGTCTTCGCCTGCGACCCGAGCGTCGCCGCGGAGGTGATCCGCGGGGTGCGCAGCGTCGCGCACGTCCCGATGCTGGCGAAGCTGACCTCGGACGTGACCGACATCGTCGCCGTCGCGCGCGCCGTGGTCGAGGCGGGTGCGGACGGGCTCACGCTGATCAACACGGTGCTCGGCATGGTCATCGATCCGGAGACCGGCCGCCCGGCGCTGTCCAACACCTACGGTGGACTCTCCGGCCCCGCGATCCGCCCGATCGCGGTCCGCAACGTCCACCAGGTCCACACCGCGATGCCCGAGGTCCCCATCCTCGGCTGTGGTGGCGTCCGAGAGGCCACCGACGTGATCCAGTTCCTGCGGGCCGGCGCCAGCGCCGTGTCCGTCGGGACGTCCACGTTCGTCGACCCGTTCATCGGGCCGACCCTGGTCGAGGAGCTGCGCACCTGGTGTGCACAGCGCGGGATCGCCACCGTCCGCGAGCTGATCGGGACCTGCACGCCCTGGGAGGCATGAACGTGACCGACGCCGCCGATCGCCTGATCGTCGCCCTGGACGTGCCGACGCTGGAGGAGGCCGATGCGCTGGCCGCCGCCCTGGTCGGCCACGTCGGCTGGTTCAAGGTGGGGCTGGAGCTGTTCAGCGCCCACGGCCCCGCGGCGGTGGAACGCATCGGTGCGCACGGGCCGATCTTCCTCGATCTCAAGCTGCACGACATCCCGACCACCGTGGAGCGCGCCGCGCGTCGGCTCGCGGCCCTCGAGGTCGGGCTGCTGACCGTCCACGCCGGTGGGGGAGCGGCCATGGTCGCCGCGGCCGTCTCGGGCCTGGGTGACGGCGGTCGCATCCTCGCCGTGACCGTGCTGACCTCGACCTCGGACGACGAACTGGCGGCGCTCGGCTCGGCCCCGGCAGCGGATCAGGTGCCCCGTCTCGCGGACCTGGCCACCCGGGCGGGCGCCCCGGGCCTGGTCTGCGCGCCGAAGGATCTCACGGTCGTACGCGAGACCGTCGGCGACGACGTGCTCGTGGTGACCCCCGGGGTCCGCCCGGCGGGCGGCGCCGCCGACGACCACGCCCGGGCGGCGACGCCCGCGGAGGCGATGGCTGCGGGAGCCGACCTGCTGGTCGTCGGCCGACCGATCACCGCGGCCGGGGACCCCGTGGCGGCCGCCGATGCGATCGTCGCTGCGCTCGGCCCGCGGGACGACGACGATCAGGACGCGCCGAACCTCGCGCGGTAGGCCGCGATCCGGGCCAGGTCCTCGTCGCCCAGTGTCCGCGGGGCACCCGGCCCGCTCAGGTGGGCGACGATGTCGTCGACCGTGGCGATCGCGGCGGTCTCCAGGTCGAACTCCTCCGCGAGCACCCGCAGCGCCGAGCGGGGATCGTCGGGCGCCCGTTCCCGGCGGTCGACCCCGACCAGCAGGCCCACCACCTCGACGGCAGCAGCGCCGGCCAGCAGCGGCATCGTCGCCCGGATCGAGGTCCCGGCGGTGGTGACGTCCTCGAGGATCACGACCCGGTCACCGTCGGCGAAGGCGTGACCCACGAGCTGGCCACCCTCGCCATGGTCCTTGGCCTCCTTGCGGTCGAACGCGACCCCGACGTGCAGATCGTGGTGCTCGGCGAGGGCGATCGCGGTGCTCACCGCGATCGGGATCCCCTTGTAGGCCGGCCCGAAGACGACGTCGATCCCGTGGCCGAAGCGGTCGACGAGCGCATCGGCGTAGCAGCGGCCGAGCCGCGTGAGGTGGTCGCCGCGCTGGACCGCGCCGAGGTTGACGAAGTAGGGCATCGCACGGCCCGACTTGCCGACGAAGTCCCCGAAGCGCAGGGCGTCCGCGTCGAGCAGCAGGTCGATCAGTCGTGCAGCGGTGGGTGTGACGCTCACGCGTCGCTCTCCGGCCGACGCGGCGCCCCGGTGGAGCGGGGCGCGAGCGGGTCGACGTCGTCCAGCGGGAGCTCGACCTGCCGGTCACGTGCGTCGAGCTCGTCCACGACGTAGGCCAGCACCTCCGCCCAGCTCGTGGCGCGGGGGCCGGGCAGGTGGCGGTTGTAGGGCTGATCGAACACGATCGCGGCGCGTCCGGCCTCGCGCAGGGAGACGATGTTGCCCGGCGAGTCGTCGATGTAGAGGTCGGCACCGACGTTGGGCTTGTCCCCGATGAAGCACAGGTCGCGGTAGGGGATGCGGTTGGCGTCGAGCCAGGCGGCGGTGTCCGCCGCGGAGGTCTCGTGCGCCCAGTTGAAGATCAGCCGGTGGGTGATGATCCGGATCCACACGCCGCGGTCGCTCAGCTCCCACAGGGCCTCGGACACGCCGGGCAGCGGCTCCATGTGCCGGAACATGCGGTCCTCGAGCACCGCGCGCCGGTGGGCCTCCTCGAACTCCTCGAAGGTGAAGCCCCACTCGGAGTAGGCGTCCATGCGGGTCTGCGGCGGCAACGTGGTGACGTCGAGGTCGCGCTGGCGGCCGACCGAGGCGCGGAACGCCCCCTCGTAGTCGGCACAGACACCGTCGAGGTCCACGCCGAGGACCATGGGAGCGGAGGAGACCACCTGGCAACACCGAGCGTCGGGGACGGGCGCCACGCTAGCGCTCACGCCGTGCCCGGACGACGGCACGCGAGCCCGCCCGGGCGGGGCACTAGGGTGCGGGTCCCATCGGCCGTCCACCCCGTCGGAGCCTCGCGCCATGTCCCTGCCCCGTCTCGGAGACGAGGAGCGCCGCGCCGCCCTGGCGAAGGCGACGGAAGCGCGGCGCATCCGCTCGGAGCTGAAGCAGATGCTCAAGTCGGGCGAGGTCAGTCTGGGGCAGGTGCTCGACCGGGCCGACGACGCCGAGGCACTGGCGAAGATGAAGGTCGCGGACGTGCTCGAGGCGATGCCCGCCTACGGGCCGGTCAAGGCCCGGCGCCTGATGGAGAAGCTCTCGATCGCGCCGACGCGACGCCTGCGTGGGCTCGGGCCACGCCAGCGCGAAGCCCTGCTGGCGGCGTTCGAGGAGCCGCGGTGACCGAACGCCGCGGCCTGCTGGTCGTGATCGCAGGTCCGTCGGGGGTGGGCAAGGGCACGGTGCACAGCCGGGTCCGCGCCGCGCTGCCCGACAGCGTGCTGTCGATCTCCTCGACCACCCGGGCACCACGCCCCGGGGAGCAGGACGGGGTCCACTACGACTTCGTGGACCGCGAGCGGTTCGAGGCGTTGCGTGAGCAGGGGGCGCTGCTCGAGTGGGCGGAGTACGCCGGCAACCTCTACGGCACGCCGGCGACCCCGGCCCGCGAGGCGATCGCGCGCGGGCAGGTGGTCGTCCTCGACATCGAGCTGCAGGGCGCGCTGCAGATCAAGGCCCACGATCCCGACGCCCTGCTGGTCTTCCTCGTTCCGCCGAGCTTCGAGGAACTCGAGCGCCGGTTGCGGGGGCGTGGCACCGAGGACGACGCGGCCGTGGAGCGTCGGCTCGCCCGTGCCCGCGAGGAGCTCGCGGCCGCGGATCAGTTCGACGTCCAGGTCGTCAACGACGACCTCTCGCGCTGCGTCGCCGAGGTGCTGGTCGAGATCGAGCGTGCCCGTTCGGTCTGAGCCAGCCCGGGCCGAGGCCCGAGCGGTCGCCTCAGCGCGCGGCCCCGTCGGCATCCGCAGCGGAGCCACCCGATGCCCGCGGGAACCCGACCTGCGCCGCGTGTTGCGCGGCCGCGTCCTGGATCTCGAACATCGTGCGTGGTCCGAAGCCGAACGCCCCCGCGATCAGGTTGGAGGGCACGGAGCGCCGCCGGCGCTCGTAGGAGGCCACCTCGATGTTGTACAGCCGGCGGGAGGCGGAGATGCGGTCCTCGGTCTCGATCAGCTGGCGTTGCAGGTCCCGGAACACGGAGTCGGCCTTCAGCTCCGGGTAGCTCTCGCTGACGGCCAGCAGCGACGACAACCCGGAGGTCAGCGCGTCCTCCGCGCGGGCCTGCTGCTCCAGCGGGACGTCCTCGGGCGCGGCACGGATCGCCGCCGCCCGTGCCTCGGTCACCTGGGCGAGCACCTGCTGTTCGTGCGCCGCGTAGCCCTGCACGGTGGCGACCAGGTTCGGGACGAGGTCGTGGCGGCGCTGCAGCTCGGTGTCGATGGTCGCCCAGGTCGCATCGATCGAGGTGGCCTGGCCGACGAACCGGTTGTACGACCAGATCACCAGCAGCAGCGGCAGGCCGACGAGCACCAGCAGGGTCAGGATGGTCTCCATGCGTCCCCCTGCGACGATGGTCCGATGGCGCGCCAGAACTGCGCCGGCACGGAGCGTACGAGGCGCTCGAGGTCCTGGCGGGCCGCCGGCAGCAGCCCGACGATCCCCGGCAGACTCTCGTCACGGTGGTCGGGGCGGCCGCCGAGCACGACCAGGTCGTCGTCGAGGTGGATCGTGCGGCCCTGGTAGGCGTCCAGCAGCAGCTGCTGGAAGGTGGGGTCGAGCAGCTGCACGGTCAGGCGGGGATCGCGTCCTTCGACGCGGAACCGGCGGTTGAACTCCGAGGACTCGACCTGCTGGCCCCCGCGGGTCAGCCCGACCCGCCCGAGGACCGACTCCGCGCCGATGCGGATGGCCCGGGGGACCACCGTGGGCAGCCGGCACAGCGCGACCAGCTCCGTACGGGTGTGGTAGGTCGTGGTCCGGGTGCCCTGGTTGGACCGGCTGGTGCGGCGTTCCTCGTAGGTCCACTCGAACATCGCGATGCGGGCCTCGACCGGTTCGCCACCGAGGGTGACGGTGGTCGGACCCTCCACCCCGTGACGCACGCCGTACCGCCGGTCCCCCCGGGGCGTCGCCGCGGTCCGCCCGGCGAGCAGCTCCGGGGTGACGTCGCAGGGGTGCACGGTCAACCGCCAGCCGGGCGAGCGGCCGATGAGCGTCGCCAGACCCTCGCGCAGCCGGGCCCGCTGGCGGAAGCTGGCCCAGGCGACGACCCCGACGGTTGCGAGCACGACGAGCACGATCAGCGTGGCGGGGACGCCGCCGGGGCTGCTCTGTGCGAGGTCCGGCAGGAGCGTGACGGGCCGCGTCCCGGCGGACGGTGTCGGCGGGACGGTCAGGGCGGCGACGACGCGCATGGGGCTCCGGCGACGGGACGTGGACCGAGGTGACGCACGCTAGCCAAGCCCGGGGGCGAGCTCCGCTACGCTGGTCGGTCCGCCGGCGATCAGTCCGGCGCATCGCGGTGTGCCCATCCGCCGTCAGCTCACCGCCCCCGATCCGCTCCCGGAAGGCAGGCCCATGGCCCGCATCGACGACCTCATGGACAAGGTGGACTCGCGTTTCCACCTCGTGCACCTCGCCGCGCAGCGCGCGCGTGAGATCAACGGCTACTACGCCCAGCTCGGCGAGGGGCTCGGCGCGTACGTGCCGCCGCTGCTCAGCACGGACTCGAACAAGCCCCTGTCGATCGCCCTCGAGGAGATCGCCGAGGGCAAGATCGAGGGCTTCGTGCGCACCGAGGAGGAGCGCCAGGCCGCCGCCGAGGCCGAGGGCCTCGCGCTCGTTGAGGGTGACGGAGACCGGTCGGCCTGATGGACGACCTGCGCGGCGTACGGGTCCTGCTCGGGGTCTCCGGGGGGATCGCCGCGTACAAGGCCGCGCTGCTCGCCCGGTTGCTCGTCGGCGCCGGCGCGGAGGTCGACCCGGTGCTCACCGCGGGCGCCCGCCGGTTCCTCGGCGCCGCGACGCTGGAGGGCATCACCGGCCGGCACGTCCGCGAGGACGTCTGGGACGGCATCGCGCAGGACACCCACGTCGCGCTCGGCCGCGCGGCCGACGTCGCCATCGTCTACCCGGCGACGGCCCACACGCTGGCCCGGTTGGCCCACGGCCTGGCCGACGACCTGCTGACCACGACCCTGCTCGCGGCGACGTGCCCACTCATCGTCTGCCCGGCGATGCACACGGAGATGTGGGAGCACCCCGCCACGCAGGCCAACGTCGAGGTGCTCCGTGGCCGCGGGGTGACCGTGCTCGGACCCGCCGTCGGTCCGCTGATGGGCGGGGACGCCGGACCTGGGCGCGTGGTGGAGCCCGACGAGGCCCACGCGGCCGTCCGGGCGGCAGCCACCTCCACCCGTTCGGACGGACCGCTGGCGGGCCGTCACGTGGTCGTCACCGCCGGTGGGACGCGCGAGGCGATCGATCCCGTGCGCTTCCTCGGCAACCGATCGTCGGGTCGGATGGGGTTCGCGCTCGCCGCCGTCGCCGCTGGGCGCGGCGCCCGCGTGACCCTCATCGCGGCACCCAGCGAACTGCCCACGCCCGAGGGCGTGCGACGCGTCGACGTGGTCAGCGCCCGCGACATGCACGCGGCGGTCCACGAGGTGCTCGACGAGGCGGACGTCGTCGTGAAGGCGGCCGCGGTCGCGGATTTCCGTCCGGCGTCCGCCGCGGCGTCCAAGCTGAAGAAGGCGGACGGGACCCCGGCGATCGAACTCGTCGCGAACCCGGACATCCTCGCGGAACTGGGTGCGCAGCGCGGGAGCGACGACACCCCGGTGCTGGTCGGGTTCGCGGCGGAGACGGATGACGTGGAGGCCAACGGCCGCGCCAAGCTGGCCGCCAAGGGCGCGGACGTGCTCGTGGTCAACGACGTCGCCTCCAGCGACGCGGGCTTCGAGGTCGAGACCAACCGGGTCGTGATCCTCGAGCGCGACGGCGCGCGCACGGACGTCCCGCTGGCGTCCAAGGCGGACGTCGCGGCCCGCATCCTCGACGTCGTCGGCCACCGGCTGACCGCCCTGGATGCGCACCACGGGGGTTCGTCGGGTTGACCACCCGGACGACGACCGACCCCGCAGCGGGACGTTAGGCTCCCGGCCGACCGACACCGGTCATCCCCGCCCCGGGAGAGAAGATCCTTGCGCAGCCTGTTCACCTCGGAATCCGTGACCGAGGGCCACCCCGACAAGATGGCCGATCAGATCTCCGACGCCATCCTCGACTCGATCCTGACCGACGACCCACGCGGTCGGGTCGCGTGCGAGACGTTGGTCACCACCGGGCAGGTCATGGTCGCGGGGGAGATCACCACCGAGACCTACGTGGACATCCCCCGGGTCGTACGCGACACGATCCTCTCGATCGGCTACGACTCCCACGACGTCGGCTTCGACGGCAACACGTGCGGGGTGTCGGTCGCCATCGACGAGCAGTCGCCCGACATCGCCCAGGGCGTGGACCACGCCTACGGCTCCGGTGAGGACACCGACCCCTACGACCTGCAGGGGGCGGGCGACCAGGGGATGATGTTCGGCTACGCGACCGACGAGACGCCCTCGCTCATGCCGCTGCCGATCCACCTCGCCCACCGCATGGCCGAGCGCCTCACCGAGGTCCGCAAGTCCGGCGAGCTGCCCTACCTGCGCCCCGACGGCAAGACCCAGGTGACCGTCGCCTACGAGGACGGCCGTCCGGTGGCGGTCACCGCGGTGGTGCTCTCGACCCAGCACCGCGCGGAGATCGACCTGTCGACCTTCCTGCGCCCCGACGTCGAGGAGCAGGTGATCCGTCCGCTGATCCCCGAGGACCTCATCGCCGACGACCTCGAGGTGTTCGTCAACCCGACGGGTCGCTTCGAGCTCGGCGGGCCGGTCGCGGACGCGGGCCTGACCGGGCGCAAGATCATCGTCGACACCTACGGCGGCATGGCGCGCCACGGCGGCGGTGCGTTCTCCGGCAAGGACCCGTCCAAGGTCGACCGATCGGCGGCCTACGCCACGCGTTGGGTCGCGAAGAACATCGTGGCCGCCGGCCTCGCCCGCAAGGTCGAGCTGCAGGTCGCGTACGCGATCGGGGTGTCGAGCCCGGTCAGCCTCAACCTGGAGACCTTCGGGACCGAGCAGGCCGACCCGGCGGCGATCCTGGCCGCGGTGCGCGAGGTGTTCGACCTGCGCCCCGGCGCGATCGTCGACGCGCTCGACCTGCGACGTCCGGGCTACCGCACCACCGCGGCCTACGGCCACTTCGGCCGCGAGGGGGACCGCTTCACCTGGGAGCGCACCGACCGAGCCGACGCGCTGCGTGACGCCGTCGGCGCCTGACCCCGCGCCGGTCGGCCCGGGCGGACTCGTCCGGGTCGCGGTCGAGGTCGCGCCGTTCCACCTCGACCGGCCGTTCGATTACCTCGTGCCCGACGACATGGAGCTCGCGGTCGGGCACCGCGTCCAGGTGGTCTTCGCCGGACGCCGGGTCCGGGGGCTGGTGGTCGACACCGCCACCGACACCGAGGTGCCTGCGGCACGGCTGCGTGCGGTGCGGGTCAAGCTCGGCGAGCACCGGTGGGTCCGTCCCGACGAGCTCGAGGTCCTGCGCTGGGCGGCGAGCAGGTTCGGAGCGCCGTTGGCCGACGTCGTCCGTCACGCGCTGCCGGGCCGCACGGTCGACGTCGAACGCCGCGCGGCGAGCGCCGGGTGGTACCCGCCGGGTGCCGCGCCGCGCCCGAGCTCCGATCCGCCCCCCGATGCCGCGACGCTCGAGGCGGCCTGGGCGCACTACGAGGACGGCGATGAGCTGCTGGCCCAGGTCCGGGGCGGCAGCGGGACCTGGCTGCTGCGCCCGCTGCCGGGGGAGGATCTCGCGGCGCGCCTGGGGGAGCTCGCCCAGCTGACCCTCGCCGGTGACCGCGACGTGCTGGTCATCGTCCCGGACCCCGCCTCACCGACGGCCGACGCGGTCCTGGAGGCCGCCGGTGACCTGGCCGTCGACGTGCGGGGTGGACCCAAGGCACGGGCGCTGTACCGCGCCTGGCTGGAGGCGCGCTGCGGGCGCGCCCGGGTCGTGGTCGGCCAGCTCGGCGCGGCCTTCATGCCGCTGGACCGGCTCGGGCTCGCGGTGGTGCTCGACGAGTCGAACCCGGCGCTGAAGGCCAGGTCGAGCCCGCGCCACCACGCCCGTGAGGTCGTGTTCGAGCGGGCGCGCCGTGCCGGCGCCGTCGGGCTCGCCATCGCCACGGTGCCCTCGGCGGTCGGCTGGCGGCTGCTGCGCGACCGGCGGGTCACTCCGATCGTGCCGGTCCGTGAGGCGGAGCGGCGGGCCCGACCGCGCGTCCAGGTCGTCACGATGGACGATCAGCCGCGTGCCCGGCTCAGCCGGGAGGCGATCCGGGCGCTGCGGGAGGCGACCCGGGCCGGCGCCTACGGCGTGGTGGTCGCCGCGCGCCGGGGACAGGGACGGGCGCTGGTCTGCGCCGACTGCGGGGAACGACTGCGCTGTCCGCGGTGCGCCTCCTCGGTGGCGGTCGACGACGCGGGCGAGCGGCCCTCGTCCGGTGGCCGTCTCGGCGTGCGGTGCGAGGGCTGCGGGTGGCAGGTGCGTGGGGTCCCGGCCTGTCCCGCATGCCGCGGGCGGGAGGTGGTGCCGCTGGCGGCCGGTGCGGCCCGGCTCGGCACGGAGCTGCGGCGCGCCCTCGACGTCGAGGTGGCGGTGCTCGAGGGCTACGGCCGAGTGGCACCACCGCCACCGGCGATCCTGGTGACCACGCGCGGGTCGGTGCTGGACGCGCCGCCCGGACGCATCGACGCGGTCGTGTTCCCGGACCTCGATGCCTCCCTGCGGCGGCCCACGCTCGACGCCGCGGAGGACACCCTGCGGTTGGCCTGCGCGGTCGCCGGCTGGACGGTCCACGGACGCCGCGACCCGGCGGACAGCGTCGTCATTGCCCAGACCCGCGATCCGGACCACCACGCGGTGGCCGCCCTGGCCGCCTGGGACATCGGCGGGTTCTGGCGGGCGGAGTCGGCCATCCGCGCCCCGTTGCGCTTTCCCCCGCACGGGCACGCCATCCGGCTCGAGCTCGCGCGCGGAGCCCCCGAGGATGCCGTGGGGGCGCTGCGGGCCGCGCTGCCGCCCGGCGACGAGCTGCTCGGGCCGATCCCGGGCGAGGAGCGGGACGGCTTCCTGTGCAAGACCGACGACCGTGACGGGCTGCTGACCGCGCTGGCGCCGGTGCGCGCCACGCTGGCCAAGCAGGACGTGGAGCTCCGCGTCGACGTCGATCCGGTCGACGCCGGGTGAGTGTCGTCACCTGCGCCCGCGCGTACCCTGTCGCCTCCCCGACCCGAGGCGAGGCACCGTGAGCACGATGGAGATCCGGATCTTCGGCGACCCGGTGCTGCGCCAGCGTGCGCACGAGGTCGAGGACTTCGACGGGTCCCTCGCCCAGCTCGCCGCCGACATGTTCGACACCATGCGCGCCGCCGAAGGCGTCGGGCTCGCGGCCAACCAGGTGGGCGTCCTCAAGCGGCTGTTCACCTGGGAGGTGGTCACCGAGACCCCGGAGGGCGACCTGGTCCCCGAGGGCAGCGCCATCGTCAACCCGGTGCTGCACGCGAGCTCGGAGGAGATCCAGGACGGCGACGAGGGCTGTCTGTCGTTCCCCGGGCTGTTCTACCCGGTCCAGCGCCCGCTGACCGTCGAGGTCGCCTACCAGGACCTCGGTGGCGCGGCCCACGAGGTCACCCTGGAGGGGTTCCTCGCCCGGGTCTGGCTCCACGAGATGGACCACCTGAACGGGATCCTGTTCATCGACCACCTCGCCAAGCACGACAAGCAGGCGGCGCTCAAGGCCATGCGGGAGCGCGACCAGCCGGCCCCGCCCCGCCCCGGCAGCCTGCTGCTCGGCCGCGGCGACTGACCGCCGAGCGCGTCCGCCGCCGCCCCGTCCGACCCCGCCAACGCCTCGTCCCGAGGCCACCTCCTCCGAGGCCCCCGTGCGCATCGTCTTCCTCGGCACGCCCGCCGTCGCCGTCCCCGCCCTCGAGGCCCTGCTCGCGGCCGACGACGTCGAGGTGGCGGCCGTCATCACCAACCCGGACCGGCCCCGTGGCCGCAGCCGGACCCCGCAGCCCCCGCCGGTCAAGGTGGCGGCGACGCAGGCCGGTGTGCCCGTCTGGCAGCCGGGCCGTCCGCGGGAGGTGCTCGAGGAGCTCGCCGCCCTGCAGCTCGATGCGGCCGCGGTGGTGGCCTACGGGGCGCTGTTGCCCGCCGACGTGCTCGCCGCCGCCGGCCGGGGGTTCGTGAACCTGCACTTCTCCCTGCTGCCCCGCTGGCGGGGTGCGGCCCCGGTCCAGCACGCGCTGCGGGCGGGGGACCGGCGCACCGGGGTGAGCACCTTCGTGCTCGACCAGGGCATGGACACCGGGCCACTGCTGCGCACCGCCGAGGTGGACATCGACCCCGACGAGTCGGCCGGCACGCTGCTCGATCGGCTGGCGACGCTCGGGGCGCCGGTGCTGCTCGACGCCCTGCGCGATCTCGTCGGTGGGGTCACGCCGACGCCACAGCCCGCCGAGGGCGCGACGCTCGCGCCGAAGATCAGCCCCGAGGACGTCGCGATCGACCTGACGCAGCCGGCGGCCCGTATCGCCGACCTCGTCCGCAGCGCCGATCCGGCCCCCGGTGCCCACACCCGCTTCCGGGGCAAGCGCCTGAAGGTGTGGCGGGCCCGTGCGCTGCCGGGGGCCGAGGCGGCGGAACTCGCCGTCGCGGACGACGCGGCAGCCGGGACCGTCCTCGCTGCGGCGCGCGACGGGGTCGTCGTGGCCACCGGTGACGGGATGCTCCAGCTGCTCGAGGTCCAGCCGGAGGGCAAGGCGCGCCTCGACGGGGCGGCCTTCGTCAACGGCTACCGCCCGGAGCCCGGCACGCTCCTCGGCGCGTGAGCGGCCAGCGGGCACCCGCCGCGGGGGTCGCGGCCCGTCGTGCCGCGCTCGAGGCGCTGCGCGCGGTCGAGGAGGACGGGTCCTGGTCGAACCTCGCCGTCCCCGAGGCGATCGCGGCACTGCCCGAGGCCCGTGATCGCGCGTTCGCAGCGCACCTCGCCTACGACACGCTGCGGTGGGACGGGACCCTGCGCTGGGCGCTCGGCCACGCGTCCCGTCGTCCGCTCGAGGAGATCGAGCCCCCGATCGCGCGGGTCCTGCGGCTCGGCGCGCTGCAGCTGCTCTTCGCCCGGACCCCGGCGCGCGCAGCGGTCGACACCGCCGTCGCCCTGGCCCGCACACAGGTCCCGCGCGGACGCCAGGACGGGGCCGGCGGGTTCGTCAACGGGGTCCTGCGCGGGCTCGGCCGGCAGCTCGACGAACTGCCGTGGCCCGACCCCGATCTCGATCCGGTCGACCACCTGCGGCTGCGTACCGGCCACCCGTCCTGGATCGTGGCCGACCTGCGCCACCGGTTCGACGACGAGCGGGTCGCGGCCGTCCTCGCCGCCGACAACGAGCCGCCCGGGGTGACCCTGCGCGCGACCGGGTCGGTCGAGGCGCTCGTGGCGGAACTCGCGGAGGACGGCGTCGAGGCGACCCCCGGCGCGGTGCCCGGCGCCGGGCGGGCGCCCCGGGGCGCGACCCCGGCCCGCCCCACCGGGGGCGGGGGG
>JAFIEQ010000056.1 GCA_020832455.1 Nitriliruptoraceae bacterium
GGTTCGCCGGGGTTATGCCGGCGCTTGGTGGCGCGGCGCGCGGTGGGCGCGCGCGCGGGGGGGCCGCGGGCCGGCCCGCTGCGTCATAGGCTGCGAGCAGCAGCAGTCCATCGGTGGTGCGCACCAGCAACTGCCCGCCACCGGTCCGACCGAAGCCGGTGACCCGGCCGTCGATCATCACGTCCCGGCCCGGCTCCTCCAGCAGGGTGCGCTCGGGTCCGGCCTCGATCAGGGTCACGCCGGACACCAGCAGCGTGGTCGCGCCGTCGAACGAGCGCACCTCGGGGTCGGGCCCCTGCGTGGCGCCGTCCTCGCGGTCGGGCCAGCGTTCGATGCGGGCGACCGCGCGCCGGTCCTCGCTCACCAGCAGCAGTGCGTCGCCGTCGTCGGCCAGTCCGAGCACGGGTTGCAGCCCCCACCGCGTGGTGCCCCCGGGCAGGAGCACCGCGGGCGTCCGCTCGCCCTGCGCGTCGAGCCGTCGCAGCTCGAGGCGTTCGCCGTCCGCGTCCAGGCGCTGGACCACGACGGTGGCCGTGCGCTCGTCGCCGACGATGCGACGCACCGTCCCGTCCGCCTCGATGGCGACGTCGAACCGCTCGTCGACGACGCGGAAGCGTCCGCCCACGTCGTTGATCGCCGTCCAGATCCCGTCCGAGCGCAGGTCCGCGAAGTCATCGGACAGGCTCGCGCCCGACCCCCCGGAGTCGATGCGTAGCCGCTCGGCGCGCCCGTCGTCGGCGACCAGGACCGTGGCGTTGTCGGCGAAGAGGACCTGGCCCGCGCGCACCCAGATGGTCCGACCGTCCCGCGGGTCGATGCCGATGATCCGCGTGCCCGAGGTGCGGATCCCGACCGCGTCGGCGTCGAGACGCACGACCGGACTGCCGATGTCGCCGACGGCGACCGACCAGCGCAGCGACCCGTCGCCCCGGTCGAGGCCGATGACGGCTGGCTCGTCATCGGGCCCACTGCCCACCGTCGCGAGGATCACCCCGTCGACGACCTCGGCGGCGAGCAGGTCCGAGACGCCGGGCTCGACCGACCACCGCGCGGCCCCGTCGAGCAGGCTGCGCAACTGCAGGCTGCCGCCCCGTTCGATCAGGACGTCCTCGTCATCGAGCGACGCGACGTTGGGCATCACGCGGGACTCGGTCGGCGGGAAGGCGATCTGCCACCGCCCGGTCCCGCTCGGGGCGTCGATCGCGGCGAGCCGGTCGTCGACCGCCACGAGCAGCGCATCGGTCTGGGTGAGCCAGACCCGTGCGCCGCGCTCGACGGGCAGGTGCCAACTCGCGCACCCGGCCGTCCCGCAGGTGGGGCCGGTCCCCGGGCCCAGGGGGCTGGCCCCGACGTCGAACGAGGTCCGCGACAGCACCTGCTCGGCGTCCGTCCCGGCCCCGTCGTCGGGCGACCGCTGATCACCCGCTGCGCCGATCCCGTCCGACCCCGGGGGGACCGCATCGGGCAGATCGACCTCGTCGCTGGCACCGAGCAACGCGTCCGGCACCAGCGCGCTGACCGTGTCCGAGGCCGGACCCACCCCGAACGCGCCTGCGCCGGTCACGGCCACCGCCGCGGCGCCGGCGGCCAGGCCCGCGCGCCACGACCGGCGGCGCCAGCTCGAGGTGTCGGGTGCCGCTGGCACCGCAGCAGCCCGCGGTGCGCCGCACGCTGGACAGAACCGGGCCCGTCGTTCCAACGCGCGCGAGCAGCCGGAGCAGGCCGGCGCGCTGAAGGCCATCCTCGGCTCCCGCGGGTCGTGGGCGGACGGGCCGGCGGCGTGGTCGGAGCAGGCGGCACCATGCCAGGTTCGGTGCCGGACCGCGCGGGGCCTGGACACCCACCCCCCTGGCGTTGGAACGGTGTCCGGCGGGGTTGCTAGCATCGCCCCCGCGGCCCGGACACGGGCCGTGTCGCGCACCGAGGCGGTGACCACCGGTGGGGCGCCACGTGCCGGTGCTGGTACGTCGCCCACCTGCGGTAGCCGAGCCAGGCCGACCGGCCCGGACCGGACAGCGGAGCTCTCGTGGCCCCGCCATCACGCGACCCGACCGACGCGAGACCCCGTCCCTCGCCGCCCGTCCCGGGCGGCATCACGGTGCGGACGGCGAAGCCGGGGAGGACCGGGTGACGAGCTTCTACGCGCAGTACGGCACCTTCGCCGTGCTGGTGGTCGTCGGCTGCGCGCTGTACGCGGTCATCATGCTGGCGAGCCGCATCATGCGTCCCACCGTGCCCTCACCGCAGAAGCTCACCACCTACGAGTGCGGGGTCGAGGCGGTCGGTAGCGGTTGGTCGCAGACCAACATCCGCTACTACATCTTCGCGTTCCTGTTCGTGATCTTCGATGTCGAGGCGATCTTCCTGTTCCCGTGGGCGGTCATCGTCTCCGACCTCGACGCGACGACGGCGATCTCGCCGACGTTCGCGATCGTCGCCATGTTCCTGTTCGTGCTGACCTTGCTGGAGGGTCTCGCCTACGCCTGGAAGAAGGGGGTCCTCAAATGGGACTGATGGACCAGGTCGAGCTTCCGCAGCCGGTGAAGTACGTCTTCAACTGGGGACGCAAGTACTCGCTGTGGTGCTTCAACTTCGGACTCGCCTGCTGTGCGATCGAGTTCATCGCCGCCTCCACCTCGCGGCATGACTTCATCCGCCACGGCGTGATCCCGTTCGCCCACGGCCCACGGCAGGCGGACCTGCTGGTCGTGTCGGGCACGTTGACCGACAAGATGGCGCCGGCCGTCAAGCGGCTCTACGAGGAGATGCCGGAGCCCAAGTACGTGATCTCCTTCGGCTCCTGCGCGAACTGTGGCGGTCCCTACTGGGACAGTTACTCCGTGACCAAGGGCGTCGACCAGATCATCCCGGTCGACGTGTACGTCCCCGGCTGCCCGCCGCGGCCGGAGGCGCTGCTCGACGGCATCATCGCCCTGCAGCACCGCATCCAGAACGAGTCGCTGAAGGACCGCATCGCGGGCCGTCGGCAGGACCCCATCACGCTGGGGGCCGACGCGCCGTTGGCACTGGAGGAGGGCGCGTGAGCGACGTCCTCGCACGCCGCGATCGCGCGCTCAGCCCGGAGGAGACCGAGGAGCTGCTCCGGGACCGTCTCGGCGACGGCCTGCAGCGCACGGTCCTCGAGTACGGCGTGTTCACCGTCTGGGTCGAACAGGACGCCTGGGTGCAGGCAGCGACGCTGTGTCGTGACGAGCCGCTGCTCGCCTACGACATGTTCGACAACCTGTTCGGCATCGACGCCCGCGAGGAGGGCTTCGACGTCGTGGCGGTGCTGTACTCGACCTCGACCGGCAACCGGATCGCGCTGCGCACGCGGTGCGCCGGCGGGCGCGACGAGCCCACCTGTCCCTCGATCACCGACATCTACCGCGGTGCGGACTGGATGGAGCGCGAGACCTGGGACATGTTCGGGGTCGATTTCCCGGGCCACCCCCAGATCGGCCCGCGCATCCTCACCGTGGAGAACTTCGAGGGCTGGCCGCTGCGCAAGGACTTCCACCTCGCCTCGCGTGCCGCCAAGCCCTGGCCGGGCGTCAAGGAGCCCGCGGAACTCGACGAGGACGGCAACGTCATCGAGCGCGTCCCCCACATCGGCGACGCACCCGGGCCCTACGACCTCGACAAGGCCATGGCCGAGCAGGCCCAGGCGATGAACCCGCGACCGGAGCTCGACGGGCCCGAGGACGACGACGACGCCGACGACGAACCCGCCGAGGTCGAGGCCGGCCCGGACGACGACCCGACCGTCAGCGGCGCGGAGAAGGCCGAGGCCCGCCGCAAGGCGCAGGCCGAAGCGCGCGCGAAGAAGGCCGCGGAGCGTGCCGGTGGCGATGGCGACGAGGGTGCCGCGCAGCTCGACCAGGACGTCTACGACCAGCTGATCGCCGAGGGCAAGTCCGAGCGCATCGCCCGCTCCAAGGCCAAGGCCGCCTACATCAAGGCCCAGCGCGCCAAGGAGGGGGACGCATGAGCGACCTCGAGACCACCGAGCGGGTGCTGCCGTCCAACGCTCCCGGCGAGGACGTCGCGTTCGAGATCCTCGGTGACGGTGATTTCCCCACCGCGGAGATGTCGCTGTCCATCGGTCCGGCCCACCCCGCGACGCACGGGGTGTTCCGCATCGTGCTCGACCTCGACGGCGAACGCGTCCGGGGCGCGCGGCCGGTCATCGGCTACATGCACCGTGGGTTCGAGAAGCTCGCCGAGTACCGCGACTACCGCCAGATCGCCGCGCTGACCAACCGTCACGACTGGCTGTCGGGCTTCTGCAACGAGCTCGGTGTCGCCATCGCGGTCGAGTCCATGTTGGAGCTCGAGGTCCCGGACCGCGCGCAGTGGATCCGCATGCTCATGGCGGAGTGGAACCGGATCCTCAACCACCTGATGTTCATCGGGTCCTACGCGCTGGAGCTCGGCGCGATCACGCCGATGTTCTACGCCTTCCGGGAACGTGAGGACATCCAGCACCTGATGGAGTCCGCCACCGGGGGACGGCTGCACTTCACCTACAACCAGCCGGGCGGGGTCAAGATCGACCTGCCCAAGGGCTTCCTGAAGCGCTCCGCGGAGATCTCCAAGGTCACGCGCGAGCGCTTCGACGACTACGTCGACCTGGTGCTCGGCAACGAGATCTTCCAGGGTCGCACCGTCGGGGTGGGGCCGCTGCCCCAGGACGTGGCCCTGTCGCTCGGGATCACCGGCCCGACGCTGCACGCCACCGGCATCGCCGAGGACTCGCGCGTCACCGAGCCCTACCTCAAGTACGGCGACATCGACGTCGAGGTGCCCCTCGGCGAGAACGGCGACGCGTTCGACCGGTTCTACGTGCTGCTGCACCGCATCCGTGCGTCGTTGGACATCATCGACCAGATCCACGACCACATGCCGGCCGGCCCGGTGAACTCCAAGCTGCCGAAGATGGTCAAGGCGCCCGAGGGCGCGATCTACGTGCGCACGGAGAACCCGCTCGGCCAGCTCGGCTACTGGCTGGAGTCCGACGGGGGCCGAACGCCCTGGCGTTTCAAGATGCGCACGCCCTCGTTCTCCAACGTCCAGGCGATCCCGTACCTGATGCAGGGTGCCCTGCTCCCGGACGCGATCTCCATCCTTGGTTCCGTCTTCTTCGTGGTGGGGGACATCGACCGATGACCGTGCTCACGTCCACCACCGCGCTGGCCCAGGCGCCCTCCATCCTCGACGTCGGTGACGGCGTCGTGCTGCCGATCCTGCTCAAGGTCGCGCTGGTCCTCGGGCTGTTCTTCGTGGTCCCGCTGGTCGGCGGCTACCTCGAGCACAAGGTCATGGGGCGCATGCAGAACCGCCGTGGGCCGGTCGAGGCCGGGCCGTTCGGCTCCCTGCAGCTCGTGGCCGACGGGATCAAGTTCATCCAGAAGGAGGACATCATCCCGCGGGCGGCGGACAAGCCGATGTTCGCCCTGGCCCCGGGCCTGGCGCTGGTGCCCGCGCTGCTGGTCTTCCTGGTCATCCCGCTCGGTCCCGGCGTGTTCGCCGTCGACCTCGAGCTCGGGCTGTTCTACGCGCTCGCGATCACCTCGATCTCCGTGCTGGGGATCCTGCTCGGCGGGTGGGCCAGCGCCAACAAGTTCTCGCTGATCGGCGGGTTGCGCGCCGGTGCGCAGCTGATCGCCTACGAGCTGCCGCTGATCATCACCGCGATCACGGTCGCGGTCATGGCGGGCACGCTGTCGCTGGTCGGCATCGTCGAGGCGCAGGCCAACTTCACCCTGCCGGGCCTCGAGGGCTTCAACCTGTGGTTCGTGTTCCCCCAGATCGTCGGCTTCGCGATCTTCTTCGTCGCCGCGATGGCGGAGCTCTCGCGTCCGCCCTTCGACATGCCTATCGGGGACTCGGAGCTCGTGTTCGGGTACATGACGGAGTACACGGGCATCAAGTTCGCCATGTTCCTGCTCACCGAGTACGCGGGCATGATCACCATGTCGGCGCTGATGGTGGTGCTCTTCCTCGGCGGTTGGCAGATCCTGCCCGGGGTCGCGACCCCCGGGTGCGAGGGTGCGGCGGGGATCATGTCCTGCGACCCGATCGGCATCGCGATCAGCGTGCTCGTCACGCTGGCGAAGATCATGGGCCTGGTGTTCCTGATGGTCTGGGCTCGCGTGGCCTACCCACGCCTGCGTGAGGATCAGCTGCAGCGGATCTCCTGGCTCGTCCTGGTGCCGCTCTCGCTGGCCAACCTCGCCTTCGTGACGATCCTGACGGTGGTCCTCTAGATGGCACAGACCTCGCTCCCCGGTACGGGCCTGCTCAAGGGCCTCGCGGTCACGGTCAAGCACCTGTTCAAGCGACCCGCGACCCTGATGTACCCCTACGAGCGCAACGAGCTCGCCCCGCGCACCCGCGGGGTCATCGCGCTCATGGACGAGAACTGCACGGTGTGCATGCTGTGTGCCCGTGAGTGCCCGGACTGGTGCATCTACATCGACTCCCACAAGGAGACGGTGCCCCCGGCGAAGGAGGGCGGCCGCGCGCGCACGCGCAACGTCCTGGACCGGTTCGCGATCGACTTCTCGCTGTGCATGTACTGCGGGATCTGCGTCGAGGTGTGCCCCTTCGACGCGCTGTGGTGGTCCCCGGAGTTCGAGTACTCCGAGTACACGATGGACGCGCTGCTGCACGAGAAGGACAAGCTGCGCGAGTGGGCCGACACCGTCCCGCCACCGCCGGCGCTCGACGAGGGCGCCGAGGCGCCCGCCGAGGTGACCGAGGCCATCGCGAAGGCGGAGAAGGAGCTCGAGGCCGCCGCGCAGAAGGAAGCCGACAAGGCCGCCGCAGCCGAGGCGGCCACCACCGAGGCGAAGGCCGGCGGTTCGGGCCCGAAGAAGGCCGACGAACCCAAGGTCGCCGCGGGCGAGATCGATCAGGAGACCTACGACGCGCTGATCGCCGAGGGCAAGTCCGAGCGGATCGCGCGGTCCAAGGCCAAGGCCGCCTACGTCAAGAAGGAGAAGGCGCGGCTCAAGGCCGAGGCTGATGCCGGTGGCGGCGACGCCGAGGCAGCGCCGACGCCCAAGGCGGCGGACATCAAGGTCGAGGCCGGGCAGATCGATCAGGAGACCTACGACGCGCTGATCGCGGAGGGCAAGACCGAGCGCATGGCCCGCGCCAAGGCGAAGGCCGCGTGGGTGAAGAAGGAGAAGGCACGCCTGGCCGCCGAGGCGGAGTCCGCCGCGGGTGCGGGCGCCCCGGCCGGCGAGGAGGCGGAGCCGCCGTCCCCGACCGACGCAGCCGGCAGCGATCAGGCCCCGTCCACCGATGCCCCGGCCGAGGAGCCCGCCGCCACGCGCAAGCTCGGCGACGTGCACGTCGAGGGCACCGGGGAGATCGATCAGGAGACCTACGACGCGCTGATCGCGGAGGGCAAGTCCGAGCGCATCGCGCGGGCCAAGGCGAAGGCGGCCTGGGTGAAGAAGGCCAAGCAGGCCAAACTCGACGAGGAGGGCGGCGCATGACCGGACTCGATGTCGTCTTCGTGCTGGTCGGGCTGCTCACCGCGGCGGGTGCCGTGCTGACGGTCACCTCCAAGAACCTCGTCCACGCCGCGCTGGCCCTGGCGGTCACCCTCGCCGGCATCGCCGGGGTCTTCCTCGTGCTGCACGCCGACTTCCTGGCGCTCGTGCAGCTGGTGGTCTACGTCGGCGCGGTCGCCGTGCTGTTCCTGTTCGGTCTGATGCTGACCCGGGCACCCATCGGCCGCGAGGCACTGGACAGCCAGAACCGGGGGCTCGCGCTCGCGGTCTCCGGTGGGCTGTTCGTGGTGCTCTCCACGCTGATCGTGCTGGCGTTCGGCGACGTGCGGGTGGATGCGATGACCGGCCCGGGCATCGACGTGATCGGGATCGCGATCTTCGCGGTCTGGGTCCTGCCCTTCGAGCTGCTGTCGATGCTGCTGCTCGCGGCCTTGATCGGAGCCATCGTGCTCGCGCGCCGTGAGGACGGGGAGTCCGGTGAGGAGGCCGAGGTGACCCGCATCGAGGTCGGTGACCCGCCGATCAACGAGTCCGACGGCCCACCGGCCGAGGTCGCCGGTGACGGCCAGGCCGAGCTGCCCGCCGGCTCCGGCGGGGGAGGGCAGGCATGAGCCTCATCGGACCGCTGTTGCTGGCCACGTTCCTGTTCTGCGTGGGCATCTACGGCATCATCGCGCGGCGCAACGCCGTGCTGGTGCTCATGAGCGTGGAGCTGATGCTCAACGCCGTGAACATCAACCTCGTCGCCTTCCAGAACGTGCTCTTCCCGGGGGAGGAGGCCGTCAGCGGCCTGATGTTCGCCCTGTTCATCATCGGGGTCGCTGCCGCCGAGGTCGGGGTCGGCCTGGCCATCGTCTTCAACATGTTCCGCAACCGCGCCACGGTCAACGTCGATGACGTCGACCTGATGCGCTGGTAGGGGGCACCACATGGAAGCTCTCCTCGAGTACGCCTACGTCGTCGTCCTGCTGCCGCTGATCAGCGCCGCAGCGATCGCGGCGTTCGGCAAGCAGCTGCCCTGGAAGGGCGCGGAGCTCGGTATCGCCGCGCTCGGCATCGGCTGGCTGATGTCGGTCGGTATCGCCTGGCAGACGTTCATGAACTCGCCCATGGAGCCCGTGGAGGAGTTCTTCCGCTGGTCGCCGCTCGGCGGCGGGTTCGTCTTCGAGCTGGGCATGCTCGTCGACGGGCTGACCGCGATGATGCTGCTGCTGGTCACGACCGTGTCCCTGATGGTGCACATCTACTCGCGCGAGTACATGAAGGGTGAGGTCCGCTTCACCTACTTCTACGCGATGCTGAGCCTGTTCACCTTCTCCATGCTGGTGCTGGTCATCGCCAACAACCTGCTGCAGGCGGTCATCGGCTGGGAGCTCGTCGGGCTCTGCTCGTTCCTCCTCATCGGCTTCTACTGGGAGGAGAAGTCGAACCAGGACGCGGCCAACAAGGCGTTCCTCACGACCAAGTTCGGCGACGTCGGGCTCATCGTCGGGGTCATCGTCCTCTCCGCCGGCATGTTCGGCCTGACCGACACCCCCTTCAACATCATCGAGATCAACCAGGCCGCGACCGACGGGTTGCTGTCCACCTCGACCATCGTGCTGGGGATGCTGCTGATCTTCCTCGGCTGCATCTCCAAGTCCGGCCAGATGCCGCTGCACGTGTGGCTGCCCGACGCCATGGCCGGTCCGACCCCGGTGTCCGCGCTGATCCACGCCGCCACGATGGTCACCGCCGGGGTGTTCCTGCTGGCGCGCCTGTTCCCGGTCCTGGCGCAGAGCGCGTTGGTGATGGGCGTCATCGCCATCGTCGGCGTCATCACGCTGTTCTTCGGCGGGCTGCTCGCGCTCGTGCAGGACGATCTGAAGAAGATCCTGGCCTACTCCACGATCTCGCAGCTCGGGTACATGGTCGCGGCGATCGGCGTCGGCGGCTACACCGCGTCCATCTTCCACCTGTTCACGCACGGCTTCTTCAAGGCCCTGCTGTTCCTGGGGGCCGGATCGCTGATCCACGCGGTGCACTCGAACAACATCTCGGACATGGGTGGCATGCGCAAGGCGATGCCGCACACGTTCTGGACCTTCATCATCGGCTCGCTCGCACTGGCCGGGTTCCCGCTCACCGCCGGGTTCTTCTCCAAGGACGAGATCCTGATCGCCGGGGAGATCTGGGCCGGCGGCGGCTTCCTGACGGGCAACCTCGTCTACTGGATCGGGTTGGCTGCCGCGGGGGTCACCACCTTCTACATGGCCCGGGCGTGCTTCCTGGTCTTCGCCGGGGAGAACCGCAGCCACCACCCGCCCCACGAGTCGGGCAAGCAGATGGTCGGCCCGCTGATGCTGCTCGCGGTCCTCTCGGTCGCGTCCGGGTACCTGCTGTCGCCGTTCTCGCCCGACCAGCCCAACTTCGAGACCTGGACCCAGACCCCGATCCTCGACGGGGACGCGGTCTACCCGTTCACCGTCGACGAGACGGTCGCGTTCGGGGTCCAGGGGGACGGGGTGATCGCCTCGTCGGGCAGCGTGCTCGCCGCGGAGGCCGGGGACGGCCCCGTGAGCGTGCTGCACGGGGTGCCGAGCTGGCACCCGGACCTGCTCGCGATCGTGCTCGTGATCTTCTCGCTGGCGGTGTTCCTGGCCTGGCGGTTCTACGGCAAGGGCCTGCCCGAGAAGGACCCCATGCTGCAGATGGGGCCCGTGACCCGGGCCCTGGTCGCCAAGTACGGGTTCGACGACTTCGGCTACCGCTACATCGTCGTCCCCGTGCGCGACGTGCTCTCGCGGTGGGCGACCACCTCGAGCAACACCTACATCGACGGTGCCGTGGCCGGGGTCGGCAAGGCGACCAAGTCCGCCGCCATGGCCACCTACCGCACCATCGACCAGAAGGTCATCGACGGGGCGGTCAACGGCTCGGCACTCAGCGCCGCGTGGTGGAGCGATCGCCTCAAGCGCATCCAGTCCGGGGACGTCCAGCGCTACGCCGGCGCGATCGTCGCCGGGGTGATCGTGCTGGTGCTCGCCTTCGCAGCCGCCCGATAACACCGCACCACCGCTCGACGACCTGACCGACAACGCACCGCCCGTGAGCCGCACCCACGGTGCGCTCACCGACTCGCCGGAGGCAGCCCGCCCCGCGAGCCCAAGGAGACGACGATGGACCCGAACACCGCAGGCTGGGCCCTGGTGGTCGCACTGTTCCTGCCGTTGGTCGGGGCGGGGCTGCTGAGCCTCATGCCCGCCGCGATGGACCAGCAGATCCGCCGCGCTGCCGTGGTCATCACCACGGTCGCCTTCGCGTTGGTCGCCGTCATCACGGCCAGCTTCGACTACGGCCGTTCCGGTGAGCTGCAGTTCACGACCGATGTGTCGTGGATCACCGCCATCGACGCCCGGTTCTCGCTCGGGATGGACGGCATCAGCCTGCCGCTGTTCTTCCTGACCTACCTCCTGCCCGTGCTGTGCGCGATCTACACGACCAAGCACCTGCCCTCGCCGGGCAAGCCCAAGGCCTTCCTCGGCCTGATGATGGTGCTCCAGACCGGGATGGCCGGCACCTTCGTCGCCTTCGACCTGGTGCTGTTCTTCATCTTCTTCGAGCTGACCCTGGTCCCGATGTTCTTCATGATCGGGATGTGGGGCGGCCCGCGGCGTGACTACGCCAGCGTGAAGTTCTTCCTCTACACGTTGTTCGGATCCGTGTTCATGCTGGTCGCGTTCCTGGCGATCTACTTCCAGGCCGGCGCATCCACCTGGTCGATCATGGAACTGTCCGAGATGGCGCCGTTCGGGTCGTCCACGTTCCAGACCTGGGCCTTCCTCGGCGTCTTCCTCGGGTTCGCCATCAAGGTGCCCGTCTGGCCGTTCCACACCTGGCTGCCCGACGCCCACACGGAGGCGCCGACGGTCGGCTCCGTGCTGCTGGCCGGCGTGCTCCTGAAGATGGGGACCTACGGCTTCATCCGCATCGGGCTGCCGATCCTGCCCGAGGGCGCGCTGCGGTTCGCACCGCTGATCGGCGTGCTCGCCGTCATCGGCATCGTCTACGGCTCCCTGTGCTGCCTCGCCCAGACGGACGTCAAGCGCCTGATCGCGTTCTCCTCGGTCGGGCACATGGGCTTCGTGATGCTCGGGATCGCCGCCATGAACGAGGCCGGCATCCAGGCCGCGCTGTTCGGCAACATCGCGCACGGCATCATCACCGGGATGCTGTTCTTCCTCGCCGGGTCCCTGCACGAGCGCTACCACTCGCGCGAGATCTCGGTCATCGGTGGGGGCATGCTCACCAAGATCCCCAAGTACGGGGTGATGTTCGCCTACGTCGCGATCGCCTCGCTGGGGTTGCCCGGCCTCGCCGGCTTCTGGGGCGAGTTCACCGCCATGTGGGCGGCGATCAGCCCGGGGCTCGGCCTCGCGGACAGCTACCAGGGCCTGTACCTGACCCTGGTCATCTTCGCCGCGATCGGGACCGTGCTCACCGCCGGCTACTTCCTGTGGCTGCTCCAGCGCGTCAACCTGGGCAAGCCACCGGAGCGTTGGGCCAACGAACCGCTCGACGACGTGCAGGCGATCGAATGGGTCTCCTGGACGCCGCTGCTGATCCTGATCCTCGCGTTGGGCGTGTACCCACGCCTGCTCTTCGGCGTGCAGAACGACGCCGTCGCCAACCTGGTGAGCTTCCTCGGCTGAGGACGCGCACGCGTCCGAACCGCCCACCCAGGAGTTGTCCCCGATGAGCATCGACTTCCTCGCGATCGCCCCTGAGATCGCGCTGACGGTCACGGCCCTGATCGTGCTGGCCGCCGACCTCGCGTTGCGGGGCGAGGCGAAGCAGCTCGTCAACCCGATCGCCGCGATCGGGACCGTCGTCGCGATCGTCTTCACCGTGATCCTGTACGGCTCCGAGCGGGTCACGTTCGGGACGATGTTCGTCGTCGACGACTACGCGGTCGTCTTCAAGCTGCTGTTCCTCGGCACCCTGCTCGCGATCCTCGGGATCAGCTGGCGCTTCTTCGCCGAGGGCCGCTACTTCCAGGGCGAGTACTACTTCCTGCTGCTCACCGCGTTCATCGGCATGCTGATCATGCCGAGCGCCCGCGACCTGCTGCTGCTGTTCGTCGCGCTCGAGACCGTGTCCATCCCGGCGTTCGTCATGGCCGGGATGCGCAAGCGGGACCTGTACTCCTCGGAAGCCGCGCTGAAGTTCTTCCTGATCGGCGTGCTCTCGGTCGCGCTGATGCTGTTCGGCATGTCGCTGGTCTACGGCTTCACCGGCTCGACCGACCTGGTGGAGATCGCCGCGGCGCTGGACGGGGAGACGGCCTCCGTGCCGCTGCTGCTCGGGTCCGTGATGCTCGTGATCGTCGGGTTCGGGTTCAAGGTCTCCGCGGTGCCGTTCCACTTCTGGGCGCCCGACACCTACGCCGGTGCGCCGATGCCGGTCGCCGCGATGCTCGCGGTCGCCTCCAAGGCCGCCGGGTTCGCCGGGCTGATCGCGATCGCCTTCATCGCTTTCGAACCGGTCGCGGATGTGTGGGGGCCCGTGTTGGGCATCCTGGCGATCATCACGATGACGATCGGGAACCTGATCGCGCTGCAGCAGCGCGACCTGATCCGGTTGTTGGCGTACTCGTCCGTGGCGCAGGCCGGGTACATGCTCATCCCGTTCGGCCTGGCCCGCACGGGCAGCACGGCGGTCAACGAGGCCGCGGTGCAGGCGGTGCTGTTCTACCTCGTCGCCTACGCGGTGATGAACATCGGCGCCTTCGGGGTCGCGATCGCGGTCAATCGCCGCACCGGCCTGCGCTCGATCCGGGACTACGCCGGGCTGGCGTCACGCAACACCCTGCTCGGGCTCGGGATGACCGTGTTCATGCTGTCACTGGGTGGCGCACCGCTGACCGTCGGTCTGTGGGCGAAGTTCGCCATCCTGCAGGCCGTCGCGGTGGAGATCACGCTGTTCGGCGTCATCCTGGCCGGCTTCCTGGTCCTGAACTCCGTCATCGCCTTCTTCTACTACCTGCGGGTCGTCAAGACGATCTGGATGGATGAGGCGCGCGAGGGCATGCCGGCGTTGCAGCCGGGGTTCAACCTCTCCGTGGTCGTCGTCATCCTGATGGCCGGCACGGTCCTGCTCGGCGTGCTGCCCGGGCTCGTGACGGACTACTCCTCGGTGGTCAGCCTGCTCGCCACCAGCTGAGCTCGCGCCCGGAGCACCGACCCTGCGCGGATGGGGCGCAGGGACGCTGCCGCGCGGCCAGTCAGGACCCGGGCGATGGGGGCGGTCGCTGCGTACCGTCGTCTCCTCGTCGAGGAGGTGTCCGGTGCTCAAGAGTGCGAAGACCGTCGTCCTGCTCGCCGCGATGTCCGGGGTGCTGCTGCTGCTCGGTGCCTGGCTCGACGGGGGCGGCTCGAACACGTTCCTGACGCTGATGCTGGGCGTGTCCGTGGCGATGAACCTCGGCAGCTACTACTTCAGCGACCGCATCGCGATCCGCATGGCGCGCGCCCAGCCGATGGACGAGGCCCACTTCCCCGACGTGTACGCGACGGTGCGCATGCTGGCGGAGCGCGCCGGCGAGCCGATGCCGCGGCTGTACCTGTCACCCTCCCCGCAGCTGAACGCGTTCGCGACCGGCCGCAACCCCGCGAACGCCGCCGTGTGCATCAACCAGGGCCTCTACGACGCGCTCACCCCCGAGGAGCTCGAGGGCGTCATCGGCCACGAACTCCAGCACGTCTACAACCGCGACATCCTGATCGGGTCCGTGGCGGCGATGATCGGCACGGCCATCACCTACCTCGCGTTCATGCTGCGCTGGATCCCGCTGTTCGGCAGCGACGAGGACGGTCCGAACCCGCTGGCCGCCATCGCGATGTCGATCATCGCGCCGATCGTGGCGTTGATCATCCAGGCGTCGATCACCCGGTCGCGCGAGTCGCTGGCCGACCACACCGGTGCGGAGCTGACCGGCAAGCCCCTCGCGCTCGCCTCGGCGCTGCGCAAGCTCGAGGCGGCATCGAACGATCCGGGCCAACTGCGTCGAGGTGGCACGCCGGCGGAGACCAACGGCGCGATGCAGCACCTGTTCATCGCCGCCCCCTTCGGTGGGCGGGCCGCGGCGAAGCTGTTCTCGACCCACCCCCCGATCCCGGAGCGGGTCGCAGCGCTCGAGCACCAGGCGCGTCGGATGGGCCAGCTGGGTCCGCGGCCCGACGAACGCTGGGGCTGAACGGCTGGGTGTCTCGGCCGTACCCGGCGTCGGCGATCGTGTCTACGGTGAGGTGTGGCGCTGCCGCTGACCGCCGACGGGATCGGAGCGGACGCCGTCTGGGGAGAGCATGCGATCGCGGACCCACCGGTATCGGGCAGGCCTCTGGCGCCGCGCGCCGTGGCTGTTGGTCCTGCTGGTCGTCCTGGCCGCGTGCAGCGGGGGGTCAACGGAGCCCGACGTCTCGGCTGCCGCTCCCGAGGAGCGCGATCCCGCGGCGGATGAGGCGCCCCCAGACGAGCCGGTCGCGGCCGAGGAACCCGATCCCGCCGGCGCGGCCGAGGAGCCCAGCGCACCCGAGGAGCTCCCGGGCAACCTCGTGGCGACCAGCGTGGTCGACGACATCGAGGTGTTCGCTGATCCCACCGAGGACGCCGAGCGCACCCACACCCTGGCACACCCCACCGATCGGGGCGCCCCCCGGGTGTTCCTGGTCGAGCAGCTTCAGGACGACTGGATCGAGGTCCTGCTGCCGGTGCGGCCGAACGGATCGGTCGGCTGGATCCGTGCCGACGATGTCACCCTGGCCAGCAACCCCTACGACGTCGAGGTCGACCTCGCGGCGTTCGAGCTGACCATCGAGCGGGCCGGCGAGCTCGTGCTCACCGCGGACATCGGGTTCGGGGCCGACGACACGCCCACGCCGGGCGGGCGCTACTACCTGATCGAACTGCTGCAACCACCCGACCCGAACGGTCTCTACGGGCCGTTCGCCTACGGACTCTCCGGGTTCAGCGACGTGCACCTCGACTTCGCGGGCGGCGAAGGCGTGATCGGGATCCACGGCACCAACCAGCCGGATTCCATCGGCCGGAGCGTCAGCAACGGCTGCATCAGGGTGCACAACGACGTGATCACCGAGATGGCCGAGTTCCTGCCGCTGGGTACCCCCGTGACCATCAGCTGAGCGCGACCCTCACCCGGCGCGCTCGAGGTGGAGGACCAGCCGGACGTCGGCGGTCATCGCGCCGCGGAGCTCCACCGTGTCCGGTGTCCGTCGGATCTCCTCCACGGGTCCGGTGTAGGGCGCGGGGCCCAGTCCGATCGCGGGGCCGTCGCCCGCCAGCTCGACGTCGCGCAGCGTCCATCCCTCCGGCGCGGTGACGACGACGTCCAGGTGGTCGGCGACGCCCTTGGCCTGCCGCCACAGCGTCACGGGGTAGGCGATGCTGTCGCCCGCGATACGGGTCCCGGTGGGCCCGCGGACGGTGAACACGACGCCGGTGGTGTCCTCGTTCGGGGTGTCGAGCAGGTGGTCGACGGTCTCCAGTCCGTGGATCCGATCGCGCCAGGTCGTGAGCTCCGCGCCGTCGAGACCCTGCGCCCGGTCGAGGTCGCCGCCGGTCGGACCCCACAGCGTGACCCAGCTGCGGACGGCCCCGAGCTCCCCGGTCGTCACGCGGTCCTCGCTCGGTCGGGTCGGCTCCAACGACGTGCTGATGTAGGGGTCGCTGGTGGGATCGACCGCGTTGACGATCGCGAGCCGACTGGTGGTGTCGCGCCACAGCTGCGGGCCCTGGTCGGTGTCCACCACCTCCAGGTCGATCACGTGCCGTAGCTGGTGGCCGACGTGGACATCGGCCTTGTTCCCACCGATGTTGACCACGGTCAGCCCGATGAGGTCGTCCTCGTCGTGCCGGGGTCCCAACGCGCCCGCGATCCCGATGGCCTCCAGCCGCCGCTGTTCGTCGCGGACGGTGCTGTGCAGCTGCAGGTGCCGCGCCGAGGTGGCATCGGCCAACGCCCGTGCGACGTCCAGCGGCTCCCAGTCGCCGGACATCGCCGTGCGCAGCGCCGCGCCGGCCACCTCGGCGTGGTAGCGGCGCCGGTCGGCGCTCCCACCGCCCAGTTCCTCGTAGGAGTCGATCAGCAGCACCTCGGCGAGGCGTTCGGCGGGGATCGGGTCCGGCAGCGCAGCCGACAGGCCCGCGATCTCGTCGGGGACGTCGAGCGGGCCGATGGCCTCGAACAGCAGCTGCAAGGCCAGTGGGTCGAGCGCGATCAACCCATCGAGGCCTTCGCCGCTGGCCTGCTCGTACTGGGCGAGCACGAGCGGCGCGACGGTGGGGAGGTCGGGGTCGACGTTGGTGCTGGGCAGGAAGGTGGCGCCCCCCACGGAGCCGTAGCGCGCCTGGTAGTCCTCGGGTGCCTGGATGTCGAAGCGCTCGGCACGACTGAACGCGCCGAGCGGGATGAGTACCGTCCCGTCGATGGCGGTGTCGGTGTCGATACCCGCGGGTTCGGCGAGCGTGACCTCGCCGTCGCGGAACTCGAGCACGACCAGGAACCCGATCAACCCGCCGGTCCCGCGCAGCTCGCCGGGGTTCTGGACCGCGACGAGGTAGCGGCGCGGCCCATCCCCGCCGAGCATGTCGACCATGAGAGACCACGTGTCGCCCAGTTCCGGGAGCGCGGTCAGCACCGTTCCCGTGACGTCGAGCACCTGGTCGGCCGCATCGGCCAGTGTCGGGGAACGGGGGCGGTCGGCGACGTCCTCGAGCGCGCGACGTGCAGCGGTCAACTCCGTGAGATCCGCCCGCTCGAGCGCATCCGCGGTGTCGCCCAGGGACGCGAGGTCCAGGCGGCCGTCGGCGACGAGGCCGCCCGCGCCCTGCTCGACGAGGGGGCGCACGTCGTCCAGAACCTGTTCGCCGAGATCCGCGGCGGCGCCGCCGGTCGCGGCCAACGCGCGTACGACCATGACGTCCGCACCGACGAGTGGCAGCGTCTCCGCCGCCCGCCAGTGGGCGCGGGAGAGGCGCTGATGGGCCGCGTCTGCGGCGCGCCCGGCCTCCTCGGTGGCATCCAGGGCCTCGCGCAGCAGGCCCGTCTCGATGGCGGTCCGGGCTGATCGGGCCTGCTCCTGCGCGGTGCGCAGATCCCGCACGGCCAGCGAGCCGTCGACGGTCACCAGCAGGAGCCCGAGCGTGAGCAGTGCGCCGAGGGCGAGCAGGATCCTCCGGCGGCGTCCGGCTGCCCCGCCCCCGCCCGGCGGTGACGGCTCGTCGGTGTCGGCCACCCCGCCACTCCCTGTGTCGCCGGCGATCGGTCACGCTCGGTCCCCGTCACGGTAGGGGCGTCATGGGCGGCGGGGACGGGCACGGCGCGGGGGGGGGGGGGGGGGGGGGGCGGGCCCGGGGCCCGCTGGGCGTTGGGGGGCGCTCGGCCGACCACCGACCTGCGGTCCGCATCGGTCAGCCGGTGACGTCGTGGTCCTCGTCGGTGTCGATCGGTCCCTCGCTCTCGGGGGAGATCCCCGCCACGGAGGGCGTGATGTCGCCCGCAGGGCGGAGCGAAAGCGACAGGATGGTGCGTGCGGCGGCCAGGACCTCCTCGACGATCACGTCGACGATCCCCTCGTTGTCGATCCCGATCCGGTGGGCACCGCCGGGGTTCGCGTCCATGCCGTTGGGGAACCCGATGAGCGTGCTGACCCCCATGAAGGTGATCCCGGCGCTCACGAGCAGGAGCATGGTCGCGGTCCGTGCCAGAGCGGTGGTCAGGCGTCGGCAGCCGCGTCGTCGGCCTCGGGGTCGGCCTCGGGATCCTCGTCGCCCCGGTCGCGCTCGGCCTCCCGCTGGATCCACCGCGTCACCAGGAGGATCACGAGCCCGAACAGCGCCACTCCGACCGCGGTGATCCAGATGCCGCCCTCCTCGTAGGCACGTCCCAGGGCGAACCCCACTCCGACGGTGATCGCGAAGGAGACGAGCGCCCCGAGCAGGTCCGCCAGCAGGTACCGACGCGCCGGGATGTCGGACAGACCCGCAGCGGCGGCCAGCACGGTCGGCGGCAGTGCGGCGAGCCGGCCGATGACCGCGATCGCGGGTCCTCGGCGGGCCAGGACCCGCTGGCCGAGTTCGAGCTGGCGGGGCGGGATCGCGCGCTGGAGCCACCCGGGTCCCTCGCCCTCCTCCAGCGCGCGCCGGTAGGCACGTCCGACCAGGAAGAAGCCGCTCACCGCCAGGATCCCCAACGGCAGGTACGCGGCGAACAGCATCCACGCGTTCGGCTCGCCGAGGTAGCGCCACTGCCCACCGCCGACGAGCAGGAACTCCTTCTGCGGACGGACCAGGACGAGCAGCGCGACGTTGTTGAGCACCAGGTAGGGGATGAACGGGATCGCGATCAGTGGGATCGCGAACCGCACGATCACGATGGCGAGCCCGACCCGCCGCCAGCGGTCGGCGACCTCCGGGGGCAGGATGGCCAGTTCGGCGACCGTCGAGCGCTCCGCGCCGTCGTCGTGCGCGCCGTCGGACCCGGTCGATGACGTGGTCGGTGGTGTCGGCTCGGTCATGAGGTGGCTCGTGGTCGTGGTTGGCAGGTCTCGCAGGCGTAGGCCCACCGGCCGGCCAGGTCCCAGCGGCGGATCGGGGTCTCGCAGCGTTTGCAGGTCTCGCGCTTGTACACGTAGGTGGCGTCCTCGCGGGTCATGCGGTGGCGCGGGACGCCGATCTCGTCGGGGTCCACGGTGATGATCCGACGTTCGCGGACCCCTCGGCGCAGCCAGCTGACCAGGTCCTCCCACATGCGGTCGAAGGTCCCCCGGTCGAGGTCGCGTGCCGGCAGTTCCGGGTGGACGCCGTGGACGAACAGGATCTCCGCCCGGTAGACGTTGCCGACCCCGGCGAGCACCTTCTGGTCCATCAACGCGCGACCGATCCCGACCGAGCGTCGTTGGATCGCTGCCCACGCCTGCTCGGGGTCGGCGTCGCGGCGGATGGGATCGGGGCCCAGCTTCGCACGGATGGCGGCGACCTCGTCGCCGGTGAGCAGTTCGCAGGCCGTCGCCCCGACGAGGTCGACGACCCGCCCGCCGTTGGCCAGCCGGTAACGGACGGTCTCGCGGGGCTCCGGGGGCGGGGTGGGGTGCACGAAGAAGCGCCCGAACAGGCCCAGGTGGATGTGGACGATCCGGTCGCCCTCGTAGACGTGGAACAGGTGCTTGCCGTGCGCGTCGGTGCGCTCCAGGGTGGTCCCGTCGAGCTGCGCGGCGCTGTGCGCGAAGCGTCCCTGGGGAGAGCTGACGTGCACCGTGCCCGGCGCGAACCACCGGCGGTGGTCCCGGGCGAGACGGTGGATCGTGTGGCCTTCGGGCACCGGGATGCTCCACGCGGGTCGGGTCGGTGGTGGACGGGGCGCACGGCGCCCGGCCCGGGTTCGACGCCGGGCGGCCAGAGGGCCGGAGCGTACGACCTGCGCGCGTTCGCGGGCGCAACGGTGCGGCGAGCTCGGACCGGACCGATGGATGGCTCTAGGGCCGAAGGTCCCATCGTGGCCGCGGTCCCTGCCTGCTGTCCTGCCTGGCTCCGGGGTTCGCACCCCGGGCCGTGACCGATCGGAACCACCCATGTCGCGCCTGCACACGCTGAACGCGCGCATCGCCACCATCTCCGGGGTGACCATCCTCGTGACCGTGGTGCTGCTCGTGGTCGCGAGCTCGCTGCTCTCCGGCCGCTTCGCCACCCAGGCCGCAGAGGCCACCGACGCTCTGGTCGAGGCCAACCTCGACGAGCTGATGGTCGGGGTCCAGGACCTGGTCCAGGCCCAGAGCGACGCGGTGCAGCGGTCCGTGGACGCCAACCTCGAGGTGGCACGTTTCGTGGCCGAGCGCGACGGCGGGTTCGGGTTCGACCCGGACCGACCGGTCACCTGGGAGGCGCGCAACCAGTTCTCCGGCGAGGTCACCACGGTCACCCTGCCGGCGATGACCGTCGGTGGGACCTGGTTCGGTCAGGACAGCTCGTTCGACGCACGCCAGCCCCTGGTCGACCAGGTCCAGGACCTGGTGGACGGCACCGTGACGGTCTTCCAGCGCATCGAGGGCAGCGGCGACATGCTGCGCGTCGCCACCAACGTGCGCACGCTCGACGACACCCGCGCGGTGTCCACGACCATCCCCGAGTTCAACCCGGACGGGTCGCCCAACCCGGTGGTCGGTGCGGTGCTCGCCGGGGAGACCTTCCGCGGCAACGCGTTCGTCGTCACCTCCTGGCAGGCCACCGCCTACGAGCCGATCGTGCAGGACGGCGAGGTCGTCGGGATGCTGTTCGTCGGGGTGCCCCAGGAGAGCGTGCCCTCCCTGCGGTCCGGGATCGTCGACACCTCGTTCGGCGACAACGGCGAGGTGCTGGTCGTGGGGGCCTCCGGTGCGGGTCGCGGGGAGATCCGCATCGCCGACGACCACGAGGCCGGCGCGCAGCTGCTCGAGCAGCTGCCCGAGGACACCGCCGGTGCCTACGACGCGCTGATCGACGAGGCGATCGCAGCGGAGGGCTCGGTCGTGCGCGCCACCATCGACCTCGTCGACGTCGACGGGGGGTCGGCGGCCACGGCGCTGCGCGCGGTGCACTTCGCCCCGTGGGACTGGGTCATCATCGCCTCCGCACCGGTCAGTGACTTCGAGGCCGCCGCCGTCGCGCTCGACGCCGGTCGCACCCAGATGCTGCTCGCCCTGATCGCGGTCGGCGCGCTCGCCGCCGTCGTGCTCGGCTTCGGCGGGTCCTGGCTCGGGGCGCGCCGCATCGGCGCGATCCTCCGCACCAACGCGGCGGCCGTGACCGCCTCCGGTGAGGAGCTGTCCCGTCTGGCCCGGGAGCTCGACGACGCCGCGGCGCTGACCGCGACCCAGGCCACGGGTGCCTCGTCGGGAGCGGAACAGGTCGGGTCCAACGTCGGATCCGTCGCCACCGCCATCGAGGAGCTCGAGGCCAGCGTGCGGGAGATCGCCCAGCACGCCTCCGATGCCAGCGCCGTGGCCAGCACCGCCGTGGACAGCGCGCGCCGCACCAACGAGACCGTCTCGCGGCTGGGCGACGCCAGTGCGGAGATCGGGGAGGTGGTCGGCCTCATCACCACGATCGCGGAGCAGACCAACCTGCTCGCCCTGAACGCCACCATCGAGGCAGCACGTGCCGGGGAGGCGGGGCGCGGCTTCGCCGTCGTCGCCGGCGAGGTCAAGGGCCTCGCCACCGAGACCCAGCAGGCCACCGAACGCATCGGGGAGCGCATCGCCGCGATTCAGACCCAGACCGGCGAGGCCGTCACGGCGATCGAGAGCATCGTGGTGGTCATCGAGCAGATCGCGGACCTGCAGACCACGATCGCCAGCGCGGTGGAGGAACAGAGTGCCACCTCGCAGGAGATCTCCCGCAGCGTCAACGAGGCGGCGCTCGGCGCGGGCAGCATCGCGGACAACGTCGGCGAGCTCGCTCGGGTCGCGCACCGTTCCAGCGAGGTGGCGCAGATCACCGGGGTCGCCTCCGCCGAGCTGCTGGAGCGTGCAGCGGAGCTGCGGGCGCTGGTGGAGGGCGCTGGGTCCACCACGTCGGCCGCGCCGGCACTTCCCGCCGCTCCACGCGCCACGCCGGACACCGAGCAGCCCGAGGACCGCACGCTGGTCGGCGTCTGATCCCCGCACGACGCGCGTGCCGCTCGGGACGGACACGACGAGGGCGGCCCAGCGGGCTGCCCTCGTCACCTGCTCACTTGTAGTTGGTGAACCGCAACGGGGCGTCGTGGTCGGCGCCCTTCACCATCGCCTGGATCTCCTGCAGGTCGTCGCGCTTCTTGCCGGCCACCCGGATGCGGTCGCCCATGTTGGTCGGGGTGACCTTCAGCTTGGTGGCCTTGATGTCCTTGACGATCCGCTTGGCCAGGTCGGCGGGCATCTCGGTGACGAGCGCGACGTCGACCCGGCTGCGCCCCTGGGCGACGTCGCGTGGGTCGCCGATGTCGAGCGCCTTGAGCGAGACCTTGCGCTTGACGATCTTGTCCTTGAGGACGTCGAGCGCCGCACGGACGCGGTCCTCCGAGGCGGATTCCACCTGGATCGCCTCCTCGCCGGACCAGGCGATCACGGTGTCGGTGTCCTTGAAGTCGAACCGGGTCGCCACCTCGCGGGCGGCCTGGTTGATGGCGTTGTCGACCTCTTGACGGTCGACACCGGCCTCGATGTCGAAGCTGGACTCGGCCATGGGATCTCCTGCGCTCGATGGTGACCGGCCAGACTATCCGCGGGTCCACGCCCGTCGACGGGGTCAGGTCCAGTTTGCCGAGCCCCCCGCCGGGGCTTACGCTCCCGCGCCGAGCACCGGCTCGCATCCGGAGGGATGCCCGAGTGGCCAAAGGGACCTGGCTGTAAACCAGGCGGCTTCGCCTTCGCAGGTTCGAATCCTGCTCCCTCCACCGGCCGACGCGTCCGGTCCACCTGCGGATGGTGGGCCGGACGTCTCGCCGGCGCACGCCGCCGCGTGGGCGTCCGCTGCCCGTGCGCGGTTCGACGCCCCGCGCGGTGCTGGCTACGCTGCGCGCTCGCACGCCCTGGTAGCTCAGTCGGCAGAGCACATCCATGGTAAGGATGGGGTCCGCGGTTCGATTCCGCGCCAGGGCTCTGGTCCTCCTTCGGGGGGTCCGCAACCCGAGGTACGTGCACGTCGATCGTGTGGGGCCGTCCCGGCGGCCCGACGACCCGATCGCTGTGCACGATGTCCGGGTCCGCACCACCCCCGTGGGACGCCGCCGCTCGGCGACCGTGCCACGACCCACATCCCGGCCCACAACCCGGCGGCGTAGCTCAGGGGTAGAGCAAGCGGCTCATAATCGCTGTGTCGGTGGTTCGAGTCCACCCGCCGCTACCACCATCCGCGACCCTTCGTCCCACCGACGGCGACGAAGGGTCCCGCCTGTGGTCGCACCCCGGAACGCACCCGCGGACCGGGCTGACCGAGCGGACGGGCGCGAGCCACGTCCGACTGCGGCAGGATGGCACCCGGCTGACGCACCACCCCAGCCGTCCCGAGGTCCTGGCTCGCCAGGGCCAGCGACATCCCCGCTCGCGGCGCCACCCGGCGTCCGGCGGCCCCGATCGACGACATCCGGCGATCCGCCGGACCCGCGCCTCGTCGGCGCGACGTCCACCAGCACGTGACACGAGGAGCGCAGAACACGATGGCCAAGGAGAAGTTCGAGCGGACCAAGCCGCACATGAACATCGGGACG
>JAFIEQ010000209.1 GCA_020832455.1 Nitriliruptoraceae bacterium
GCCGCGGGCGCCCTCGACGGCCGCCGCACGCTGGTCTTCACCGACACGGGCGAGCAGGCGGAGGCGGCCACCGCCACGCTGCTCGGCGCCGGGGTCCACGCCGAGCTCGTGCACGGCGCGCTCGCCTCCGATCGGCGGCGCATCCGCCTCGCGCAGTTCTGCAAGGGTCGCATCGACGCGCTGGTCGCGCCCCGCGTCCTGGACGAGGGCGTGGACGTCCCCGATGCCGACACGGCGATCGTCCTGGCCGCGTTCCGGACGCGCCGCCACCTCGTCCAGCGTCTGGGGCGGGTGCTGCGCCGGACCGAGGACGGTGCCGAGGCACGGCTCGTGCTGGCGCACGCGCGGGCGACGGCGGAGGACCCCGAGCGCGGCGGCCACGCGTCCTTCCTCGACGAGGTGCGTGAGGTCGCCCGTGGGATCGATCCGATCGACGTCGACGCGGACCCTGCCCGGTTGACCAGCTGGCTGGCCGCACCGCGGATCTGACCCCCCGATCGGGACGCTGCGGTCCCGACCGTGCCCCTGCTCCACACGGTCTGGGCCCGGGCGGGCGCACGGCACGGACCAGCGGTCGGCGTCGGTGGTCGTCCTCGGTCCCGGCATCCATTCGTTAGGCTGCATCCAACGCCGCGCGCGAGCCGCACGCCACCACCCCCGAGGGGGAACGGCACGGTCCACGACCCGGCCGACCGAGCGTTCGTGTCCGCCGGATCACGGCGGCGTCCGTGGCCCGTTCCAGGAGGAGGATCCGGTGGCAGAACCGTCCCGGGAGCTCGATCTGCGGGACGTGCGTGCCATGCTCGCGCCGGGCACCCCGTTGCGGGAGGGCATCGAGCGCATCATCCGCGCCGGCCGTGGCGCACTGATCGTGATCGGCTGGTCGGCCGAGGTCGAGCCGCTGGTCTCGGGTGGATTCGTCATCGATATCGGTGCCACCTCCCAGCGCGTCGCGGAGCTCGCCAAGATGGATGGCGCGCTCGTCCTCGACTCCGAGGCGTCGCGGATCCTGCGGGCGAACGTCCATCTGGTGCCGGATCCCGGGATCCCCACCTCGGAGACCGGGACCCGGCATCGCTCCGCCGAGCGGACCGCGCGACAGTCGGGTATGCCGATCATCGCGGTGTCCGAGTCCATGGGCATGGTGAACCTCTACTACGGCGACGAGAAGCACGTCATCGAGGAGGTCTCCGCGCTGCTGTTCCGCGCCAACCAGGCGCTGTCCACCCTGGAGCGCTACCGCGCCCGTCTGGACGAGGTGTCCTCGACGCTCTCCGCCCGCGAGGTGGAGGGGACGGTCACGGTGCGCGACGCCGTGCTGACGCTGCAGCGGGCGGAGATGCTGCGACGGATCGCCCGCGAGGTGGCCGACCACGTCAGCGAGCTCGGGACCGAGGGACGCCTGATCGAGCTGCAGCTCGACGAGCTCGTGGCGAACGTGGCGGACGAGCGCGAGCTGGTCGTGCGCGACTACCTCGCCGACCGGCGCCGCAAGCTGAGCAAGGTGCTGGCCGACGTCGCCAAGTTGACCACCGACCAGCTGCTCGACCCGCAGCACGTGGCGTCGCTGCTGGCCTACGACGAGGGGGAGCTCGACCGTTCCGCGGTCCCTCGCGGCTACCGGCTGCTGTCGCGGATCCCGCGGCTGCCCGCCCAGGTCATCGACCGGCTCGTGGAGTCCTTCGGCAACCTGCCGGCGGTCATGGAGGCCTCGATCGACGATCTCGACGACGTCGACGGGGTCGGTGAATCCCGCGCCCGCCACATCCAGGAGGGGCTGCGTCGGCTCGCCGAAGTGGCGCTGCTCGAACGCTTCGTCTGACCCATCCACGGTCGTCCCTGCCGATCGGCAGTGGGTCCGGTTCGGGGGAAAACCCCGTCCCACCAGCGGTTTCTCGCCTGATCGTCGGTCGACGCGAGGGGGTCGGTGTGCTACCGTACCCCTGACCACAGGGACGGTGTCCGCCCGCGCGTGAACGCGCCGACGGCCGCTCACCCGTCGTTGGTTCGACGCCGCTCGACGAGCTGCTGCTCCGTCGCCCGGGGTCGTCTGCATCCGCCCCCCACCGGCCGATCGTGGCCGACAGGAGTCCGTCACGGAGTTGGCGTGGATGCGTCTGGAACCCACGGGTTCGTCGCGGTCGTGTCCAGCTCCCACGTTCCCCGTCGACCCGTCCGCCGGCTGGCGTGCGCCCCCAACGTCCATCCAGTCGCGATCCCCGTCTCGCCCACTCGAGGAGTCCCACCACATGGCCTACAGCGTCGGTGACACCGTCATCTATCCCCACCACGGTGCTGCGGTGATCGAGCGCAAGGAGGAGCGGGACCTCAAGGGCGAGTCCCGCGAGTACCTGGTCCTGCGCCTCACCTACGGCGACCTGACGCTGATGGTCCCCGCCGACTCCTGCGAGGAGGTCGGCATCCGCAACGTGGTCTCCAAGAAGGAGGTCGAGCAGGTCCTCGACGTCCTGCGCGAGCCCGAGGGCAAGGCCGCCGGCAACTGGTCGCGTCGCTTCAAGGCCAACTACGAGAAGCTGCGCTCGGGCGACATCTACCAGGTCGCCGAGGTGGTACGGAACCTCGCGACCCGCGAGAAGGACAAGGGGCTGTCCGCCGGGGAGAAGCGCATGCTCACCAAGGCGAAGCAGATCCTGCTCTCGGAACTGGCGGTCGCCATCAAGAAGGACGAGGAACAGGCCGAGAAGCTCGTCGAGGACACGCTCGTCGCCGCGCACGGCTGACCCGCACCCGGCACCGCTGACCACCCACGGCTGAGCCACGAGCGCCGCCCCAGCTACGCAGCGACCCAGCCCCCCCCGGCCCCGCGGGGCCCCGGGGGGGGGGGGGGGGGCGGGGGGGGGGGGCCCCGGGGGGGGGGGGGGGGGGGGGGGGGGGGG
>JAFIEQ010000210.1 GCA_020832455.1 Nitriliruptoraceae bacterium
GGTGGCCCGGGCCGGGGGGACGCCGGGCGTGGTGGCGGGGGGGTGAGCCCGGTGGTAACGGCCATGGCGTGGCGGGCCGGGGGGCCCGCCGCAGCACGTTCAGCGGCCAACACGCCGCACGAAGCCGACCGTCGCCCGACGCTCCGGACGGGAGCCACCGCGACCCGATCACGACAGCGGACGTCTTCGCGGCGGCCGGCCCCGTACCGGGCCGGCCGTTCCCCTGTTCGGAACGACAAGCGCCCGGTTCGGAACAAGCGCCTGGAACGAGAACGCCCGCAACGACGACGAGTGGATCAGGAGGTGACCGTGAGCACGAAGGAGACCGCCATGGCCACCCGGATCCGGGAGTTGGCGACGCCCCTTGCCGCTGCGCTCGGCGTCGAGGTGCTCGAGGTCCGGGTCAACGGTCCGAAGGGCCGCCGACTGGTGCGCCTGATCGCCGACCTCGCCGACCTCGAGGCGGACGCCGGGCTGGACATCGACACCATCACCACGCTCAGCCGGGAGCTCAACGCCGCGCTGGACGAGCACGACCCCGTCCCCGGGGGGTACACGCTGGAGGTGACCTCACCCGGCGCGGACCAGCCGCTGACCCGGCCGCGCGACTTCGCGCGGAACCTGGGTCGCGAGGTCACGGTGGACGTGGGCGACGAGGGCGATGTGACGACCCACCGTGGCGTGGTGGCTGGCGTGACCGACACCGAACTGACCCTGCAGGTCGACGATGACGAGCGCACGATCGCCCTCGAGGCGATCAGCGCGGCGCGCGTCGTCCTGCCGTGGTGACGATCAGGAGGTTGACCCGATGAAGATCGACATCGACGCGCTGCGGCAGATCGAGCGCGAGAAGTCCATCGACTTCCTGACCGTCGTGGAGGCGTTCGAGACGGCGATGGCGTCGGCCTACAAGCGGTCGCCGAACTCGACCGCCGACGAGGCGCGGGTCACCGTGGACCGCACGACCGGCGAGGTCACCCTCTACGCGCAGGAGCTCGACGACGAGGGCAACATCGTCTCCGAGTGGCGCGAGGAGCCCAAGGACTTCGGCCGCATCGTGGCCCAGACGGCCAAGCAGGTCCTGCTCCAGCGCCTGCGTGAGGCGGAGCGTGAGGCCACCTACGGCGAGTACGTCGGACGTGAGGGCGACATCGTGTCCGGCACGATCAGCCAGCAGGGCAACGTCACCCTCGTCGAGCTCGGTCGGACCGAGGCGTTGCTGCCCTACGCGGAGCAGATCCCCAACGAGCGCCTCGACCACGGCGCGCACACCCGTGCGGTGGTCATCGAGGTCCGCAAGCAGCAGCGCGGCGCCCAGATCGTCGCGAGCCGGACCCACCCGGCGCTCGTGGTCGGCCTCTTCGCCCTGGAGGTGCCCGAGATCGAGGAGGGCATCGTGGAGATCAAGGGCATCGCCCGCGAGGCGGGCCACCGCACGAAGGTCGCGGTGATGTCCAACAACGCCGACGTCGATCCGGTCGGCGCGTGCGTCGGACCCGGCGGTCAACGCGCCCGTGCGGTCCAGAAGGAACTGCACTCCGAGGAGTCCGAGCGCATCGACATCGTGCGTTGGGCCGATGAGCCCGAGCAGCTCGTCGGCAACGCGCTGTCGCCGGCCAAGGTGACCAACGTCTACCTCTACCCCGACGACGGCACCGCGATGGTGGTCGTCCCGGACTACCAGCTCTCGCTCGCGATCGGTCGCGAGGGCCAGAACGCCCGGCTGGCGGCCCGACTCACCGGTTGGCGCATCGACATCAAGTCGGAGACCCAGTTCGCCGAGGAGCAGAAGGCCTTCCAGGACGCGTTCGAAGCCGGTCTGATCGACGAGTACGGCAACCCGCTCTCCGACGAGGGCGAGGCGGCGATCCAGGCGGCGTTCGAGAGTGCGGAGGCCACCCGGCGCTCCGCGCTGGAGGACGAGGAGGACGACGTCACCTCGGCGGAGCCCGAGGCCGGCCCGACCGACCTGCCGGTCAGCGGTGCGCCTGCGGGCGGGCTGACCCCGGAGTCCGCCGCCACGGCGACCAGCGAGCCCGACGCCGATCCGGTCGTCGACGGCGACGCCGCCCCCGACGACGCTGGCGACCCCGAGTCGGCCTCCGACACCACCGAGGGGTCGACCGCATGACCTGAACACCGGCCCCGGTACCGCCAGCGACGGCGGGTCCGGGGGCGAAGACGCGCCCGGAGCGCCGCAGGGTCCCGCCCCCGGACGTACGCACGACGACCCCGACCCACCGGTGTCGACCCACCCGGCGTCGACCCCAGCCAGACCCCCGATCCGACCACGGCTCCCGCCAGGGGGCGTGAAGGAAGTACCCTTGCCAGACACCGCGCCTCGCGCGCCGGTCCGGACGTGTGTCGCCTGCCGCACCGCTCGCCCCCAGGGGCAGCTGTTGCGGATCGCCAGGACCCCCGAGGGGGTCCGAGCCGACGACACCGACCGGCACCCCGGCCGAGGGGCGTACGTCTGCCCCGATCCCCGCTGCCTCGACGCCGCCAGACGGCGTGATGCAGCCGCCCTCCGCCGCGCCCTGCGCGGTGGGACGGCGCCGGAGATCGACGCGGCGCTGGACATCCTGTCCGGCAAGGTGCGTTTGCGAGGTGCCGACGGCACCGTGAGGAGCGAGCACGCGTGAGCAACAAGGTCCGCGTCTACGAGTTGGCCAAGGACACCGGTCTCCACAACAAGGAGGTCCTGCGTCGCCTGGCCGAGCTCGACATCGATGCCAAGAGCCACTCGTCGTCCGTCTCGGACGCCGACGCGGCGCGTTTCCGCGCGTCGCTCGGCAAGACCGAGGAGCAGCGCAAGGCCGACGAGGAGGCCAAGCGCGCCAAGGAGCGGGAGGAGCTCGAGCGGTA
>JAFIEQ010000211.1 GCA_020832455.1 Nitriliruptoraceae bacterium
GGGGCGGCTACCTAGACCTCGCCGGGGGCGTGCGGCCGTCCCCGGGCGCCGGGTACGGCCGCGGGGGGGCGGTCCGGCGCCGCCCCGGCGCCGCGGACCTCCTCGCCGGCCGGGGCGCCCGCACCACCGCCCGAGGAACCCGATCCCGAGGACTCTGGATCGGGTTCGGGTTCGAGCGGAGGCAGCTCGGGATCGAGCGGCAGCGGTTCGAGCGCCGGATCGGGCAGCCGTGGGTCGGGGTCGTCGTCCGGGTCCAGTGGGAGCTCCGGCTCGTCGTCGGGTGCGACGTCCTCGTCCAGCAGCGGGTCGTCGTCGGGTTCCGGCAGCGGGTCGTCGTCCTCCGGGACCGCGTCCAGCGGGGCGGGGAGCGACGCGCCAGCCTCCGAGAGCAGCTCCTCGGAGTCGTCCGGGACCGATGAGACGCCCAGCGGGAGCGACACAGCGACCTCGGACGCCGACGAGCCGAGCGACGAGGGCACGTCCGGGCCCTCCGAGCCGACCCCGCAGGAGATCGCCCCGGACCCGCCGCCATCGAGCGGATCGGCCCGCGAGCCGACACCCTCCACGCCAGAGACCACGGCACCGTCCGTCGACCAGCGCGACCCGAGCGACGAGGAAGGCGAGCCCATCCTCGCGGCGGCGACCGACGAGGGCGGCGGGACCGGGATCCTGCTCGCGGCCGTGGTCGCGCTCGCGCTCGCGGGACTCGCCTGGTGGGCGCGGGTGACCGGTCGCAGCGCCGGGACGTCGCCGCCGGACGCCGGCGGAGCGGCGACGTGAGCCGCCGCGCCAGCGACCGCCTCATCCCGCGGGCCGTGCACCCGGGCGCGTGGTGGCTGTGGGCGCTCGGCCTGGCCGCGGCCGCGTCCGCGACGACCAACCCGCTGATCCTGCTCCTGATCATCGCGGTCGCGGCGGTCGTGGTCCGGGCGCGCCGGACCGACGCCCCCTGGGCCCGCTCGTTCGTGGTGTTCCTCAAGCTCGGTCTGGTGGTGATCCTGATCCGGGTCGTGGCCCAGACCGTGTTCGGCGCCACCACCCCGGGCACGGTGCTGCTCGAACTGCCGCAGATCCCCCTGCCCGCCTGGGCCGCCGGGGTGACGCTCGGCGGCCCGATCACCGACCGCGCCCTGATGGACGCCCTGATCGACGGGCTGCGCCTCGCGACCGTGCTCGGCGGTATCGGCGCCGCGAACGCGCTCGCCAACCCCAAGCGTCTGCTCGCCAGCGCCCCGGCCGCCCTCTACGAGGTCGGGGTCGCGGTCGTGGTGGCCCTGTCCTTCGCGCCGGCGATGGTCGGATCCGTGCAGCGCATCCGCCGGGCACGGCGACTGCGTGGCCGGCCGGACCGGGGGCCGCGGAGCCTGCTGGGGGTCGCCATGCCCGTCCTGGAGGACGCGCTCGAGCGGTCGCTGGCCCTGGCGGCGGCGATGGATTCGCGGGGTTACGGCCGGCGCGCTTCCGTCCCGATCGCGGCGAGACGCCGGACCATCGCCCTGACCATCACGGGTCTCGTCGGGCTGCTGCTCGGCATGTACGGCCTGCTGGACGCGACCGGACCGGCCTGGCTCGGGCTGCCGGTCCTCACGCTCGGGGTGGGGCTCGCCGTCGGCGGGTTGGCCACCGCCGGGCGCGGCGTGCAGCGGTCCCGCTACCGCCCGGACCCCTGGCGGAGTCCGGAGTGGGTGACGGTCACCGGGGGGCTGGTCCTCGCCGCGGCCGTCATCGGCACCGGCATGGTCGATCCGGGTGCGCTGCGACCGACGCCGCTGCCGCTGCTCGCGTTGCCCCTGCCACCCGCGATCGCCATCGGCCTGCTCGTCGCCGCCGTGCCCGCCGTGCTGACCCCGCCCCCGCCGGGCATGGTCGCGCCGGCACCACGGCCGGCGGTCGTCGCACCGGAGGCACCGACGACCGAGCCGAGCGCGGCGGGCACCCGATGATCCGCTTCGAGCAGGTCGCCGTGACCTACGACGGAGCCCCGGCACCGACCGTGGCCGGGATCGACCTCACCATCGAGGAGGGGGAGCTCTGCCTGGTCGTCGGGTCGACGGGCAGCGGCAAGTCCACCCTGCTGCGCACGGTCAACGGGCTGGTCCCCCACTTCACCGGCGGGACCCTGCACGGCCGGGTGGTCGTCGGGGGGCGCGACACCGCGACCCATCCCCCACGCGAGCTCGCCGACCTGGTCGGGGTCGTCGGGCAGGACCCGCGGGCGGGCTTCGTCACCGACGTGGTCGAGGAGGAACTCGCCTACGGCATGGAGTCGCTGGGGCTGCCCGGTGACGTGATGCGGCGTCGCATCGAGGAGACGCTCGATCTGCTCGGGCTCGTGGACCTGCGTGACCGTCCCCTGGAACAGCTCTCCGGGGGGCAACGCCAGCGCGTCGCCATCGGATCGGTGCTGACCGCGCACCCGTCGGTCCTGGTGCTCGACGAGCCGACCTCCGCGCTGGACCCGCCGGCCGCCGAGGAGGTCCTCGGCGCCATCCAGCGGCTCGTGCACGACCTCGGCCTGACGGTCCTGCTCGCCGAGCACCGGCTCGAGCGGGTCGTGCAGTACGCCGACCGGGTGCTGTGGCTGCCCGGTGGAGGCGCACCCGCGCAGCTCGGTCCCCCGGCCACGGTGATGGCCGCCAGCGCGGTCGCCCCACCCATCGTCCAGCTCGGTCGTCACCTGGGCTGGTCCCCGCTGCCGCTGAGCGTGCGCGACGCCCGACGGCAGGCCGCGCCGCTGCGTGCCCGGCTGCAGGAGCTCCCGCCCCCGACGCGTCGTCGGGGTGGCCCCACGCCGCCGCCCGGGGCCACGCCCGGCGGGGCCCCGCCGCGTGGCGCCACGCCGCGCGGAGCCACGCC
>JAFIEQ010000057.1 GCA_020832455.1 Nitriliruptoraceae bacterium
GGCACCGCACGTGCCGTTGGGGTGCGGTGCGGTGCGGTGTTCGTCCCGGCGCACCGACGTCATCCGGCGTCCGGAGTCGATGGCATCATGATGGCTCCGTGGCGTGAGCCGCGGAGGCGCCAGGCGGACCCTCGTCGTCGGGTGACGGTGGGTCCACGACCCGGGCGAAGCGGCCGGCGTCGAAGCCCTCCAGGTAGCCGTCGGCCCACTGGCGGTGCGGGTAGCGGTCGACCAGCGCGTGGAAGGCCGGGCCGTGGTTCGGCTCGATCAGGTGCGCGAGCTCGTGGACGATGATCGCGTCCAGCACCCGGTCGGGATGCCGGGCCAGATCGGTGGAGATGCGGATGTCCCCGGACCTGGTCGAGCAGGACCCGAGCCGCGTCCGCATCCGGTCGGACCAGGTGACCGAGCGCGGTCGGACCCCGTCGAGGTAGCGGTCCGCGAGCCGGGCGGCCCGCCGGGCGAGCATCGCGTCGTCGGCGCGGCGATCCGCACGGTGCCGGCGGACCGTGCGGGTCACGATCGCCTCGATCGCGTCCTGCTCGTCGGCCGGCGGCATGTGCGCGGGTACCCGCACCACGATCGTCTCCCCCGTGAAGCGCGCGGAGACGGTCCGCCGACGCTTGGCGCTGCGCACGATCTCCAGCGGCGGCCAGGTCGCGGTCGCGGGACGTCGCTCACGCGCCGGGCGGGAGGCCGCGACGGGGCGAGCGGCACGGTCACGGGACATCGCGGGTTCCTGTCGGTCGGTCACCGTGCGCGTCGGACGCGGATGGTGGGACGGCTCGGGTAGCACACCCGAGGGTGGCGGGGGGGTCGAGTGGCCGGGTCGTGCGAGGCTCGCACGAGCACGAGCGGACCTCCCAGATCGCCGGTCATCCACACGGTGTGGACCACCTGTGGAGAGCGTTCGTCCCGCCACGGCCCCTGCGACGTGCATCGATGTCCCGCAGTCTGCCGCACCGTCCGCGCCGTCCACCGGGCGGTCCACATGCCATCCACACCCTGGGGCCAGTTGTCCACAGCCGCTGTGGACGAGCCGGTCGACAGCGGCCCCCCGGGCTTCCTACTGTCGAGCCAACGAGGTCCCCAGTTCCGGACCGCAGCCACGCTCCACGGGGAAGGGAGCGCGACCGCGGCACCGGGCTGGGGATCTCGCGTATCGTCGGGGATCCACACGGACGACCACGTCCCACCGACCCGACGACGAGGCGCTGACATGACCGACGCGAACGCCGCCGCGTTCTTCGATCTGGACCGCACGCTGATCAGCGGGTCCTCCGCCTTCTACTTCGGCGTCGCCGCGTGGCGCAACAAGATGATCCCCACCGCGGACCTGCTCAGCGACGGCGCCAAGGCCATCTCGTTCAAGCTGTTCGGCGCCACCGACGAGAGCTCCGAGTCGGTCCGTGACCGCATCCTGCAGGCCGTGCAGGGCCAACAGCAGGCCGACCTCATCGCGCTCAACGAGGAGATCGTCCCGCGCATCCTCGAGAAGGTCCGTCCGGAGTCGCGCAGCCTCGTCGACATGCACCACGAGGCCGGGCGCGACTGCTGGATCGTGTCCGCCTCGCCGGTGGAGGTCGTGGCCCCGCTGGCCAAGGCGCTCGGCATGGAGGGGGCCATCGCCACCACCTCGGAGGTCGTCGACGGGCGCTACACCGGCCAGCTCGACGGACCGTTCGTCTACGGCGAGGGCAAGGCCGAGGCGATCGCGAAGCTGGCCGCCGAACGCGGCTACGACCTGCGGCTGAGCTTCTCGTACTCCGACTCGGCCTCCGACCTGCCGATGATGGAGATGGTCGGTCACCCGGTCGCCGTCAACGCCGACAAGCCACTGGCGACGGTTGCCCACCAGCGCGGCTGGCCGATGGTCGAGTTCTCCCGGCGCACCAAGCAGGCGGTCAAGACCACCACCGCGATCTCCGGCGGCGGGGCGCTCGCGAGCGCCACCTACGCGCTCGGTCGCCGGCACGGGCGGATCCACGCGCAGGCCATCCGTGGCCGGCAGCTGCTGCCGTGGCGCTGAGCACCACCCCGCCCACCTTCTCGCGCAGTCCCCACCTGGTCGGCCTGGTCGCGGAGGTCGAGCGGTTGGCTGCCGCGATCGGTCGCGCTCCCACCGAGGCGCGCCGTGAGCTGCGCACCCGCCGTGCCGACGATGCGGCGCGCGCGACCCTGGTGCTGGACGGTGCCACGACCGACGAGCTGCCCGATGCCGACGCGGCCGCGGCCGTGCTCGCCGAGCTGACCGGCCGGGACCGCGAGGTCGTGCGCGACGCCCCGGCACGGGCCACCTGGCTCGACACCCTGCGGGTGCTCGACGATCCGGACGACCACGAGGTGAGCGCGCTCGAGGTCCTCGGGGTCCGCGCCGCGGACGAGTCCGACGACCTCGCCGAGCCGCTGCTGACCAGCCCGGGCGACACCCTCGCGGAACTGCACCGCCGTCTGACGCGGGGGCTGGTGACCGCTGCACGCGCCGGGCAGCCCCGCACCAGCGAGCAGGCGGTGCACGACGGCGCCACCGGGCGCATCGTGTACTTCACGACCGACCCGGCGCAGGTCCCGGGCGAGCTCGCGCTGCTCGACGCGTGGCTCGCCTCCACCGGCGCCCGCGAGCACGGGCTGATCGCCAGCGGGGTGCTGCACGTCGAGCTGTTGCGCATCCACCCGTTCGACGCCGCCAACGGCCGGCTCGCCCGCGCGGCCGCCCGGTTGGCGTTGCGCGCCCGCGGGCTCGACCCCGACCGCCTCGCCGTGCCGGAACCCGCGCTGGCCCGCGATCCGCTCGGCTACGCCGAGGAGGTGGCGCGCACGGCCCGTCGCCGCGACCAGACCATCTGGCTCGAACGGTGGGGGGAGGCGGTCGCCGAGGGGTTGCGCCACGCCGCCCGGGCGCTCGGCACGCTCGAGGGCGAGGTACCCGACGCCGCCCGCCGGTTCGTCGAGACGACCCCGACGTTCACCATCGCCGACCACCGGGCCGCCCGCTCGCTGGGCGCCGAGGATGCCCGTGCGGAGCTCGAGCGGCTGCTCGACGCCGGGCTCGTGTGGCGGGTCGCGGGTAGCCGCGGGTTGCGGTTCCTGGCCGCGTCGGACGCCTGATCCGGCGACCGTGTAGCGCTTCACCCGGACATCCATCCGGCCGACGGGGTCGGATACCAGGGTGCAGGGCCCGCCTCGGGAGACGTGCGAGGTCCCGCACCGCCGCGTACCCACCCCATAGGGTGGCCGCGGAGAGAGGGAACTTCCGTGACCGGCGTGGGACGTCCTGGCGGGGACGTGGCCGCACGACGGGCCGCTTCGGCCCTGGGGGCGACCGCGCACGACGTGCTGCTCGCGGACGACGTGCACGACGCGGTGCGGCTGTCCATGGTCGGCCTCGTGGAGCGGTTCCAGGCCGAGGCGGCCGAGGGCATCGACGCCACGATCCGCCTGGAGATCGGCGACTCCGCCCCGATGGCGCTGCACGTGCGCGACGGGCGGTGTCTGCTGACCCGCGGCGCCGCGACCGCCGCCGCGGCCGACGTGGTCCTGCGCACCGACCGCAGCTGCTGGCTCGACCTGGCCGCCGGCCACGCGGAGGGCATCGCGACCTTCCTGCACGGTGACCTCGAGGTCCACGGCGACCTCGACCTCGCCGCCCGCTTCGAGACGCTGTTCGCCCCGGCACCCGGCGGGCAGCGCCACCTGCGCGCCACCCGGACCCGCATCAAGGGCACCACGATCGACGCGCTCGTGGCCGGGCAGGGCACCCCGGTGCTGCTGTTGCACGGGCTCGGCGCCTCCAAGGTGTCGTTCCTACCGACGCTCGACGCACTCAGCGACCGCTACGAGGTCCACGCGCTGGACCTGCCCGGCTACGGCCGCTCCAGCAAGCCGCTGCCCACGGGCCGCCGGTACTCCATGGCGTGGTTCGCCGACGTCGTCCACGGCTACCTCGTCGCCAACCGGCTCGGCGATGCGCACCTGGTCGGCAACTCCATGGGCGCCCGGATCGCGCTGGAGCTGGCCCTGCACCGCCCCCGGTCCGTGCGCAGCGTGACGGGACTGGCACCGGCGGTGGCGTTCGACGAGACCCGGGCCATGGCGCCGCTGCTGCGGCTGCTGCGGCCCCAGTGGTTGGGCCTGGCACCGACCCCGGTGCCCGCCGCGGTGATCGAACGCATCGTGCGCGACCTGTTCCACGACCCGGCCCGGCTGCCGGCGAACAACCTGCAGGCGGCCGCGCTCGACGTGGTGCGCATGTCCCGCGATCCGGGGTTCCGGATGGCCCTGATCGCCAGTGCCCGCCACCTCGGCGCCGATCGGCTGTCGGGACGTCGCGGGTACTGGACCCGGCTCGCCCAGACCATCCCGCCGAGCCTGTGGGTGTTCGGCGCGCAGGACCGGCTGGTCGCCGCGCACTACGCCGGCCGGGTCCGCGAGGCCCTGCCGGCCGCGGACGTGCAGGTGTGGGAGTCGATGGGCCACGTGCCGCAGTTCGAGGACCCGGTGCGCACCCACGACACGTTGCACCGCTGGCTCGCGCGCGTCGACGCCGGTCGCTGATCGGAGCGACGCCGGTCGCTGAAGGAGGCGACGCCGGGCGCTGCGGCTCAGCTCGCGGCAGCCGCCGGGCCGGGGGCGCTGGTGCGCCGATCGCGCCACCGGGTCACGACCTCGAGGTAGTCGTCGGCGACCTCGACCATGGGGACGTGGCCGACGCCCTCGAACACGTGCACGTCGAAGTCCGGTCGCCGGGCGGTCACCGCGTCGATCACGGGGCGCCCCACCAGCTGGTCGTGGTCGCCCCACAGCAGCAAGGTCGGTGCCTCGACCGCATCGACCGCGCGGTTCAGCACCGTCCGACCGAGCAGCAGCGGCAGCAGCGACTCCCCGGCGGCGACGAACCCGTCGAGCCGCCAGGGGGTGCGCTGGCCGTAGGCGGTGTTGGCGATGCCGACCTCGCGCAGGGCCGGACGCACCCGGGTCGGATCCGAGTGGACGAAGGTCTGGTTGTCGGCGAACAGCTGCTCGGCGGTGTTGTCCGCGTACCACTTGCCGACGACCCGGCGGCCGAGCCCGGGCACCACGAACGGCGCGAAGGTCAGGAACGACTCCCGGGAGACCTTGCGGATCGCGCCGGGGGCGCTGGGCAGCGCCGGGTCGACCAGCACCAGCTCGCCGACCAGGTCCGGTCGCTCGGCGGCCAGCAACGTGGCGAGCAGCCCGCCCATGGAGTTGCCGTGCACCACCGCGTCGGACACGCCAAGCTGCCCGGCGAAGGCCTTGAGGAAACCGAGGTTGGCGCGGATCCGGCTGGCGCCGGGGCGGGGCGGTTCGGTCCGCCCGAAGCCGGGCAGGTCCGGCGCGATGACCGGTCCGCTCTGCGCGAGCCCGCCGATGACCTCCAGCCAGTTGGTCCCGCTGCCGCCAAGGCCGTGCACCAGCAGGTGGGTGGGTCCGTCGGCGGGGCCGTCGGCACGCAGCACGTGCACGGACGTGCCCTGCATCTCGACGACCTCGCTGCGGATACCGGCCCAGCGCTCGTCGCGGGTGCCCCAATCGCGTTCCACGTGCTCGTCTCCTGGTCGTGGGCGCGGCGGCGGACCGCCGACGCCGGACGCGGCACGAAGGTAGGCAGCGGCGCCCGGATGTGCCGCACCGGGTCGCGGGACGGACGACTGTGGACGGCGGGACGATGCGTCGCACGCAGGTCGTAGGGTGGTCGCCGACCTCCGGAGCCCACCCATGCCCCCGACCGCCCCGACGCCCGATGCGGCCTCGCCGCCTACTGCCTCGCCGTCCGCCTCGCCGTCCGCCTCGCCGTCCGCCTCGCCGTCTGCTGCCTCGACGTCGACGACCGAGCGGGCGCAGGCCCTGCTGCAACGGCTCGCGGGGGACGACGCGCGCCTGCGCGACGACCAGGCGACCGCGATCGGGGCCCTGGTCGACGACCACGCCCGGTCCCTGGTCGTGCAACGCACCGGGTGGGGCAAGTCCGCGGTCTACTTCATCGCCACGCGGCTGCTGCGTGACGCGGGCGCCGGGCCGACCCTGATCGTCTCGCCGCTGCTCGCCCTGATGCGCGACCAGCTCGCCGCGGCCCGGGCGATGGGTCTGCAGGCGGAGACGCTGAACTCCACCAACGTCGACGACTGGGCCGAGGTGGAGGACCGCGTCGCCGCCGGCGCGGTCGACCTGCTGCTCGTGTCCCCCGAACGGCTCAACCACCCCCGCTTCCGCGCGGCGATCCTGGACCGGCTGGTGGCGACCATCGGCATGCTCGTCATCGACGAGGCGCACTGCATCTCCGACCACGGCCACGACTTCCGGCCCGACTACCGGCGCATCGGCGACGTCCTCGACCGGCTCGCCGAGGCCCGCGCGGAGCCCGTCCCCGTCCTGGCCTGCACCGCGACCGCCACCGACCGGGTCGTCACCGACGTCGCCGAGCAGCTCGCCCGCCTGCCCGACGGCACGGACGCCGAGGTGGTCGTGCTGCGTGGCCCGCTGGCCCGCGACACGCTCGAGCTGCACGTGGTCGACCTCGCCGGCCACGAGCAGCGCCTGGCCTGGCTCGATGCCTTCCTCGCCCAGCTCGCGCCACCCGGTCGCGCCGGGATCATCTACACGCTGACGGTCGCGGAGGCGGAGCGCACCGCCCGCTACCTCGCCGATGGCGGCCACGACGTGCAGGCCTACACCTCACGGCTGGACGCGGACGAGCGCACCCGGCTGGAGGGTGCGCTGAAGGCCAACCAGCTCGCCGCGGTGGTCGCGACGACCGCCCTGTCGATGGGCTACGACAAACCGGACCTGGGCTTCGTGGTCCACCTCGGTGCGCCGTCCTCGCCGGTGGCCTACTACCAGGCCATCGGCCGGGCGGGCCGCGGCGGGGAACAGACCTGCGTGGTGTGCCTGCCGACCGCCGCGGACGAACGGCTGTGGGAGCACTTCGACGTCGCCGGGGTGCCCACCGAGGGCGAGGTCGAGCAGATCCTCGACCAGCTCGATGCCCGGACCGCCACCTCGCTGCCCAAGCTCGAGGCCAACGTCAACGTGCGACGGACCCGGCTGGAGCTGCTGCTGCGGATCCTGGACGTCGACGGGGTGGTCGAACGCATCGAGGGGGGCTACGTCGCGACGGACACGCCCTACGTCCACGACCACGCCCGCTACCAGCGGCTGCTCGCCGGCCGCCGGGCGGAGCACGAGGTGATGCGTCGCTTCCTCGACCCGGCCACCACGACCTGCAGCATGCAGCTGCTGACCGAGGCCCTCGACGATCCGGCCGCCGCGCTCTGCGGGCGATGCGGGCGATGCACCGGCCGACCGCTGGAACTCGAGCCGCGCGCCGACGCGACCCAGCGGGCGAGCGACCACGTCCGTGAACGCGATCTGCCGCTGCCGCCGCGGCGTCGGTGGCCGTCGGGCCTGCCGCAGCTCGGCCACGACCGCCGCGGCAACATCGACCGCGCGCTGCAGGCCCAGCCGGGGCGGGCGCTGGCCGGCGTGGACGCCTCCGGCTACGGCGCGCCGGTGCGTCGGCTGCTCGACGCGCTCCCGACCTCGGCCGCAGCGCCCGGGGACGGGCCTCCTCGCGACGCGACGGTCGGGATCGATCCGGACGACCTCGACGAGGTGGTCGACGGCCTGGTGCGGTTGCTCGCCCGGTGGGACTGGTCCCAGCGGCCGCAGGCGATCGTCACCCTGCCATCGGCGACCTACGGCGTCGTGACCACGCAGGTCGCACAGCGGCTCGGGGAGATCGGCCGGTTGCCCGTGCACGACGGGGTCTTCACCGCCGCCGGCACGCCACCGCAGGCGCAGATGAGCAACTCCGCGCACCAGGCAGCCAACGCGCTGTCGACGCTGACGGTGACCGGGACGGTGCCGAGCGGGCCGGTCCTGCTGCTCGATGCGGTGCGCAGCTCCGGCTGGACGATGACGGTCGGGGCGACGCTGCTCGGCGAGCACGGCGGCGGGCCCGTGCTCCCGCTTGCGCTGCTCGCCACCACGGCCAGCTGAGCCGCGCCGCGGACGCCGAGGAGCAGGTGCAGCCGACGCGCCAGTGGGCCCCGGACTGACCGGTTGGCGACCCGCGGCGGTGGGCGCCGGTTCAGGCTCGACCGTCGCGCCTATGCTCCGCCGCATGTATGACCCGGTGAAGGATGGCGTCGCCAAGACCGCCACGTCGGTCGTGTACGACGAAGTGCAGCCGCCGGCGGCGCTGCGTGAGCTCGTGCACTGCTTCTGGGAGCTGCGGACCGTCACCGACCTGGCCGACGACTTCACGCTGCACGCCATGCCCGACGCCTGCGTGAACCTGTTGTTCGACCAGCACGACCCCCGCGTCGCCGGGGTGACCAAGCTGCACACCACCCACACGACCCTCGACCTGGGCCGGTCGTTCCACTACGCCGGCATCCAGTTCTTCCCCGGCGTGTGGCGCGGCGACCCCGACGCCTCGGTCGATCACTACGTCGGTGAGCCCTACGAGGGCGAACTGCCGCTGATCGAGGTGGGGACGGCGGCAGCCGAGTGCGACTCGGCGGGCAGGGCGACGGTGTTCGCCGCGTTCGTCGCGACCCTCGTCGACGCCGGCCTCGTCGCGCCGAACCCGGTGACCGCGGCGATCCTCACGCGCCTCGATGAGATCCACGACGTCGGCGACATGGCCGAGGTTGCGGCGCTGTCGCCACGCCAACTCCAACGGACGTTGAAGGCGACCACCGGGTTCGCCCCACACGATCTGTTGAAGGTGCTGCGCCTGCAACGCTCGTTCCGGCAGGACTACCTGCTGTCGTTCGCCGACCAGTCGCACTTCACGCGTTCGTTCCGAACGATGACCGGCTACACACCCGGCCGGTTCAACACGACGTTCGATGTCTGATATCTCCAATCCTCACCGAGCGCCCGCCGCTTCAGTCGTCCCCGAAGGCACACGGCCTTCACCCAGACTGAAGGGACGACGCTCATGCGCAAGGTCGGATGGTTCGACATCTACGTCGAGGACATGGATCGGGCACAGAAGTTCTACGAGACGGTGCTGGACACCACGCTGTCGCCGATGGGCGACCCGACGGACCCGACGGCGCAGATGCGCGCCTTCGGTGACGACTTCACCTCGCACGGTGCCGGCGGGGCACTGGTCAAGCTCGCACACGCCCAGCCAGGGCCCGGCGGCTCGATGGTCTACTTCTCCTGTGATGACTGCGCCGTCGAGGAGGCACGGGTGGCGGACGCCGGCGGCTCGATCGTGCGGCCGAAGTTCCCGATCGGCGAGCACGGCTTCGTGTCGCTGGTCACCGACAGCGAAGGCAACATGATCGGTCTGCACTCCGTGACGGCCTCGTAGCCGCGCCCCGTTCCTGGGGCCATGGGTGACGTGCACGGTGCGGCCGAGGCACCGGACCGTCATGCCCGCCGTGCCGTCCGCCGGGCACGTTCCCTGGCCCCAGGGACCCGGATGACACGGAACAGGGAGACGGGACGACCACCGACCAGCCGGACGGTGACCTCGCGCGGTTCTGTCCGAGCTGTCCCCGTGTCCTTCCTCGAACGGAGCTCGACTGCCCGCACGACGGAACCGCACTCGTCGGGCCGTTGCCGCTCACGGTGGACCGCCAGCCGTGGGCCCCTTGCACGCAGTAGACCCACTCCCGATCGTCGGGTTCGAGGTCCACGACGACCTCAGCCCGTCGCTCGCGCACCGTCACCTGCTCGATCCGTGGAGCCGCCTCCGGCGTCTGACTCCAACCGGCCAGAGCGGCAGCCTCGGGCGAGTCGAAGAAGGCACCCGTCACGCTTCATCTCCTCGACGCAACTCCTGCGACGCCACCGAGGCGAGCGTGGGGAGTCAGCGAGGATCGATGCCGTCGGCGCTTCCCCGGTGCCGGATGGCGATCACGCGCACGGTCGCGTCGTCGCGGAGTTCGTAGATGATGCGGGAGAGCCCGACGCGGTAGGAGCGCAGTCCGGTGAGCCGTCCGGGTAGCTGGCGGCCGAGGTGCGGGTCACGTTCCAGTTCACCGAGCGCATCGAGATCGGACGAGGTCGCGTGTGTGACGTTGCGTTGCCGATGGCTGGGGTGCCGCCCGTGCCGCGGGCCACGCGCGTGCCGGTCAGCCCTCCAGCAGCGCCGCGAGCTCGGCGGGCTCGGTGACCGGGCGGTCACAGACCAGCGCCCGACACACGTAGGCCGCCGGACGACCGTCGATCTCCCCGCGGTCACGCAGCAGCGGCACGGAACCGTCGTGATCGGCGTCGGCGACCACGACCAGCGTGCCGGGGCCGGCCGCGGCGCGAGCCGTGGCGACCAGCGCCGCACGCTCGGCGGAACCCGCGCCGACGATGGCCACCTCGACCGGCCCGGCGGTCAGGGTCTCCATCTGCCGCAGGAACCAGCCGTAGCCGGTCGCCATGGTGCGCGCCTGCCCCTGAAACGCCCGCAACGCCTGCTCGGCGTGGCGACGCCAGGCGAGCTCGCCGGTGAGCCCCGCGAGCTGCAGACAGACCTCGATCATCACCGAGGTGCCCGCCGGCGTCGCGTTGTCCCAGGTCTCCTTCGGCCGCAGGATCAGCGCCTCCGCGTCCGCGGCGGTCTGGAACCAGCCACCGTCGTCGGCGTCGTGGAAGCGGGCGTTGGCCTCGGTCGCCAACGCCAGACCGCGTTCGAACCACACCGTCTCACCCGTCGCGGCGAACAGCTCCAGATCCGCGAGCGCGAGCAGCGCGTGGTCGTCGAGGAAGGCGGGCACGCTGACCGTCGGACCCGAGCGGGTGTGGTGCAGTCGGCCGTCGACCACGTGACGTTCGTGCAGCATCGTCGCGGTGGTGCGTGCTGCCTCGACCCAGTCGGGCTCGTCGAGCAGCAGCCCGGCGCGGACCAGCCCGCGCACCGCCATCGCGTTCCAGTCGGTGAGCACCTTGTCGTCCACGCCAGGTGGGACGCGCGTCGCCCGACGGTCACGCAGCTCCGCGTGCAGGCGCGCCAACTCGTCGGTGAAGGCAGCGACGTCGAGGTCGCGCGCCGCGCAGAAGGTGTCGCGGTCGACCGGTTCGTGCAGGATGTTGCGACCCTCGAAGTTGCCGGCGTCGGTGACGCCGTGGAAGGCCGCGAAGGTGTCGGCGTCGACGCCGGCGGCCGCGCAGGCCTCCGCGAACTCCGTGGCCGACCACACGAAGTAGCGGCCCTCCTCGCCCTCGGAGTCCGCGTCGGTGGCCGATACGAACCCGCCGTCGTCGGTGCGCAGCTCACCGAGCAGGTAGGCGGCGGTCGAGCGGGCCACACGCGCCAGATCCTCGCGGCCGGTCACCCGGGCTCCCGACGCGTAGGCCGGCAGCAGCAGCGCGTTGTCGTAGAGCATCTTCTCGAAGTGGGGCACCAGCCACGCGGCATCGGTCGAGTACCGGGCGAACCCGCCGGCGATCTGGTCGTGGATGCCGCCGCGTGCCATCGCGTCCAGCGCGTGCACGGCGGCGTCGCGGGCCTCGGGGTCACCGGTGCGTCGGTGGCGGGTCAGCAGCCACTCGATGGTCATCGCCTGGGGGAACTTCGGGGCGCGACCGAACCCGCCGAGCTCGCGGTCCCACGCGCCGGTGAGCACCACGGAGGCGGCCTCGTCGACCACCCCGAGGTCCAGCGCCCCACCGCCGGCCTCCTCCCGTTGCGAAGCGAGCGCGGTCGTGATCGTGTCCGCCGACCCGAGTACCTCCTCGCGCCGCTCCACCCAGGCGTCACCGATCGCGGCGATGACCTTGGGGAAGTCGGGCATGCCGTGGTGGGGTTCGCGGGGCCAGTAGGTACCGGTGAAGAACGGGCGCCCCTCGGGGGTCATGAACACGCTCATCGGCCAGCCACCCCGGCCGGTCATGGCCTGCACGGCCCGCATGTAGACGGCGTCGACGTCGGGGCGTTCCTCGCGATCGACCTTGACGTTGACGAACCGGGCGTTCATCTGTGCGGCGATGTCCGGATCCTCGAACGACTCGTGGGCCATCACGTGACACCAGTGGCAGGACGAGTAGCCGACCGACAGGAAGATGGGCACGTCGCGCTCGCGCGCGGCGGCGAAGGCCTCCTCGCCCCACGGGTACCAGTCCACCGGGTTGTCGGCGTGCTGGGCCAGGTACGGCGAGGTCTCGGTGGCCAGGCGGTTCGCCATCACGGGTCTCCCATCGGGGGCGGCAGCGTACGCAAGGCCGGCCGGGTGGTGACCGGGCATGCCGGCGTCGATCGACCGACCGTGCGGCACCGCCGCGCGCACCCGGACCCTACGGGGCATCCTCCAGCACGGGGTCGTCCGAGCCCCGCTTGCGGACGTACATCTGGGCGTCCGCCCGGCGCAACGCCGCATCCAGGTCCTCGCCGGGTTCGACCAGGACCGCACCGACGCTGTGGCCGACGCCCACCACGCCCGCGGGGGTCTCGACCTGCGGTCGGACCGCCTCCAGACGCTCGAGGACGTCCTGCAGGCCCCGCGCCCCGTCGATCGGGGTACACAGGATGACGAACTCGTCGCCGCCCATCCGGCAGACCGTGTCGCTGCGCCGGGTCACCGCGAGCAGCTCACGACCGACCTCGACCAGCAGGCGGTCGCCGGTCTCATGCCCGTAGGTGTCGTTGACCGCCTTGAACTGGTCGAGGTCGAGGAACAGCACCCCGATGTCGGCGCCGTCACGCGTCCGTCGGGCCTGCGCCGCACCGAGCCGTTCGGCCAACGCCCGACGGTTGACCAGCCCGGTCAACGCGTCGTGCGACGCGGCGGCACGCAGCTCCGCCTGGAGGTTGTGCCGCTCGGTGACGTCGTCGAGCGTCACGATCGTGCCCGTGGTGCCGTCGCTCAGCGGCAGGGGAGCCGCGCGCACGCTGTACCAGGCGTAGCCGCCCTCGGGCAGGGCGTGCCCGACCGTGGCGTCGTGCCTGCGGCCGTCGCGGATGGCGGAGACGACCGGGAGTTGCTCGCGGTCGTAGGGCCGTCCGTGCTCGTCGACGACCTCGACGTGGGCCATGAGCTCGCTCGCACTCCCACGGATGGCGTCCGGGCCGACCCCGAGGCGTGCGACGAACGCCTCCGCGCCCGGGTTGAGGTGGCGCAGGACGCCGTCCGGCCCCCGGACCATCACGGCGATGGGCAGGCCGTCCAACGCGGTCACCAGCTGCCGCTCGCGGATCTCGATCTCCTCGAGCAGGCCGTGGTGGCTGCGCACGGTGACCGCAAGCAGCCCACACAGGGCCAGCATCGGCAGCAACGTCGCCAGCACGATGGTCGGTCGCTCATCGAGTCCCGTGGCCCGCGCGAGGGCCACCACCAACGGCGCGATGAACGGCACCACCAGGACGAACGGCAGCAGGCGCCCGACCAGCACCAGATCGGACCGGTGCCGCAGCAGCCCCCGCATCGGCCACCGGTCGGGGTCGAGCGCCGCGATCGCACACGTGGCGAGCAGGGTCGCGATCGCACCGGTCACGCTCATGGGTGCGACCCCGGGCAGCAGGGCGTAGCCCTCGCCGTGGACCACGTGGACCGACAGGGAGACCAGCGGGGCGACCGCGCCGATGGCCAGGCCGACCAGCCGAACCGGTGCCAACCGGGCGGAGGGCCGCATCGTCGCCAGCAGGGCGACACCCAGCAACGTGTGGACGGTGGCGGCATGCCCGGCCGGCCGCCAGCTCGAACCAGCCATCTCCGGGACGCCGGCCAGCTCCAGCGCGGCGATCACGACCAGCCCCGTCCCGAGCACGACGGTCACCAGCCCCGCTGCCCGGGCGAGCCCGAGCCGACCGCGCAGCACCGCCAGCACGGCGCCGATGAGCAGGACGAGCAGGAACGCCGATCCGGCGGTCATCGAGCTGTCCACCGCGGATGGGAGCGACCCGGCCGGCAACGCCTCGACGGTCTGGACCAGGACGACGATGGCGAGGGCCACGCCCGCGCACCACCGGGCGGTCATCGCGCTGATGACGCGCGCGACCGGCAGGCCAGCTTCCCCGTGATCAGCGAACGTCGCCATGCGTCCGCCTTCCCAACGTCGTGGCCACGGTGTGAGCTCGTACCCAGTCCCTCGGCACGTGCTCGACGCAACCGGAGGAGGCGGGCGCGCGGTGCGCTCCGGGCTCGCCAGCCGACGCAAACTACTGCGCTGCGGGCCCGCCGGACCGTCACCACGGCCGGCATCGACGCACCCCCGTTCGGGCCTCGGGACCCCCGGGGGATCGCGTCGGGGGGAAGTCGCACGCCGATCGCCACCACGCGGCGGTCCGCCCTGGGGACGTATCCGTCGTGAGGTGTCGGCGTGATCGGTGCACGAGTCGCTGGTCAGTCGCGATCGCAGCCCAGCGCAACGGCGGTCGCGTCGCAGATCTCGTCGAGTGTGTCGCTGTCCAGGACTCCGAGCCGCTGGGTGAGCCGCTGTTGCGAGACGGTGTGGAGGCCGTCGCAGTTGACGACGGAGGGCTGGTGGACGCCGGTGTCGGTGTCGATCGGGACTTCGACGGCCAGGCCACGCGCCTGGGTGGTGATCTCGGCCACGGTCACGTTGGTGCGGACATCGAGCACCTCGTCGCGGGTGATGACCAGGACCGGGTGTGGCTTGCGGCCGACGTCGGCGAGCCAGATCTCGCCGCGCTTCATGGTCGGCCCCAGGCTTCGGCGTCCTCCCAGTCGGCGTCCTGTTGTTCGGGAAGCGCCTGGTAGGCCGCACGATCCTGCTCGGCGCGGCGACGGCGGACGGCCTGACGCAGTCCTTCGCGCGCCGCCTCGGACACGTTGATCCCGAGCGCGCGAGCTTCCGCGGCGAGACGGTCGTCGAAGATCACTGAGGTACGCATGCGGCGATGATAGCAGTGAAGCGCATACGTTCGTGGTGCATCCGACTGACACAGACGCCGAGGGCCGACGCACCACCGACGGCGGCGACCGCAGGTACTGACGACCCAGCCGGTCCGCAGGACCCTGCGGGACGACCCCTCGGCACGGCGGGGCGTCGTTGCAACGCACGCGCCGGGAGCCGACTCCTGCTCGATGAGATCACCCCGGGGCCCCGGGGACCCGCGTCCCGGTGGCACGCCCCGCGACCGGCTCAGGGTGCGGCGTCGAGCGTGCCGAGCGCGGCGATCGCGTCCTCGAGGCTTGGGGGTGGGGTCCCGAGCAGCGCACGGATGTTGGCAGCGACGTCGCGCCGCTCCCGCAGCCCCACCGCCAGCAGGGTCGTCGACAGCGCCCCACCGGGCGCCAGGACCCGCTGCCCGACCCGCGCGACGGCCGCGTCGCGCGCCGCGATGGTCGCCGCGCGCTGCGCCGCGGGCACCGCATCCAGCTCGGTCGCGAAGCGCCACGCCCCAGCGCGGGCGGTGACGATGCTGAACCGGATCAGCTCCGTCGAGGTGCGCCCGCCGACGCGGTCGAGCATCCCGATCCACGGCGAGATGCGCGTCAGGTCGGCCTGGATCGTGCCGATCGCCGCGGCGAGGATCGCGTTGATGCGGTCGAAGTCACGGCGCAGGCCCGGCAGCTGCTCACCCGGCGAACACTCGGCCGCGGCGATGCCCAGGTCGAGGTTGATGTGCGCGTTGATGGCGACCAGCAGGTGCTGCAGCACCAGCGGTCGGCGCTGCTCGGCCGCGTCGAAGGTCAGCTCCCAGGAGGCCGTCGCCGGCGCGCCGACGTCGCGGGCCGCCATGGCGTCGAGGTAGCGCTCCGCGAAGACCGCATCCAGGCGGACCATGCGTTCCGCGTCGTCGAAGAAGCCGTCCTCGATGCCCTGCTCCACCTTCTGGGTCACGCGGCGGTAGAGCACGGCGAAGTAGCCCCGGCGGTCCCCGGTCGTGATCGCGTGGCGGATGTGCTCGTCGAGCGCGTCCAGGACGTGGGCCAGCTCCCCGCTCACGGACGCACCCCCGACGCCGGCGGCAACACGAGCCGGGCGATCAGCTCGGTCATGATCTCCGTGGTCCCCCCACCGATCCCCATGATCCGGTGGTCGCGGTAGTGGCGTTCCACCTCGGTCTCGCGCAGGTAGCCCATCCCACCGTGCAGTTGCACGGCCTCGTCGACCGCCGCGTCCCCGACCTCGACCGCGGTGTTCTTCGCCATCGCGACCTGCGCCCACACCTGCTCGCCCGCCACGAACCGTTCCGCCACCGACCACACGAAGGTGCGTGCCACCTCGATGCGGCGGGCCAGATCGGCCAGACGGTGGCGGATGACCTGGCGGCTGGCGAGCGGGCGACCGAAGGTCTCGCGCTGGCCGACGTAGTCGATCGTGAGGTCCAGACAGCGCTGCGCGGTCGCCACCGACTGCACCGCCATGGTGAGCCGTTCCGGCGCGAACTGCGCCATGATCTGCGCGAACCCCTCGTGCTCCTGACCGATCAGGTTGGCGACCGGGACCCGGACGCCGTCGAATGCGAGCTCGCCGGTGTCGGAGCACCACCAGCCCATCTTGCGCAGCGGCTCGGAGACCCAGACCCCCGGACGGTCGGTCTCGATCGCCAGCAGGGAGATCCCGCCGGGGCCGGGCCCGCCGGTGCGCACGGCGGTGGTGACCACCTCGGCGCGGGTTGCGGAGGTGATGAAGCGCTTGGCGCCGTCCACGACGTAGTGGTCGCCGTCGCGCACGGCCCGCGTCGTCAACCCGGCGACGTCGGAACCCGCATCGGGTTCGGTGACCCCGAGCGCCGCGATCATCTCCCCGGCCAGCACCGGGCGTGCGAACCGGTCGATCAGCGCCGGGTCGCCGGCCTCGACCAGGTGGGGCAGCGCGATGCCGTGCGTGAACAACCCCGCGACGACCCCCGAGCTGCCACCGGCCAGGATCAGCTCCTCGCACGCGCTCAGCACGTCGAGCAGGTCACCGCCCGCACCGCCGACCGAGGTCGGGAACCCGATCTGCAGCAGCCCGGCGTCGGCCGCCTCACGGTGCAGCGAGCGCGGCAACGCCCCGTCCTGCTCCCAGCGGTCGAGGTGGGGCACGATCCGCTCGGTCGTGAACCGACGGACCACCTCGCGCAGGGCACGGCGTTGCTCGGTGTCCCCGACCCGACCCTGCATCCCGAGCCCCTCCGCCGCGTGCCCGCCGACGTCAGCCAAGCAGACCGGCGCGCGATGCCCACCGAGGACGGGCCCGGCGTCGCATCCACCGACCCTCGCCGCGGGACCGCGGCTACGGTTCGGGCTCGGATCGGCCGGCCAGGGCCGCCAGGGGGGCACCAGGGATGATCGAGCTGAAGCTCCGGGTGGAGCTCGAGGACGGCCGCAGCGCGGACCTCGATGCCCGCCTCACCGAACAGCACCGCATCGCGGAGCTCGGCACGGCGCTCGCCCGGCACCTCGGCATGCCCGTGCCCCAGGGCCACGATCCCAAGGTCCGCTGCGTGCGCCGCGGCGTGCAGCTCGACCCGCAGCGCACCGTGGTCGGCAGCGGGCTGGTGTCCGGCGACCACGTCCAGCTCGGACTCACCTACCTCGATGTCGCCGGGCAGGGCATGGCCGGGCAGAGCGGGCTGTTCTGCGAGGTCATCAGCGGACCCAGCAGCGGCATCTCGACCCGGCTGCACGCCGGCCGGCTCACCATCGGCCGCGACCCCGACTGCGATCTGACCCTGGTCGACCCGACCGTGTCGAAGCGGCACGTGGAGCTGATCGTCGACTCCGCCGGCAACGTCGAGGTGGGCCCGCTGCCGGACGTCACCAACGCGGTCGTGCTCGACGGCGCCGTGGTGACCGAGCTGACCGCCGTGCCCCGCGACACCGTGCTGGAGCTCGGCTCCAGCCAGCTGGTCGTGCGCGCCCACGACGTCGAGCACGCCACCGTGCGTGACCGGCTCGGCCAGATCCCGTTCAACCGCACCCCCTACCGCCACCCCGACCTGTCCGAGGTGGAGGTCCGCGGCCCGGGGCGGCCGCCGGCCCCCTACGAGCCGCGCCCGTTGATGGTGCTCGCGATGCTGGCGCCGGCCGCGGCGGGTGTGGCGTTCGCGTTGATCCTGCAGCGCCCGATCTTCCTGCTGTTCGCGCTGCTGTCCCCGATCTCCATGCTGGGCAACTGGGTCAGCGAGCGACGGCGAGGTGGCGCGACCCACAAGCAGCAGGTGGAGACCTTCGAACGGCGGCTGGCCGACTGGCAGCGCCGCTTCGACGAGGCGCTCACCGAGGAACGGCGTCGCCGGTTCGCCGCCGCCCCCGACATCGTGGAGCTCGCCCGTCGTGCGGAGCTGCGCACGCCCGAGCTGTGGGGCCGCAGCCACGACGACGAGGGGTTCCTGACCCTGCGGCTCGGGCTCGGCGACGCCCCGGCGCTGACCACGACCCCGATGCCCGGCGGCGTGGACGACGACCCGGACCAGCGCATCGAGGCGATCATCGAGCAGCGCCGGCTGCTGCCCTCGGTCCCGATCACCGTCGGCCTGCCCGACCGCGGCGTGCTGGCGCTGGTCGGCGACTCGCACGAGGTGGAGACCGCGCTGTCCTCGCTGCTGCTGCAGACCGCCGTGCTGCACTCCCCCGACGACGTCGTGCTGTGCGGGGCGCTCGATCGGCGACGGACGCTGTCGGACTGGTTCAAGTGGTTGCCGCACGCGAGCTCCATGGTCTCCCCACTGCCGGGTGAGCACGTCGGGCACGGCACGGAGTTCGCCGACGACCTGCTGCAGCGTCTGGTCGAGGTCGTGGCCGCCGGACCCGACCGTGTCGGCCCGACCGTCGTGCTGCTGCTCGACGAGCTGACCGATGCGGACCGGGTCCTGGTCGCCTCGCTGCTCGAGCACGGTCCCGCCGCCCGCGTCTACACCGTGTGGGTGGGTTCGACCCGCCAGCTCGTGCCCCGCCAGGCGCGGGCCATCCTGGACTGCCCGGCCCTGGACGCGGGCCAGCGCGCGGAGCTGTGGACGGTCGACGCGACCGAACCGATCGTGGAGCTCGCCCCCGACCGGCTGAGTCTGGAGGCCGCACCGCGACTCGCCCGCCTGCTCGCGCCGGTGCGTGACACCAGTTCCGCCGCGGCAGCCGCGTCGATCCCGCGTGTCGCACCGCTGCTGGAGACCCTCGGCAGCACCCACCTCGACGCCAACGAGGTCGCCCGCCGGTGGCAGACCGTCAAGCCCTACGGGCTGGCTGCGCCGATCGGCATGGGACCGGACGGGCCGTTCTGGATCGACCTGGTCGACCATGGGCCCCACGCGCTGATCGCCGGGACCAGCGGCGCCGGCAAGAGCGAGCTGCTGCAGTCGATGATCGCGGCGCTGATCGCGGAGCACCCCCCGACACGGCTGAACCTGCTGTTCATCGACTACAAGGGCGGCGCCTCCAGCAACCTGTTCCAACCCGCGCCACACACCGTCGGCTACGTCACCAACCTGTCCGCGGACCTCGCGATGCGCGCGCTGGTGTCGCTGCGCGCGGAGCTCGACCACCGCATGCGCCTGATGGAGGGCCGCGCGAAGGACCTCGAGGAGATGCTCGAGAAGCACCCCGACGAGGCCCCGCCCTCGCTGGTGATCGTCGTGGACGAGTTCGCGACCCTGGTCAAGGAGATCCCCGACTTCGTCGCCGGGATGGTCGACGTCGCCCAGCGCGGACGCAGCCTCGGCATCCACCTGATCCTGGCCACCCAGCGCCCGACCGGCGCGGTCAACGACAACATCCTGGCCAACACCAACCTGCGCATCAGCCTGCGGGTGCTCGACCCGCAGGACTCCTCCAGCATCCTCGGCAGCGCGGATGCCGCCGCGATCCCGGCACCGTTGCGTGGCCGCGGGTACGCGAAGCTCGGTGCGGGCGGGCTGATCGAGTTCCAGTCGGCCTACTCCGGCGCGCCGCAGGCCGTCGCCGGCGGGATCACCCCGCTGGAGGTCAACGACTTCCCGACCTCGGACCACACGACGCTGGTCCCGCAGCCGCCCCCGAAGGCCGACGACGACGAGCAGGCGACCCGCACCCACCTCGACGTCGTCATCGAGGCGATCGTCGGCGCGACCGAGGCGCTCGGGCACCGCCGGGGCCGGCGGCCGTGGCTCGAGGACCTGCCCGAGTTCCTGACCCTGCAGTCGGTGCTCGACGGCGAGTTCGGCCCCCTGCCGCAGCGCGTCCCCGGACGGGACGTGATCCTGGGGATCGCCGACCTGCCCGAACGGCAGGCCCAGGAGCCCGCCACGCTCGACCTCGAGGACCGTGGCGGCATCCTGGTGTTCGGCACCGGAGGCAGCGGGCGGACCACGACGCTGCGTTCGCTGCTGGGCTCCGCGATCGTGGACGTCGGGCCCGACGAGGTGGAGATCCACGTCCTGGACTTCGCCGGCCGTGGGCTGGAGGCGCTGCGCGACCTGCCGCACGTGGCTGCCGTCGCCGCGGCCGACGACCTGGAGCAGGCCACCCGGATCCTGATGCACCTGCGTGCCGAGGTGACCCGTCGCCAGACCCTGCTGGCCGAGCACCGCGCGGAGGATCTCACCGCGCTGCACACGCTCGGGGTCCGCGAGGGGCTGCCGCGACTGCTGCTCGTCCTGGACGGCTACGAGACCTTCGAGCGCACCTTCGAACGGGGCTCGCTCTACATCTGGTCGGAGCTGCTGGCCGAGGTCGTGCTCGCCGGGCGTGCCGCCGGGGTGCACCTGCTGGCCAGCGCGGACCGTCGCATCGGGATCCCCGCCGCGATCACCAACGCCGTCGGCGGACGCCTGATCCTGCGGACCTCGGACACCGACGCGCTCGTCGACCTGGGCATCCCGAGCGGCGTGGCCAAGGACGCCCGGCTCGGTGACGGGCGGGCCCTGCTCGCGTCGGGGACCACCGTGCAGGTCCCCGTGGTCGGCGAGGACGTGACCGCCAGCGCGCAGGCGGACGCGCTCGACAAGCTGGCCCGCCAGACCGCCGCGGGTCGGCAGGCCGCCCTGCCGCGGCTGCCGGACCGGATCGGTCCGGGCGAGCTCCCACCGGTCGACACCGACCGGATGACGGCCGTGCTCGGCCTGGCCGATCTGACCGGCGACACCGTGACCGCTCCGCTGCACCGCAGCCACCTCACGGTGATCGGGCCGCCGGAATCGGGACGCTCCACCGCGCTGGCCCGCGGCGCGCGTTCGCTGATGGACGCCGGCGGGGCGGTCTGGGCGCTGGGCGACCCGGACTCCCCCGTCGGCGCGTTGCCGCTGCCAGCCGACCGGCTGGCCTCCACCAAGGACGATCACGCCCCGCTGCTCGACGCGGTCCTGGCCGCGGCCGGCGCGCCGGCCGCGCCGCTGCAGTTAGTCGTGGTCGACCGCGCGGAACAGCTCTCCCCCAAGGCGGGCCTGGCGCTGGAGGCGGCCATCGACCACGACCGCATCCGGGTGCTCGCCGGGTTCGACGGGGCGACGATGACCTCCTTCAGCGCCACGCCGTGGCAGTCGTCGTTCAAGCGGGCGCGCCAGCTGCTGCTGCTGCAGCCCGACGACCTCGGCGACCTGACGAGCCTCACGCCCGTCAACCCACGGCTGCGGCCCAACCAGGCCTTCCCCGCCGGGCGCGGGATCCTGGTCAGCGGACGGACCTGGGCGCTGGTGCAGGTCGCCATCGATCCCGAGCTCGGCTGAGCGACGACGCGCCGAGGTGACGGTGAGGTTCGGGCACACTGGTGCGCCACGGATCGAACCTGCACCCAGCCCGCAAGGAGACCCCCAGCCATGGTCAACGTGACTCGGATCGTCGGCGCGATCCTGTTCGTGGTCGGCGTGGTGGCGTACGTCGCGACGGGGTTCGCGAGCGTCACCGCCCTGCTGCCCTCGCTGCTCGGGATCGTCATCGGTGTGCTCGGCATCGTCGCCGGACGCATCGAGGCCAGCCAGCACGCCATCCACGCGGCGCTCGTCGTCGCGCTGTTCGGTCTGCTCGGCTCCCTGCAGCCGCTCGGCGGACTCGCCGACGCCGAAGCCGCCGCGATCACCTCGCTGGTGAGCGTGCTCGTGCTGGCGGTCTACCTGGTCGTCGCCATCCGGTCTTTCGCCAGCGCACGCCGGTCGAGGTAGCGGTCGCAGGGCCACATGGCCACATCGACCCGGGGGGCCAGCGCCCGCATGGCGCTCAGGTTGCGCGCACCCCGAAGATGCCTCGCCCGATTGGTGGTCCGCTGTGGTAGCGTTCCGCGCGATCGAGGTCCTTCACACATCACATCGTTCCATCCCATACGGGGGGTGGGGGATGCGGGGGATGGACCGTCTGAAGACCGCGGGGCACCAGGCACCGCCACGGACCGAGAGGACGCCATGTCGATCATCCGAGTCAACCCAGAGTCCATCCAGAGCTACAGCCGCGCTGCGTCGGGCCAGTTCGACCAGATGCGTGCATCACTCGACGCGCTCGTGCGTGACGTGGTGGAGGTCCGGTACTTCGGGCCGAACGCGCAGCAGTTCAAGACCGAGTGCGGGACGCTCGCGGTCGAGTTCTCCAACGCGATGATCAACGACCTGCGCCAGATCGCCGAGGCCGTGCGTTCGTCGACGACCGCCATCTCCGCCTCGCTGGGTGGCGGGGCCGTCTCGATCCAGTTCGACGGCTCGCCCGTCGCGGCGCCGTCCGTGCCGCCGGCCTCCGACGTCGTGGACCTCGACACCTCGGCGCTCGAGGGGCTGCAGCCGATGGTGACGGGCCACTTCTCGACCATCCAGGAGGCGCTCACCGCCCACCTCGGGTCCCTGCAGGGCACCGACTGGGAGGGCACCGCGAAGATGAACGCGGTCGACACCGTCTCCACCTTCACCACGGCCGCCCGCTCGAAGGCGACCGAGGCCCAGACCAACATCAACCGCGCGATCAGCGACCAGATCAGCTCCGCGGTCGCTGCCGACCGCTGAGCCCTGCTGACGGTTCCACGATGGTGGCCCCCCCCGGGTGGCGCGGGGGGGCCCCGCGGGTGCGGGGGGCCGGCGGGCGCCCCCGGGGCCGAACCCAGCCGGGGGGGGGCCGCCCCGGGGGGG
>JAFIEQ010000058.1 GCA_020832455.1 Nitriliruptoraceae bacterium
TGGACCGATGGGCGATCCTCGTGAGGGTCTGGACCGATGGGCGATCCTCGTGAGGATCGACGTCCTCACGATCTTCCCGGCGTGGTTCGAGGGCCCGTTCACGACCTCGTTGCTGGGCAAGGCGATCGACGATGGGCGGCTCGACGTCCGGGTCCACGATCTCCGGGACTGGACCACCGACCGCCACCGCACCGTGGATGACGCGCCCTACGGCGGTGGTGCCGGGATGGTCATGCGGGCCGACGTGTGGATCGCCGCGTGCGAGGCCGTCTGGAACGACCTCGACGCGGCCGCCTGCCCGCCGGGCGGTCCGCCCCCCGAAGGCGCGCGCTACCACGCCGGCGGGCCTCGACCGCGCACGATCCTGCTGACGCCCCGCGGTCGACCGTTCACCCAGGCAGAGGCCGCGTCGCTGGCCGAGGAGGACCGCATCGTGCTGCTGTGCGGTCGCTACGAGGGGATCGACGAGCGCGTCCACGACCTGGTCGCGACCGACGAGCTCTCCTTGGGGGACTACGTGCTGTTCGGCGGCGAGGTGGCGGCAGCGAGCGTGGTCGAGGCCGTGACCCGCCTCGTGCCCGGCGTGGTCGGCAACGAGGCCTCTCCGCAGGACGAGTCGTTCTCCTCGGGGTTGCTCGAGTACCCGCAGTACACCCGGCCGGCCGAGGTCCGTGGCCAGGGCATCCCGCCCGTGCTCACCTCCGGCGATCACGGCGCCGTCGCCGCCTGGCGCCGCGAGCGTGCGGAGCAACTGACCCGCGAGCGTCGACCCGATCTGCTGCCGCCGAACGCACACCAGGATCCCCCCGGTTGACCTCGGCCGTGCGCTGGTCGTATCCTCTGCGACCGCAGCGCACGTCGCGCGCCATCTCTGCGCGCCCGGCGCCAGCACCGGCGGCCCGACCACGGTCTCGTGTGCCGCCGACCGTGCCCGGGTGGCTCCCACCCCCCGCTCGCGCCCCCGGCCACGCGGCCCTCGCGTGGGCCCACATCTTCCGCACCAACCCGCCAGCCTGGACCCGAAGGCAGCCCGATGAACAAGGTCGACATCGTCGAGGAGTCGCGACTGCGCGACGACCTCCCCGAGTTCTGGCCCGGCGACACCGTCAAGGTGAACGTCCGGGTCGTGGAGGGCACCCGCTCGCGTGTCCAGGTGTTCGAGGGCGTGGTCATCTCCAAGCGTGGTGGCGGGCTCCGCGAGAGCTTCACCGTGCGCAAGATCAGCTTCGGGGTCGGCGTGGAGCGCACGTTCCCGCTGCACAGCCCGGTCATCGAATCCATCGAGGTGACGCGTCGCGGCAAGGTGCGTCGCGCCAAGCTCTACTACCTCCGCGATCGCGTCGGCAAGAAGGCGCGCATCAAGGAGAAGCGCGAGCTCGCCAGCTGACACGTCGCGCTGGTGTGCAGGTGCGTCGTCCGCGTGTCGGACGCGAGGGGACCGGTCCGCCATGAGCGACGAGCCGCACGAGGGCAACAGGCCAGCTGACGGCGACGACTGCGAGGTCGACGACGCGGCGACGTCCGAGGGCTCCACGGACCGCTCGCCCGGACCCGCGTTGGACGAGCCCCTCTTCCCCGGACCACCCCGCGAGGGGTTCCGTGCACGCGAGCCGGTCGGCGACGACGGGGCTGCGAGCTCGCAGACGTCGTCCGCCGGCGAGCAGGACGCGTCGCGCGGACGCACCCGCCGCTCGTCGGGTTCGTCGTTCCTCCGCGAGCTGCCCGTCCTGCTGTTGATCGCGTTCGTCCTGGCGTTCCTGCTGCGCACGTTCCTGCTGCAGGTGTTCTACATCCCCTCGGGATCGATGCAGCCGACGCTGGACATCGACGACCGGATGGTCGTGGAGAAGGTCACCTACCGCTTCGGCGACCCGGAGCGCGGTGACATCGCCGTCTTCGAGGGCGAGTCGCTCGGGGACCTGGTGGGCGATGTGACCCCAGGCGAGCGGTTCGTGCGCGGGGTGGGCCAGTTCCTCGGCCTGGTCCCCGCCAGCGCCCGCGACTACGTCAAGCGCGTGGTCGGGTTGCCGGGAGACGAGATCCTCATCGAGGACGGCGTCGTCTTCGTCAACGGGACCGCGCTCGACGAGCCGTACGTGGTCTTCCAGGATCCGTCCGACTTCGGTCCGGTGACGGTCCCCGACGGTCAGCTGTTCTTCCTCGGCGACAACCGACCGAACTCGGCGGATTCCCGCCGTCAGCTCGGCTACGTCCCGATCGACGACGTGGTGGGGCGCGCGGCGTTCATCATCTGGCCGCTGGACAACGCGGGCAGCCTGATGGGCACCAGCTACGACCTCGACGAGGCCACCTCGGCGCCGGACGGGGAGCCCGACGGCTAGCAGCGACAGGCCCCGGTCACCCGTCGTCGAACAACCGTGGGGTCGTCAGTGCGACGATCGGTGCCCAGGAGTGGCGGTGCAGCGGGCTCGGGCCGAGCCGTGCCAGCGCCGAGCGGTGCGCGGGGGAGGGGTAGCCCTTGTTGGCCGCGAACCCGTACCCCGGGAAGCGTTGCTCCGCCTCGACCATCATCGCGTCGCGGGTGACCTTCGCGACGATCGAGGCGGCCGCGATCGAGACGCTGCGGTCGTCGCCCTTGATCAGCAGTTCGCGGTGGGCGGCCCGTCCGTCGAGCAGATCCACCGTGCCATCGATCAGCACCGTGTCCGGCTCCCGCGGCAGCGCGTCGACGGCGCGGTGGGCCGCCAGGCGCAACGCGGCTGCGAGCCCGAGCCGGTCGATCTCGCCGGCGGTGGCGTGGCCGATCCCGATGCCGGCCCCGGACGCGCGGATGCGGGCGGCGAGGTGCTCGCGGGCGGGCGCCGTGAGCCGCTTGGAGTCACGCAGCTTGTAGAGCCGCCGGTCGGTGGGCAGGATCACCGCGCCGACGCTGACCGGTCCCGCCCAGGAGCCACGGCCGACCTCGTCGATGCCGGCCACGACACGTCCGGCGGCGAGGTGGGGACGCTCGGCACGGAGCGAGGGAACGGGCGCACGTCGGGAGTCCATGGCGTCGCACGCTAACGGGTCCGCCCCGGACCGCCGTCCCACCGGACCCCGCGACCCCGACCGCGACCCTCGACCGCGACGTCGCCGGCGCCGGCCGTCACCGGGTCGGCCGCGGGTAGCATCGTCGGGCGCCTGCCGGCGATCCCCGAGCCGGTCGCGATCGGCGCGAGGAGCACCGTGAACCCCGAGGAACTCGACGCCTACGAGTCGGACCTCGAACTGTCGCTGTACCGCGAGTACCGCGACGTCGTCCGCCTCTACCGCTACGTCGTGGAGACCGAGCGGCGCTTCTACCTGTGCAACGAGGTGGAGGTCACCCCCCACGACGGGGACGACCTGTGGTTCGAACTGCACCTGACCGACGCCTGGGTGTGGGACATGTTCCGCCCGGCACGCTTCCTCAAGGACGTGCGCGTGCTCACCTTCCGGGACGTCAACGTCGAGGAACTGATCCACGACGACCCGGACGTGGGCACCTTCCTCGACCGCTGATCGCCCCCCGCCCCGGACCGGGGCGCCCGATGCCCACCCGCGAGGAGTCGACGATGGGCTTCAACGCCACCCGCCGCTACCGCGACGACAAGCGCAACGACCTCTGGTTGCTCGTGGCGGCCGGGGTGATCCTCGGTGCCGGTCTGCTGTGGGCCTTCGGGGTGTTCTGATCGGTGACGGCGTGATCGGCACGGTGCGACCGGCACGGTCGACCGGCACGGCTCGAGGGAGGCTCCTCCGTGGATGACCCGCGCGCAGAAGGCGGCAACCCGCTGGAGCGGTTGACGATCGAGCAGCTCCGCCGGCGTACGAGCGTGAAGTGGCGCCAACATCCCGAGGACGTGCTGCCGTTGTGGGTGGCGGAGATGGACGTGCCCCTCGCGCCGCCGATCGCCTCGGCGCTGCACACGGCCGTCGACCGTGGGGACACCGGTTACCCGGGTGGGGGCCGCGCCTACGGGCAGGCGCTGGCCGGGTTCGCGGCCCGCCGCTGGGGCTGGGACGCCCTGGAGGTGGACCGCACCGCCATCGCGCCCGACGTGATGCTCGGCATCGTCGAGGTCCTGCGCCTGGTGACGCGCCCCGGCGACGTCGTGGTCGTCAACGCCCCGGTCTACCCGCCGTTCCACGCCTTCGTCACGCACGACGGCCGTCGCATCCTGGAGGCGCCGCTCGATCCCCGCGGCCGTCTCGACCCCGCGGCGCTGCGTACGGCGTTCGACGCCGCCCGTCGCACCAGCGGACGCGTCGCCTACCTGTTGTGCAACCCGCACAACCCGACCGGCGTGGTGCACACCGCGCGGGAGTTGGCCGAGGTCGCCGCGCTCGCGCGCGAGTTCGACGTCCGGGTCGTCGCCGACGAGATCCACGCCCCGCTGGTGCTCGCCGGGGCGCGCTTCACCCCCTACCTCTCCGTCGCGGACACCGAGGACGCCTTCGCGGTCACCTCCGCGTCGAAGGCGTGGAACCTCGCCGGGTTGAAGGCCGCGCTGCTGGTGGCCGGTCCGGGTGCGGCCGACGACCTCGCCCGCCTGCCCGAAGAGGTCAGCCACGGGCCGAGCCACCTCGGTGTGCTCGCGCACACCGTGGCCTTCGAGGAGGGCGAGGCCTGGCTCGACACCCTCCTGGCCGGTCTCGCGTCGAACCGCGACCTGCTCGACCGCCTGCTCGCCGAGCACCTGCCCCGGGTGCGCACCACGCCGCCGGAGGGCACCTACCTGGCCTGGCTGGACTGTCGCGCGCTCGGGTTGGACGACGGCGAGGGCACGGACGGCCCCGGCACCGTCACCGAGCTCGCGGGTCCGGCCCGCGCCTTCCTCGACCGGGCACGGGTGGCGTTGAGCTCCGGGCACGTGTTCGGCTCGGGTGGCGCTGGTCACGTGCGGCTGAACTTCGCCACCTCGCAGGCGGTCCTCACCGAGGCCGTCACCCGGATGGGCGCGCTGGACGACGGCTGACCCGGGCCGAGGACCCGGACGATCACGACCAGGCGCGCGACGGCCCGCGCGTCGTGCACGGGACGCTCTCTGTTTATAAAGTCTGCTCTTCAGGTACGGGACATGCTCAGAAGCGCTGGTGGCTGGATCTGGACGGGGAGCGATATGGATGAGGACCGCAGGCCACTCGGCGAGCTGATCGGCGCGTCCAGTGGTCAGGACGACGAAGCAGGTCAGGTCGCGACCGCGGCGGTGATCGCGATGGACCGTTTCCTGGTCTCGCCACGCTACGAGCTGTGGCCGGTGCGCGGCGCGATCGATCAGGCGCAGCAGCTGCCACCGGGCTCGACGGTCCCGGTGGCCTGTTTCGCCGCGCAGGGGCTGGCTCCCACGATCGACCTCGCCGTCGAACTCGCGGCCGCGGGCCATCGGCCGGTCCCGCACGTGGCCGCCCGGATCGTCACCGACCGTGCCATGCTGCGGGACGCGGTCGAGCGGTTCGACGCTGCCGGGATCGAGGCCTTGTTCGTGATCGCCGGGGACGTCCCGGAACCGTTCGGCCCGTACGCCTCCACGGTCGATCTCTTGCGGGAGCTGGTCGATCTCGATGGTGGGTCCCTGCGCCGTTCTGTGGGCGTGGCCGGCTATCCGGAGGGGCACCCCCACATCGAGGACGATGAGCTCTGGCACGCCTTGGCGGCGAAGCAGGAGCTCGGCGCCGCGTTCATGGTCACGCAGATGTGCTTCGACGCGGAGGCGATCCTGACCTGGATCAGCGCTGCGCGGGACCGGGGCATCGAGCTCCCCGTCCACGTCGGGCTTCCCGGGTCCGCAGAACGCCGTCACCTTGTCACGATCGCCGGGCAGACCGGCGTCGGTGCCTCTCTACGGTTCCTCAGCGGACACACGGGGCTCGCGGCGCGGCTGTTCCGGCCCGGCGGCTTCTCGCCGCGCCATCTCGTTGATGCGCTGCGCCCGCACCTCGGGCCCCCCGGCGGGCCGGCCGGCTTCAACATCTTCACCCTGAACCGCATCGACCGCCTGGCGCGGGTCCTGGCCGACTGACGATCGCTCGTGCCGTCAGCTGCGGTTCATCGGGTCGCGTGCGCTGCCCACGAGATCGCGCGACGCTCGACGACGGCCACGGCCGCGAATGCCACGCCGGCATCTCCGCGCGGAGACGGAGGCGGACAAGATCAGGAAACCGAGCCCCCTCCGGACACGACCCACTCCGCGACCATCGCACCGAGGAGCGCCGAGGGAGCCAAGATGCGCAGGGCGGCGAAGATGCTCGGCAGAGCTGCCGGGAGGCGCAGACGCAGCAGGGTCATCAACCAGCCCACATGGAGGACGCGGAACAGTTGCGTGCTGCGGGGGCTGACCGGAGGCCGAACACGCCGTTGATGAGCGTGGGGAAGAACACGGTCCGTCCGGTGACCGTGGTGATCGCAACGGGTCCCCGGCCGAGGTCCTCGATCACCTGCGTGAACCGGTCCACGGTTCGTGCGCCGGCGTGGTTCGAATCGGTGCCCTGGTGGGCACGGCCGGCATGGGCGTGGCGTCCGCGGATGGCCAGGTTCATCCGCGGACGCATCTGGGCGACCCGCAGGCGCATGGCGGACGGCTCGAGCGTCAGGACCTGGTCGTCCGCGGTGACGACCTTCGGGGCCAGGACGATGTCGCCCGCCGAAGAGGTCTCTGACTCCGCCAACGAAGCGATGCGGTTGACGGCGAGCGCGAGCCCACCCTCCATCTCTCAGGCGCCGCGGCCGGAGAGCTTGCCGTCGCGGATCAGCCCATCCAGTGGGGAGACCGACCCTCCCCCGCCCACCGGCACCGTGTCCGTGTGTGCGGCGAGGACGAAGCGAGGCGCGTCCCCGCGCCCTGGCATCGATCACGGCGGTGTCGCCTCTGTCGCTCGGGCAGATCGAACCCGGGGACGGAACACGTGTGCTCGGCTCCCGCTGCGAGCAGGCGGTCACCCATGGCCAGGTCGAGATCACCGTCCATGGGGCTGGCGGGACCACCTCGCACGAGCGCAGCGCACCTGACCGGGCCGTACCTCGAGGCCCGGGCGACACGATCGCATCCCGCGTGAGCGTGCGCGCCCCGTCGGCGCGGCCGGTGACCTCCCAGTCCCATTCGAGGGCGAACCCGTCGTGGTCCAGGAGCAGACGGGTGAGGGTGCCCCGCAGATCGCGGTACTCCTCGCGGAAGGCAGCGAGCTCGGCGGCCAGCTCACAGGCCGATCGCCGGGAGCCCCGGGGCGAGGAGCTCTCCATCAGGAGCCCAGTCGCGAAACAGCAGCTCCGCATCCCCGAGCTGCCAGGCCCGTCGCTGACGGTCGATGATCGCCCGAGCCCGGGCGCGGTCGGCATCGCGGGGTTGTGGCGGACTCATGCCACGAACCCGCCGAACCCGGTGGTGAACCTCGCGGCGATCGCGCCGACCCAGACGGAACCGCGGCGGGCTTTCCGGAGGCTCTGCTGCACCCGGCGCGGTCCACCCGGGTGGTCGTGCGGCTGCTGTTCGCCGGTGTGCCGTGCCGGTCATCCACAGGCTCAGCGGGACCGGACGCGGGTCTGGGCGGGACCGCTCGTACGGTCCCCGGCATGGACCCACTCACCATCCACCGTCGTTCGCTCTCCCCGGCCGTGCTCGATGCGGTCGCCGGTGCAGCCGGTGATGCGCCGTCCGGTCACACCACGCACGGGGTGGGAGCACTGGGCGAGGCCCTCGCCGTCCACCATCTGGTCGGGGAGGACGGGCTGGAACTGCTGGCTCGCAACTGGCGCGCCGGGCACGGGGAACTACGCGGCGAACTCGACGTCGTCGTCCGCGATCCGCGCACGGACACGCTCGTCGTCGTGGAGGTCAAGACGCGTCGGGACGCGGCTCGGTTCGGCGGTGCGCTGACGGCCGTCCACCCCCGGCAGGCGGCACGGCTACGGCGCCTGACGACCAGCTTCGTACGCGACGCGGGCCTGCGCCCCGCGCGACTCCGGCTCGACCTCGTCGCCATCGACCTCGGTCGCAACGCGACGCTGCACCACGTCCCGGACGCGCTGTGAGCGTGGCCCACGGCGTCCTTGCCGTCACCCGCGGCGTCGCGCTCGTCGGCCTCGAGGCCCACGAGGTCCGCGTCGAGGCGAGCCTGGTCCCGGGGCTGCCGATCCTGCGACTCATCGGGCTGCCGGACGCCTCCGTGCGTGAAGCCGGGGACCGGGTCCGGACCGGGCTGCAGCGGTGCGGGTTCCGGTGGCCGCAGGAACGACTGGTGGTGAACCTCGCCCCCGCCGATCTCCCGAAGGCGGGCAGCGCGCTCGACCTGCCGCTCGCGCTGGCCGTCCTGGTCGCGACGCGCCAGCTGCCCGTGACGGCGGTCACCGACCTGGTCGCGTGCGGGGAGATCGGCCTCGACGGTGGGCTCCGGGCCGTCCCCGACACCCTCGCGCTGGCCGCCGGCGCCCGACGTCTGGGTGCGTCCCGCCTGCTGGTCCCGGCGCTCGCGGCCGGGGAGGCGGCGCTCGTCCCCGGGCTTCAGATCCTGGCCGCCGCCGATCTGATGGAGGTCGTGGCCATGTTGCGGGACGGGGAGCCGGGTCAGGCCGTGGTCCCCCTGGCGCCCGATGGTGAACCTGACCACGACGCCCCCGGGGACCTCCGTGATGTCCGGGGGCAGGGGGTCGCGCGGCGGGCGATCGAGCTCGCCGCGGTCGGTGGCCACCACCTGTTGCTCAGCGGTCCGCCGGGGGCCGGCAAGACCATGCTCGCGCGGCGCATGCACCAGCTGCTGCCGGACCTCGACCCGGGTGCCGCGCTGGAGGTGGCTGCGCTCGCCTCGATCGCGGGCGAGCGCACCCCGGGGTCGCCACTCCCGGTCCGTCCACCGCGCCGCGAACCCCACCACAGCATCTCCACCGCGGGGCTGATCGGCGGCGGGAGCGGCGTCCCCCGCCCGGGGGAGATCGCGCTCGCGCACCACGGGATGCTGCTGCTCGACGAACTGCTGGAGGCGCCGCGACCGGTCCTCGACGCGTTGCGCCAGCCGCTCGAGCTCGGGCGGGTGGAGCTGATCCGGTCGCGGGCACGGGTCGTCTACCCGGCACGGGTGATCCTCGTCGCGGCCACCAACCCGTGTCCGTGCGGGTTCCTCGGGCACCCGATCCGGCCGTGCACGTGCCGGCCCGATCGCGTGGGGCGCTACCGGGAACGGCTATCCGGGCCGTTGCTCGACCGCATCGATCTGCAGGTCGTGGTCGAGCCGGTCGGCAGGGAACAACTGCTCGGTGAGCCGGACGGGGAGGCCACCGCCGAGGTGGCAGCGCGTGTCGCCGTCGTCCGCGCGCGCGTCCGGGAGCGCAACCGGCTGGCGCTCGGGGTCGGGGGCGAGGCGGTCACGCCGCTCACCCGTGATCTCCCGGCCGGCGTGTTGCGCTCCTGGACCCGCGCGCGGGCCCTGCGCGATCTGGCCGCGGCGGTCTCGGACACCGGCGCATCGGCACGCGGGTTCGACCGGGCGCTGCGGGTCGCGCGCACCATCGCCGATGTGGCCGGTGACGAGGTGGTCGACGTCGCCCACGTCGACGAAGCCGTCGCGTACCGCCTCCCACCGGTCCAGGTCCCCGCGTGAGCGTCCTGGCGACGGCGCACGCACGGCTCGCCGAGCGGTGCACCCCGCTCGCCGCGCCCGGGACCGACCCGGACGCGTTGGCCGCCGTGCTCGCCTACGCGGTGCGTCCGCGCCGCACCCCGGACCAGCTCCGGCGAGCTCTGCTCCAGGTCGCCGACGAGGGCGGTGCGCAGCTGTCGTTCGGGCCCGAGCGGCACCTCGGGGAGCGTGAGCCCGCGGCGTCCGCCGCGGATCCCACGGCGGCGGCCGGTGGCTCGGTGGCGGCGGCCGCGCCTGCGCTGCCCGCCACCGTGCCCTCGCGTGACCTCGCGGCGCTCGCGCGGCGACACGTGACCGGCACCGACCTGGCTGCGGCCGACACGGTCGTGGACGGGTGGCTGGACCGCGACTGTCGCATCGCCCTGATCGGTGATCCGGGCTACCCGAGTCGGCTCGCCGAGGGCTGGCCGCACCTCGACGTGCCGACCTGGCTCGTCCGTCGGGGGCGTGCCGACGACCACGCCCCGACGGTGGCGGTCGGCGGCGCGCGACGCGCCTCCGCCTACGGGAGGGCGATCGCCACGTGGTTGGGGGAGGCGTGCAGCGCCGCCGGCGTGCGCGTCGTCTCCGGCGGCGCGGTCGGGATCGACGCTGCGGCGCACCGGGCTGCGCTCGATGGTCCGGGCGGCACGGTCGTGGTCCTCGGATGCGGTCACGCGGTCGACTACCCGCGGCCGCACGCCGCGCCCGGCGGCCTGTTCGAGGCGATCCGGGACGCCGGCGGTGAGCTGGTCGGTGAGTTGTTGCCCGAGCAGCGGCCGCGACCCGGTGCCGTCCGGGCGCGCAACCGGCTGGTCGCCGGCCTGGCCGACGTCACCGTCGTGGTCGAGGGGGGTGCACGATCCGGCGCGTTGTTGACCGCCGACGCCGCGGCGGGACTCGGTCGGCCGGTCCTCGCCGTCCCCGGGGACGTGCGCGCCCCCGGATCCCAGGCGCCGCACCAGGTCCTGCGTGACGGGGGCGCCCCGTGCACCGATCCCCAGGACGTGCTCGACGCGTTGCCGGCACGCCCCACGCCCGCTGCCGGCGCACCCGACACGGCGGCGGGGCCCGACACGACCGACATCGACGCCCCCGCCGGGGGTGGCGCGCCACCGACCGGTCGCCCGTCGAGTCTGCCCGGGGCGCTGCCCCCGGTGCACGCGGGCCCCGGGGCGCCGCCGGGGCGGGGCGGGGGGCGCGCGGGCGGGGGGGCCGGATGATGTTGACGGGGGCTGTGCACGGGGTCCTCGGGGCAGGCTGGCCGCGACCGGTCCGCCTCGATGACCTGGCCTCCGCGAGTGGACTGCCCATCGCCACGGTGCTTGCGGCCTGCACCCGCGCCCAGGTGGCGGGCGAGTTGGCGCGGGACGTGGACGGGGTTCGCCTGCGTCGGGATCCGCGCGTCACCCGCCACACCAGCAACGGTGCTTGACACCATCAACAGCAGCGCCGAGTCTGCGTCCATGACCGACGGCGCCGCTGCCCCCGCGTCGGGGCCTGATGCCCTGACGCTGCCAGCGGCGTGGCGCGATGCCATCGATCACCTCGAGACGCATCTGCGCCACGAGCGGGGTCGCCGGGACGCGACCGTGCTCGCCTACCGGGCCGATGCGACCCACCTCGCCACCCGTGCGCACGACTGGGGGGTCGACGAACCGGGCGAGGTCGACCTGCCGCTGCTGCGCCGCTACCTCGCCGCCCTGATCTCGGACGGGTACGCCCGCAGCACCGCGGCGCGTCGGGCCTCGACCACCCGGACCTGGTTCGCCCTGCTCGCCCGTGACGGGTTCGTGGCCCGGGATCCCGCCGCGCTGCTCGCCACCCCGCAGCAGGGTCGCAGCCTGCCCCGGGTGCTCCGCCTCGACCAGGTCGAACGACTGCTCGGGGCGCCGGACGTGTCGACCCCGGACGGGTGCCGCGACCGCGCGCTCCTCGAGTTCCTGTACGCGACAGGCGCACGAGTCGCGGAGGCCTGCGGGTTGGATCTGGCCGATCTCGACCTCGACGACGGCCTCGTCCGCCTGGACGGCAAGGGTGGCAAGCAGCGACTCGTCCCGCTGGGACGGCCCGCGATCCAGGCCCTGCACACGTGGTTGCAGGGCGCCCGGCCGGCGCTGTCCGACGGTCGGGCACAGGACGCGGTGTTCCTCAACACACGGGGATCCCGGCTCGGGACCCGCGATGCGCGAACGGCCGTGGAACGTGCCGCACGCCTCGCTGGGCTCGGACACGTCACCCCGCACACGCTGCGTCACTGCTACGCGACCCACCTGTTGGAGCACGGCGCGGACGTGCGCCAGGTCCAGGAACTGCTCGGGCACGCCTCGCTCGCGACGACCCAGCGCTACACCCACCTGTCCCGCGGCCGACTGCGAGAGATACACACCGCCGCCCATCCGCGCGCCCGTTCACGACGGACCACCGTGACGGACGGGGACGGGGTGTCCGACCGTGGGTAGAGTGGCCGCTGCGCCGTTGTGTCCTACGGACGATCACGATGGCCGCCCGGGGCACCTCCCGGATCGGTCCCGACCGATCGGGCGAGGATGGCATGGTGACGGCGACCGTTGGGATGGAGGCGAGCGTGGAGGATGAGGTCCTCGCGCTCTGGGAGCGCTACCGCGACGCGCACGATCCCGCGGTGCGCGAACAGCTGATCCTCCACTACGCGCCGCTGGTCAAGTACGTCGCCGGACGTGTCGCCGTGGGTATGCCGGCGAGCGTCGACCACGCCGACCTCGTCTCCTACGGCATCTTCGGTCTGATGGACGCGATCGAGAAGTTCGACCTCGCGCGTGGGTTCAAGTTCGAGACCTACGCGATCACCCGGATCCGCGGTGCGATCATCGACGAGCTGCGCTCGGTCGACTGGGTCCCGCGTTCCGTGCGCGCGAAGGGCCGCAAGCTCGAAGCCGCCGTCCAGAAGCTCGAGTCCGCGCTCCGCCGTTCGCCGACCGACGAGGAACTCGCCGAGGAGCTCGGCTGGACCGTCGACGAACTGCAGGACGCCCTCGCACGGCTGTCGATGACCTCCGTCGCGGCGCTCGACGAGGTGCTCGACGTCGGCGACGGGGACCGCATCACCCTCGTGGACACGCTCCAGGACCTCAACGTCGTGCTCCCGGAGGAGTCCTTCGACGACCAGGAGACCAAGCAGTTGCTGCGGCAGACGATCACGCGGCTGACCGAGCGCGAGCAGACGGTCTTGGGGCTGTACTACTTCGAGGGCATGACCCTCGCCCAGGTCGGCGAGGTGCTGGGCGTGACCGAGTCGCGGGTCTGCCAGATCCACACCAAGGCGGTCATGAGCCTGCGCGCGAAGATCGCCGACAAGCTCGTCGCCTGAGTTCCACGGTGGACGCGCTGCGGTGCGGACCTCGGGCGCGGCGTCAGGCTGCCCGGTCGTAGCCGTCGGCCGCGACCATGCCACGGTGCATCACCCGGTCGCCGACGACGGCCGTGTGGTCGCCCGCGTGCAGGACACGGGCGTTGTCCCAGATGACGACGTCACCCGGGGACCAGGCGTGGCGATGCAGGTTGTCGGGCCGGGTGGAGTGGGTGAACAGGGCGTCGATGAGGGCAACGGCCTCGGCCGCCTCGAGCCCGCTCACCGCGGCGCAGCGCGGTGGCGTGGTGAGGTACAGCGAGCGTTCCCCGGACCGCGGGTGGGGACGCACGATGGGGTGCTCGGCGTGGGACTCGGCGTCGTCGTCGAGTTCGAGTCCGGTCACGACGTGCGTGATGGTCCGCCCCTCCACCAGACGTCGCAGCTCGTCCGGGAGCGTCCGCAGCGCCCGCTGCTGGTCGGTGAACATCGTCGCACCACCCTGGTCCGGTACCTGCACCGCTCGCAGCGCGGTGTACGCCGGTGGTCGCCGGACGTAGCTGGTGTCGACGTGGAAGCTGCTCCGCGGCGGTCGGGTGCGGCCCACGTTGCTGACGACGTTGAGGTCCGGATGACCCGGGACCGGGGTCTCCCCGGTCGTGAACGTCAACGCCCCGAACCGACGGAGTGCGGTCGTGAACCGCGCATCGTCGAGCTCCTGGTCCGGGAACGCGAGCATCCCGTGCGTGGCGAGCAGGTCCTTGAGCCGATCCGTGGTGACCTCGTCGAGGCGATCGAGATCGAGGTCGAGGACGGTCGCGCCGATGGGGTCGTGGGCGAGGACGTGCATCGAGGGCTCCTGCGGGGCTCGGTGGTGGGGACGGACGATCCGGGGGCGGGTGGCCGCGTCAGCGCGTCGGGTCGGGAGCGGCGGGCGTGGTGGGACGAACCAGCGCCTGCGCGACGGCGTCGGCGAACAACTCGGTCACGCTGATGCCGGCGGCAGCGGCCATCATCGGGATGACGCTGCGTCGCCCGAACGAGCAGTAGGGCCCGGCCTCCAGGAACCAGGGCCGCCCGTCCGGGTCGATCCGGAAGTCGAAAAGGCCGTGGTGCTCGCAGCCGAGGGCGCGGTGACAGGCGACCGCGGCGGCGGAGACCGCGGCGACGTCCGGGTCCCCGCCGTCGACGATCCAGGCGTGGCTCGCATCCTTGGCGACCAAGCGGAGCCGGTCCCCGTCATCGCGCGCAAGCTTGTCGGACGCGTCCCGGACCGGCTTGGCGACCGGGTCGACCGCGTACTCCTCGAGGGGGAGGGCCATCACCCGGCCGTCACGCACGATCGTCCCGCATCGGACCTCACGGCCCAGCTCGACGTAGCGCTCGACGAGCGCGACCTCGTGGTGGCGCCAGGCGCGCTCGAGGGCCGCCTCGAGCTCGTCCGCACGACGCACCAGCGACATCCCCGCCGAGTTGTCGGCGGCCACCGGCTTGACGACGACGGGCGGCGCGAGCCCGACCCGGTCACCGCGCCGCACCACCTGCGCCTCGGGGACGTCGACACCGGCCTGCTCGACTATCCCACGGACGGCCACCTTGTCCATCGCGATCGCCATGACCCTCGAGGGGTTGCCGACCGACGGCACGCCCAACAGCTCGAACAGGGCGCGGTAGTGCGTCATCCCCGGGTGGCAGAACATCTGGGGGACCACCACGTCCGGCGGCTCGGCCTCCAGCGCGGCGAGGACCTCGGACGGTCGCCGCCGAACCGCAGCGGCGAGCGTGGTCTCGTCCAGGCTGGTCGTCAGCCGCCAGGTCCCGTCCGGATCCACGACGGCCACCTGCATGGCGTAGCGCGACCGATCGGCGACCGCGTCGAGGCAGTCGGCGGCGTACAGCCGGGAGAGCTCCGCGTGGAAGTCGTCCACCGCCGAGCCCACGAGGTGGAGCACGTGCAGCGGCTGCGCGGGCGTCGTCGCCGTGCCCACCGGGTCCGTGCCCACCGGGTCCGTGCCCACCGGGTCAGTCCCCACCGGGCTCGACCAGTTTGCCGATGTTGAAGTCGATGCGGATCCAGTCGCGTCCCGCGAGCAGGTTGCCGAGGAGCAGCGAGGTGATCTGCAGGTGGGGGACGAGCAGGAACGGCAGCGGATCGTCCCAGGCGAAGGTCGCGTCACGCCCGTGCCGCACCACATGCAGGCGGGTCACCACGGATCGGGGGTCACACAGCAGTCGCCAGAGCTCCTGGTAGAGCCAGTAGGTCGGTCGGCTGTCCGCCAGGGGCGTGATCGTCGCCACCCCGTCCTCGAGGTAGGCCCGGGCGAGGTCGGGGTGCCCGTGGAACATCGTCACCGCGGAGTGCGTGCGTGGGTTGCACTCGATCGCGACCACCGAGCCGTCCGCGGTCTCCATCAGGTCGAAGGAGACCTGCCCGTTCAGGTCGTGGGCCCGCACGAAGCGACGCACCCAGGCCTCGATCGCCGGCTTGTCGACCATCTCGTAGTTGACCTGGAAGGGTGAGGACTCGCAGCACGCCCACACCTGCAGTTCGCCGTCACGCGCCAGGCCGTGGGTGCAGTACTCCTGGCCCTCGACGAACTCCTGCAGGATCCACGGCTGCTCCTCGGAGATGGGTAGCCCCTCGACGAAGGCGTGCATCTCCGCTCGGGTCGGCCGCGGGAGCGGGGTCAGATCGAGCCGACGGATGGGGTCGTAGGGGATGCTCTTGAGGACCCAGCGGGAGCCGTCCGCGGGGAACTCGTGCTCGAGGACCTGTGCTGGATCGGTGATGAGGTAGGTCCGCGGGACGCAGAGATCGAGGTCCTCGGCGGCGCGCGCGAACCGGTACTTGTCGTCGAGGAGGTCGATGGTGTCGGCGTCGACGTGCACCACCTCGCAGTGGTCCGCGAGCAGGGTCGCCGCTCGGGCGTCGGCTCGGCTGGCGGCCGGGGCGCAGACCGGGACGTAGACGTCGACCTGCTCACGTCGCACGATCTCCAGCAGCGCAGCGGCGTACCCGGGGTCCGAGGCGTCGGGCACGACGTGGAACCGGTCCACCGCCCGGGAGAACCGGTGCCCGCTGAGGCGGTACCGGGCCGTCTCCACGAGCACCACGCGGTGGCCCGCGGCGTGGAACGACCGGGCCAGCTGCAGCGACTTGGTCATCTTCCCGCCGCTGATCAGGATGGTCCTCGGGGTCATCTCGCTCGCCCCCGGGGAGGTCCCGCGCAGCGCGGTACGAGCCAGCGCGGCGCCGGTCAGGGCCAGGTTCATCGGCAGGGCCGCCGCCAGCAGTCCCAACGTCCCCGCGGTGCGCGCGAGCAGACGACCGTTCACGGCTGTCCCTCGAGGACGCGGATCAGACTGACGCCGTCGCGCAGCGGCAGCAGCACCTGTTCGACGCGCGCATCGCCGGCCACCGCGAGGTTGAAGTCGGCGATGGCCGCGCCCGGTGAGCCGGGGTCCGGGGCGAGGTAGGGCGTTCCCTGCAGCAGGGTGTTGTCGGCGCAGATCAGGCCGCCCGGACCGATGAGGCCCCGGTCGAGCAGGGCCGCGAGGTAGGAGACGTACCCGCCCTTGTCGGCATCGATGAAGGCGAGGTCGAAACGCTCGCCGGCATCCGCGAGGCGGTGCAGGGTGTCGAGGGCTGGGCCGATATGCAGCGAGATCCTACGGCCCGCGGGGGAGGCGTCGAACGCACGCTGCGCGATGTCCGCCACGCCGGGGTCGACCTCACAGGCCACGACCCGGCCCTCGGGTCCCATCGCCTCCGCCATCGCCAGCGCCGAGTAGCCCGTGAAGGTGCCGATGTCGAGCGCTCGACTCGCCCCACTGATCCTGACGAGCAGCTTGAGCAGTTGCCCCTCCACGTGTCCGGAGAGCATCTCGGCCTCGAGCCCACCGGGAGCGCCGCCGTCGGCCGTGGCACCGAAGTCGTGGGTGCGTGTCCGGCCCGCGAGCGCCGCCAGCGCCGGGGACTCGGGCGAGGTGCACCGGGCGAGGTAGGGGTCGAGCCCGGCGGCCAGCGCCTTGGCCCGCCGCAGGTCGTCGTGGACGCGGCCGTCGAGCGTCCCGTCGAGCTCCTGCGCCACACGCTCCAGCAGCGCCGCGAGGATGGCGATCGGCGTCACCGGCCGGAGCTCGTGGCCCGGATCCGGACCCGCGGCAGCACTCACGCCGCGCCCGCGAGGGTGCGCAGCAGCGCGTCGAGGTGGAGCTCCTCGACGTGCCCGGCGGCGTCCGGGAACGTCGCACCCCGCGTGTTCTCGTTCGGGAACGCGACGCAGACGACGCCTGCGGCGCGTGCTGCCGCGATGCCGCCGGCGTTGTCCTCGACCGCGACGCACGTGGTGGCGTCGACGTCGAGGTGGCGCAGCGCCATCTCGTACGCCTGCGGGTCGGGCTTGGGGCGCTGGACCTGCTCGCCGTCGACGATGAGGGCGAAGGACTCCGGGTCGAGGCCGGCGGCCGCGAGCACGGCGTCGACGTTGGCGCGTGAGGTCGTCGTCACGACCCCGACCGCGACGCCCCGCGCCGCGGCCGTCTCGACCGTCGTGACGACCCCGGCGCGCGCCACCGGACGCTCCCGCTCGAGCAGCTCCAGGAACCGCGCGGACTTGGTGCCGTGGACCTGGTCCGCGTCGACCTCCTCGCCGCGGTGGTCGGCGAAGGCGGCGATGCGTGCCGCGCCGCCGTTGCTCGCGAGCATGCGGCGGTAGAGGTCCCGATCCCAGGACCAACCGAGTCCGTGGTGGGCGAAGGCCTCGTTGAACGCCCGGCGTTGCAGCTCCGAGGTGTCGACGATCGAGCTGATCGAACCGAGCAGGATGGTGGTCATGGAGCCTCCGTTCGGGACGTGCGTACGGGCGACGTCAGGCAGCCGGCTTGGCTCCCTCACGCTCGGTGGCGAGGGGAGCGGCTTGGCCGATACCGACCGTCGACGGGTCCTCGAGACCGACGTCCCGGCACAGCGGCTCGATCCCACGGCCGGCGCGCGGCAGGTCCGCGCACCGGCGCCGGTAGTCGCGCAGGGCCGCGACCAGCTGCTCACGGTCGATCGCCTCGAGATAGCCGCAGCTCCCGATGGCGCCCCGTGGCACCGGAGCGACGAGCTGGCCACCGCGCTTCTGTTCCATCTTCTGCTGCGACTCCCAGACCAGATCGGCGTCGTCGAGGACCTCGTGCCACAGGCTCAGCCCGAAGTCCGATATCAGCCGCAGGATCCGATCGAAGGACGACTCGTCGATCCACCCGGCGCGGTGACTGAGCAGCGCGCCGAACCCCATGCCGATGGCGACCGCGTGGCCGTGGAGCAGCCCGGCCGGGATCTCGAAGCCCGGCGACCACGTGTGCCCGTACGCGTGCGGACGGGCCTGGTGGGTCTCGTACAGGTTGTCGTACTCCGCCTCCACGTAGCTGCGCATCGCCGCGGCGAGGATGTCCTGGGAGACCGGGGCGAGCTGGTCCGCCTCCGCACCGAACGTGCCGAACCGGGTGGTCACCAGCGCGGGGCCCGCCGCCTCGAGCGCCGAGAAGAGCGCCGCGTCCTTCACGACGGCCATCTTGATGATCTCCGCGACGCCGTGCCGAAGCCACCCCTCGCGCATCGTGGACAGGAAGGTGCGGTCGGTGATGGAGACGATGGGTGCGTGGTAGGAGCCGAACAGGTTCTTGAAGCCGAAGCCGTCGCAGCACGTGCGGGGTGACGGGCCCGCATCGATGCCACTGACCAGGGAGGTCGAGAGCATCACGTAGGGGGTGCTGCGGTGGTAGAGCGCACAGGCGAGCCCGGCGGTGTCGCTGAGCACGCCCCCGCCCACGACCAGGACCGGCTCGGCGCGGGTCACGCCGAGCTGCTTGAAGTCGCCCAGCATCCGTTCGACGGTCCGGATGCTCTTGTCGACCTCCATCGCCCGGTAGACCAGGGTATGGAGCTCGATGTCGTGCCCGGCGAAGTACGCGCGTAGCTCCCCGCCCCAGTGTTCCTCGACGTTGTGGTCGATCACCGCGACGCACCGCCCCGCCGGCGCGTACAGATCCCGGAGCAGGGGATCGTCGGCGCGCAGCACGCCCTCGGTCACGCGCACGGAGGTCGAGGTGCGGCTCGTCATGGTCGCGTCCACGACGCGGCCGCCCTCGGCGCTGATGACGGCGCCGTCGCTCCACCGGTAGGGCGAGGTTGGGAACCGTGCGTGGGGGTCGTCGAGCGTCAGGCGGTCGGCGAACGCGATCCACCAGGCGCGGTCCGGACCCGCGCGTAACACGTCGAGGACGCGGCGGCGCCCCAGAGAGACCCGGCGGATCCGGTCGGCGGCCTCCCCCCAGACGGGGGCGTGGTCGGGGTGGAGCGATCGCACGACCTGGTGGAGCAGCGCGACGAACCCGGCGAGCGAGGCCGGCAGCGAGCTACGCAGTTGGCGCAGTGCCGGGAGTGCGTCGAGCGCGTACGTCTCGGCCATGGCGGTGGCCAGGTCGGCATCGAAGGCATCACGTTCGATCAGCAGCACGATCAGGCGACGCAGCGTGGGCGCGTGGAGCAGCGCGTCGCTCATCGCCTCCGTGTCGGGTCGCCGGAGCTCCGGTGACACGGCATCCACGAGATCGTCGACGGCGCGCAGGACGTCGGTTCGGTGGGCTGGCATCGGGGTCCGGCTCCCGGTCGTGTCGGCGTGTCCGTGGGGGATCAGGCCGCTCGGATCGACGCATCGTCGGGCTCCACCGGCGTTCGACGTCGGCGCCGGTCGGTATGACCCGCCTCGGTCGTGGCCTCGCGTACCGAGGTCGTCCACAGGCTCGATGGAGCCCGGCCCCGAACGGCGCAGATGGCCCCCTACGGTGCGGTAGGGCGTCGGGGGCGACGAGGAGCAGGTCCGTGCACGTGGATCCGGGAGCCGATGTCGTCCGGCGATCGAGTCGGCGATGTGCCGGGTTGCGCCGCCCGGTCGTGCGCCGCCGACCCATCGTCGTGTCGCTGCTGCTCGCCAGCCTGCTCGTGTCGACCACGACGCCAGCCGCGATCGCGCAGGTCGCTCCGCCCCCGGACCACGAGCGCTACGTCCTACCGGCTCGCGGGGAGGTCCTCCGGGCGTACGAGGCGCCGCGGAGCAGCTTCGGTCCCGGCCACCGCGGCGTCGATCTCGACGTCGCGGTGGGGACCGTCGTCCACGCCGCGAACGCGGGCCGGGTGCGGCACGCGGGTGTCGTGGCCGGGATCACCTGGGTCAGCATCGACCACGGTGATGGCATCACCACCTCCTACGGCCCCCTGCGCGCGCTCGAGGTGCGCGCCGGAGGCCTCGTCCGCCGCTCCACGGTGCTCGGCGTGCTCGCTCCGGGCGGTCACGGCGATGGGGGAGCGGATCGCGGGCTGCACTTCGGCGCGCGCACCGCGCTGGGCTACCTCGACCCGCTGGCGCTCATCGACGACCGCATGGGCCGTCCGTCGCTGGTCGGTCCCGGTGGGTGGGAGGGCTCGCACCACGTGGTGACGCCCTACGTGCCCTGGGTGGGTGCCCGGACCGGTGGGTGGCGCACCGCACCGAGCCCGGCGGCGAGCGCGCCGGGCTTCGCGGTCCCACCCAACGGCAACCACCTGGTGCTGATCGCCGGCCTGTCGACCAGCAGCCGCTCGACGCTCATCGACCCCGCGGACCTCGGCTACCCCACCGCGCAGACGACCCGGCTGTCCTACGCGGGACGGATCCAGGCCGGGTCCGGGACCGACCGCGCGGATGGCTCCGAGCCGGACGTCGACGGGCCCGACCGCGACCAACACCCCTACGGCGTCGCGGACACCTGGGCGGGCGCCGGACCCGCCGCCGCCCACCTGGCGACGCAGCTGCGGGCGCACGCGGCACGACATCCGGGACAGGCGGTCGATCTCGTGGGCCACTCCCAGGGCGGACTCGTCGCGTTGCGCTACCTGCTCGAGCACCACGACCCGCACGACCCGACGCTGCCCACCGTCGCCAACCTGGTCACCATCGCCTCACCCGTCGACGGCTCGGACCTGGCCACGATCGCCCGGGCCATCGATCGCACGCCGGTCGTCGGACACGCGGTCCGCCGGCTCCAGGGTGACGGGCGACTCGGTGGCGACCGCCTGCCGCTCGACGCGCCCGCGATCGGTCAGCTCGCGGCGCGGTCCGACGAGGGCCACGGACTCGCGACCACCTGGCTGGACGCGGTGGCGGACGGCACGGCTGGGCCGCTGGCGATGGGGACGCGCACGTTGTTCCTCGGAGGGTCCAGCGACCTCGTCGTCTCCGCGGGTCGCGCGGGTCCGCCGGCGCTGGACAGCTGGGCCGGCACCCGCCACGACGCGCGTGCGGGCGACGACCGGGTGCGCGCCGGGCAGCCGCTGTTCGGCTCGTTGCCCGCCGACCCGGGGTTCGACCCCACCCTCCCGGCCGATCACGTCACGACGCGGGTGCTGCCGGGCGGGCACACCGGCGTGCTCCAGACGGAGGCCGTCCGCGAGCAGCTGTGGCGCTTCCTCGCCGGCGAGGAGCTCGTCGAGGCACCGGGACGGCTCAGCACCGGGCCGGGCGCGGCGCTGGCCGACGGGATCGGCACGGCCGCGGAACTCCTCGGCCGGCTCGGGTCCTTCGGTTGGTGAGCCACCACGCGGCGTCGGTCGCCGGTGGACCCGGTCACCACACGTCCGCTACCCTCCACGACGTGCGGGCCTGCCCTGGCGGTGGGCCCGTCGTCACGTTCACCGACTTCCATCCCACACGCCCGCCGACGGGCGACCCCGGTGCCTCGTGGCCCGATCGGACGCGTACCGCGTCCGCGAGCCGACGAGGTGGGTCGCGCACCGTCCGCCGCTCCACGCGACGGACGGTCCCCGGAGGACGCGGGCGGAGGCCCAACCGAACCCAAGGAGTTCATCGTGGCTGTCGTCAGCATGCGTCAACTGCTCGAGGCGGGTGTCCACTTCGGGCATCAGACCCGCCGCTGGAACCCGAAGATGCGCCGTTTCATCTACGGCGAGCGCGGCGGGATCTACGTCATCGACATCCGACAGACCGTCGGGTACATCGAATCCGCCTACAGCTTCACCCGCGACCTCGTCGCCAAGGGTGGCACCGTGCTCTTCGTGGGCACCAAGAAGCAGGCCCGCGAGACCATCGAGTGGCAGGCCAACCGGGTCGGGATGCCCTACGTCACGGAACGTTGGATGGGCGGCATGCTCACCAACTTCCAGACGATCAAGGGCCGCATCGCCCGCCTCAAGGAACTCGAGGCCATGGAGTCCTCCGGGACCTTCGAACTGCTGCCCAAGAAGGAGGTCCTGCAGCTCAACCGTGAGCACGAGAAGCTGCAGACCAACCTCGGCGGCATCCGGGAGATGCAGAAGCTCCCCGACGCCATCTGGGTCGTCGACACCGTCATCGAGGAGATCGCGGTCAAGGAGGCCAACCGCCTCAACATCCCCGTGATCGGCATCCTCGACACCAACTGCGACCCCGACGTCGTCCAGTACCCGATCCCGGGCAACGACGACGCGATCCGCAGCTCCGCGCTGCTCACCCGCGTCATCGCCGACGCGGTCGCCGACGGGTTGCTGCTGCGTGCCTCGCGTTCGCCCGATGAGGAGCTGCGTCAGCAGGCGCTGCAGGCGACCCAGTCCGCCGACAGCGGGGTCCCGACCTCCGAGCCGAAGGCCGAGTGGGAGATCGAGCTCGAGCGCCAGCAGGCTGCCGAGCAGGCGACCCGCGCCGCGGGCGACACGCCCGCCGAGGAGCAGCCGGCCGCGGACGGGGCCACCCCGCCGCCCGCACCCGCCGACGAACCGGCCGAGGCGCCCGCGCAGGGCTGAGCGTCCCCTGCCGAGGTGACCGGTCACCGGTCACCTCG
>JAFIEQ010000059.1 GCA_020832455.1 Nitriliruptoraceae bacterium
GCCGGTGCCGTCGGCGACACCGGCGCGCGAACGGCGCCACCGGACGCGGCCGGCGCCGCGTGCAGTTGCACGTGTTCCTTGGCGAAGAAGCCGCCGATGCCGCCGCGCAGCACACGACGCGCATCGAGGATGCGTGCGTCGGCACCGAGCTTGGCGTGGACCGCCGCGATGGCGGCTTCCGTGGTCTCGGCCTCGACCACCTCCGTGGCGCCCATCACGGGCGGGTCCAGGGAGATGGGGTCGGTCGTCTCAGACGTCAGCATGCGCGGCACCGATGGCTCCGATCACCGTGAGGTTGGCGTGGGCGGGAAGTTCGGGGTAGGCGAGGACGGGCACGTCGATCCCGGCCGACGACAGGGCACGTGCGAGCGGGCGACGCAACAGCACGCCGACGACCAGCGCGGACGCCAACGGGCTCGCGTCCTGCGCGAGCCGCGCCGCGTCGCTGAGCAGCGGGGCGAGGCGTGCCGGCTCGAGGACCAGCTGGAGCTGGCCGTCGACGTCGCGCACCCGCTCGTGGAGCTCCCCCTCGAGCTCCGCATCCAGCGTGATGGCACCCAGCGTGTTGTCGGGCGCGATGCGGTGGACGATCGCCGCGCCGAGGGCGACCCGGGCGGCGGCGACCAGCTGGTCGAGGTTGCGGGTCTCCCGCGCGCGGGTGGCGACGGCCTCCACGATGCGGGCCAGGTCGCGGATGGCGACCCGCTCGCGCAGCAGCTCACGCAGCACGTCGTGCAGCGTCGCCATCGACAGCGTCTCCGTGCCGACCTCGTCGGCGAGCAACGGCTCGTCGACGCGCAGCGACTCGACGAGCTGCTGCACCTGCTGCCGGCTGAGCAGGTCCGCGGCGTTGCTGCGGGCCACCTCGGCCAGGTGGGTGACCACGACCGCGGAACGATCGACGACGGTCGCACCGAAGGCGGTGACGCGGGAGCGGGCCTCGGCGGGGACCCAGTAGGCCTTCAGCCCGAAGACCGGCTCGATGGTCTCCTCACCGGGGACACCGCCGAGGTCGCTGTCATCGGACGACGGCAGCGCGAGCACGCGGTCACGGGGCGCCGTGCCGCGTGCCACCTCGACGCCGTGGACCAGCACCCGGTAGGTCGAGGCCGGCAACGCGACGTCGTCGGCGGTGCGGATCGCCGGCATGATCACGCCGAGCTCCTCCGCGATCTGACGGCGCAGCGCCCGGACCCGCTGGAGCAGGTCGCCGCCCGCCTCCTGGTCGGTGAGGTCGAGCACGTCGTAGGCGAGGTGCAGCTCGAGCGGCTCGATGCGCAGCCGGTCGATCAGGGCGCGCGGGTCGTCCGGGTCGAGGGCGATGGCCTCGGCCTCCGCCTCCTCGACGGCCGTGCTCTGCTCGGCCATGCGCGCCGAGGCACGGGCCGCGAGGACCAGCAGCGTGATGACCAACGCGGCGAACGGCAGCTTGGGCAGGCCCGGCATGATCCCGATGGCGGCCAGGACCAGCGCCGCGGTCCGCAGCGCCCGGGGCTCGCGCAGCAGCTGGCGTCCGACCGTGGGACCGAGGTCCTCCTCCTCGTCGACACGCGAGACGAGCAGACCGGTCGCGGCGGAGATCATCAGCGCGGGGATCTGGCTGACCAGCCCGTCGCCGACGGTGAGCAGGGAGTAGGTCGCCGCGGCGGTGGACAGGTCCATGCCGTTGATCGTGATGCCGATGACCAGCCCGCCGACGAGGTTGATCAGCACGATCACGATGCCGGCGATCGCGTCACCCTTGACGAACTTCGAGGCGCCGTCCATCGCGCCGTAGAACTCCGACTCCTGGCTGATGCGTTGGCGTCGTTCCTTGGCCTGGCGCTCGTCGATCAGGCCCGCGGCGAGGTCCGCGTCGATGGCCATCTGCTTACCCGGCATCGCGTCGAGGGCGAAGCGGGCACCGACCTCGGCGACACGGCCGGCACCGCTCGTGATGACCGCGAACTGGATCACGACCAGGATCAGGAACACGACCAGACCCACGACCACCGACCCACCGACGACGAACGACCCGAACGTCTCGATCACCCGCCCGGCGTAGCCCTCGAGCAGGATCAGCCGGGTCGAGGAGACGTTCAGCGCCAGCCGCATCAGCGTCGTGATCAGGATCAACGACGGGAAGGTCGACAGGTCGAGGGTGTCGCGCAGCGTCAGCACCGCCAGCAGCACCAGCAGGGCGAAGGCGAGGTTGATCGCCAGCAGCATGTCGAGCAGCACGGCCGGGATCGGGACGACCATGGCCACGATCGCACCGACGATGACCGCCGGGATCAGGCTGCGGGACAGCGTGTTGGAGTTGCCCATGGCGCTCATGCGACACCTGACGGGAGTCTGCTGCCGGGCCCACGACCGGTGCGGCGGTAGGCGTGCGCGAGCACGACCGCGACGGCCTCGTAGAGCGCGGACGGCACGAAGTGGCCCACCTGGCACTGCTTGAACAGCGCACGCGCCAGCGGGATGTCGGTGGTGATCGGGACCCCGTGACGGCGCGCGACCTCCTTGAGCCGGTCGGCGACGAGGTCACCCCCCTTGGCGACCACCCGGGGCGCACCTTCGTCGGGGTCGTAGCGCAGCGCAACGACGAGGTGGGTCGGGTTGGCGACGAGCACGTCGGCGGTGGCCACGTCGGCCATCATCCGGTTGCGGGACAGCTCCGAGGCCCGGCGGCGACGCGCGGCCTTCTGGTAGGGGTCGCCCTCGCTGTCGCGGAACTCGCGCTTGATGTCCTGGCGCGACATCATCATCTTCTTGTCGGACTTGCGCTTCTGGTAGGCGAAGTCCGCCAGCGCGATGATCAGCGCCAGGATCGCGGCACGGACGATGACCCCGCCGTAGGCACCGGTGAGCCGGTCGATGGCGCCGGCCAGCGTGCGGTCGTTGGCGAGGTGGTCACGCCAGGCGGCCACGGTCGGGTAGACGACCGCGGCGACGGCGGAGAGCTTCAGCACGGCGCGGAACAGCTCCCACGACGCCTGACCCGGCTTGAGCTTCTCCAACCCCTGCTTGGGCGAGAGCCGGTTCATCTTGGGCTTGGCCAGCTTGACGTTGAACTTCAGGCCGACCTGTGCGGCGCCGGCGGCGACCCCGGCGACCACGGCGGCGGCGAGGAACGGACCCGCCAGGATCAGGAACAGCGAGGCGGCTCGCAGCCCCGACTGCCCGAGCGCCTCGGGTGAGTCGATGGTGGTGAAGGTGACGCTGAGCTCCTGCATGGAGCGCTCGACCATGCTGCGTCCACCGACGGCGAGCACGAGGACCATCGCCACGAACGAGGTCGCGACCGCGACCTCCTGACTGCGCGCGACCTGGCCTTCCTCCTTCGCCTTGCGGCGACGTTGAGGCGTGGCCTTCTCGGTCTTGCCGTCCTTCTGGCTCAACGGACCTGTCCCGGTTCGGATCGATCGGTGGCGAACACGGTCGATCCATGACCGTCGGCATGCGGGTCCGTCCGCACCTCCGACCGGTCGACCGGCATGCCGAAACCTGAAGCGTTTGGCCCACGGGCACCTACCCGGGCGGGTCCGCGGCGACGATCCGGGTCAGTCGGTGAAGCCCTCGGCGCCGAGCCCGCGCATCGTCAGCTCGAGGTTGCGCACGACCACGTCCTGGGCGCTGGCCATCGCGTCGGGGAACAGCACCCACGCGGAGCCCACCAGCGTGATGGCGGCGAAGGTCTTGGCGGGCAGACCGAGCAGGAAGACGTTCGTCTGCGGCGCGAACCGGGCGGCCAGTCCGAGCGCGAGCTCCAGCAGGAGCATGACGCCCATGATCGGCAGGGCGAGCTCCACGCCGCGACGCATCACCTCGCTCACGGTCTCGATGACCACGGCGGTCAACCCGCCCTGGGGTGCCAGGGAGGCGTCGAGCGGGATCAGGCGCAGGCTCGCGAGCAGGCCGCTGACCAGCAGCCCCAACCCGCCCGTGACCACGAACAGGGTCATCGCCGTGAGGTTGAACATCCGGGCGAACACGCCGGACTGGTCCCCCATCAACGGGTCGAAGATGGTCGCGACCGACAGACCGGAGATCAGGTCGACGATCCCACCGGCACTGGTGAACAGCTGCAGGATCAGGCCGCTGACCCAGCCGAGCGCGAGCCCGACCACGACGTTGATCCCGGCCGCGGCGATCAGGTCACCCATCTCGATGAGCCCGGGCACGGGGCGGACCGCCGCGAGCGACAGCGCCACCGTCGCGGCGATGCGGGCCGTCGCGGGGAGGAAGCGACCCGTGACCGGGGACGCCAGGACGAACGCGGCGATCCGGGCCATGGCCAGCACCAGCCCCACGGCCCAGGCGGGATCGATCGGGACCTCGACGATGCCGGGGGTCATCGGCCGCTCACCCGCCCGCGTAGCCGGGGATCGCTGACCACAGCTGCCGGGTGAAGGCGGTCGCCTCCCCCAGCATCCAGTTCCCGGCCACGACCAGCACGATCATCATCCCGACGGCCTTGGGCACGAAGGTCAGCGTCATCTCCTGGATCTGGGTGACCGTCTGGATCAGCGAGATCAACACGCCCAACGCCAGCGCCGTGATCAGCAGCGGCCCCGCGAGCTTGCTGGCGAGCAGCATCGCGTTGGTGACGATCTCCAGGACCTGTCCGTCGCTCACCGCTACGCCCCCAACACCGACATCACCAGCGACCGGGAGATCAGCGACCACCCGTCGACCAGTACGAACAGCAGCAGCTTCAGCGGCAGGGAGACGAACACCGGCGGGAGCATCACCATCCCGAGCGACATCAGCACCGCGGCGGTGACCAGGTCGATGACCAGGAAGGGCACGAAGACCACGAAGCCGATGGTGAAGGCGGTGCGCAGCTCGGAGATGACGAACGCCGGCACCAGCGTGGTCGCGCCGATCTCCTCGGGGTTGGCGGGCTCCTCGAGCCCGGCCATGTCGAGGAACATGCGCAGGTCCTCGGGGCGCACGTGCGTGAGCATGAAGTCACGCATCGGCTCCCAGGCGGCCGTCGCAGCCTCGATCAGGTCCATCTCCCCCGCGACGAACGGCTGCCATGCCGCGTCGTTGACCGCACCGAGCGTCGGGCCCATCGCGAACAGGGTCAGGAAGAACGCCAGCCCGATGAGCACCTGCGAGGGAGGGATGGTCTGCAGCCCGATGCCGTTGCGGATCAGCGACAACACGATCACGAACCGCGTGAAGCTGGTCATCAGCAGCAGCGCGATCGGGGCGAACGCCGCCACCGTCAGCAGCACGATCGTGGTGACGGTCTGCGACAACCCGTCGCCACCGTTGTCGAGGGTGACGGTCAGGCCGGTCACGTCGTCGATCTGGGGCGCCTCGGGCGCGATCGGGGCGGTCGGCGCCTGCGGCCCGAGCGGGATCTCGGGGGCCTCCTGCGCGCTTGCGCCGACCGCGGTCGACACGGTGAACGTCACGAGCAGCACGAGCAGCAGCAGCAGCTGCCGGGTGCGGTGGCTGCGGCGGGGCGCCCTAGCGTCGGAGGACGACATGGAACGGCCTCCCCTGAACGGGGGTACGGACCGTCATCCCACGGAGACGGTCGACGAGGCCGGTCCTTGGCCCTGCGGTGGATCGGGTGCGCTCGAGCCCGGCGAGCACCTCGGAGGTGTTCGGCGACGTCGAGGCCGCGAGGTGTCCGGCCGCATCCATGCGGTCGAACGACGACGGCACCGCCAGCGTGGCGGCGAGGTCGGTGCTGGTGGTCGACAGGTCGAGCGCGTCGGCCACGGTGGCCGGGGGGGCACCGGCCGGGTCGAGCTCGGTCAGCAGCTGCACCCCGCGCTCGCCGGCACCGACCAGCAGGCGGCGGTCGCCCACGGCGACGATGGCCACGACGGCGTTCTTGTGCAGCGCCGTCCGCCCGACGACGCGGACGCCGTCGGGGGTCGAGGCACGGTGGCGACGCAGCAGCAGCGGGACCGCCACGAGGGCAGCCAACAGCAGCAGCGCGCCGGCGGACGACTCGATCATGCCGCCGCTGCCCCGAGCAGCTCCGAGATGCGCACGCCGAGCTCGTCACCGATGACGACCACGTCGCCACGGGCCACGGGCGTGCCGTTGGCGAGCACGTCGACGGGGGCCCCGGCCAGCCGGTCGAGCTCCAGCACGGAGCCCTCCTGCAGCGCGAGCACGTCGCGCAGCGGCAGCTTCACCCGCCCGAGTTCGACGGTGACCGTCAGCGCGACGTCACCGAGCAGGCTGATGTCCCCGGGGGTCCCGGGGCCGGCACCGGCCGTGAGGTCCGGCAGATCCGCGTGGGCGACATCCTGCGACATGGTGGTCTCCGAGGGAGGGTGGTGCGGGAAGGGACGGCGTGAGAGGTGGCCGGCGGGCGGCTCAGCGCGGCGTGGGCGGGGTGATGATCTGCGCGGCGACGCGACGGCCGCGACGACCGAGGTGGGCGGTGCCCACGGTCCGCTCGTCGCAGACCAGCAACGCCGGCGCCTCGGAGCGGTGGTCGAGCCGGACGATGTCGCCGGCGCGCAGCCCCGCGATCGTGGCGGCGGGCAGCAGCGAGCCGGACAGCTGGACCGCGAGCTCGACCTCGGTGGCCATCAGCGAGGCGGTCATCGCGGCCGACGCGGAGGCGGCGGTGTCGTCGTCGGTCGGGCCGAGCGTGAGCCGGTCGAGGACCGGGACGACCTGACCGACCGGGTAGGCCAGGGTCACCAGGCCCTGGGCGGGCAGGTCGCCACGCAGCTCCACGTGGTAGGTCAGCAGCACCAGCAGCTCGGCGGGTGAGCCGAGCTGCAGCGGCTGCGGCACGGCCTCGAAGCCGACGAGCTCGCTGGGTTCGCCACCGAGGTCGCGCAGCGCCTCGTCGATCGCGGCGGTCGCCGGCCCGAACAGGTCGTGGGTCAGCAGCGCCACCTCGAGGTCGGTGGGGCGCCGCCCGATGTCGGCCTCGGCTGCGTCGCCGGCGCCACCGAGGAGCCGCTCGACGAGCAGCAGCGCGAAGGGCAGGTCGATCTGCAGGAAGCCGGTGGTCCCGATGGCGTCGACGCGCACGAACCCGAGCGCGGTCGGTGACGGGAGCGAGCGCACGAAGTCGTCCACCGACAGCTGCTCGGTGGCGACGTGCTCGATCTCGATGGCGGCGTAGCTGCCGGAGCTCCACGCGGTGGACAACCGCCGCGCGAACGCGTCGTGGGACGTCTCGAGCGCCAGGATCGCGTCGCGGCTGATGCGGCTGGGCCGCCGGAAGTCCACGGGCGACACCGGGGCACCGTGCTCAGCGAGCGTCGAGGTCACGTCGGCACACCAGCGAGGTCGGGGTCATCGTTCGAGTTGACCCATCGGCCGCGCCGGTGGCGTGATAAGTGGTCGCAGGGGGACCCGCGGTGCGTGCACGGTCAGTTCACGACGAGCTCCGTGAGCACGACGCGGACCACCGTCTCCTCGTCCCAGATCCGCTGGGCGTTGACCGTGAGCTGGCTGCGGAGTTCCTCGGCGCCCTCGGTGCTGCGCAGCTGTTCCGCGCTCATCTGGGACAGTTCCTGGATCAGCGCGTCCTGCAGCAGCGGGATACGGGGGCGCACGTCGTCGGAGCGCACACCCTCGGCCAGCACGACCGCGACCCCGACCCGGGCGTGGACGGTCTGCGACAGGCCCAGACTGGTCGTCTGCGCCTCGAGCACCAGGATCTCGCCCTCCTCGATCACCGGTTCCTCAGCGGCATCGGCGTCGCTGCCGAGGAACCACCAGGCCGCGCCGCCACCGAGCAGCAGCACGAGCAGCACCGCACCGGCGATCAGCGGCCAGCGCCGACGGGTCGGCTCCTCGAGCTCGGGCTCCAGGGTCATGGTCGTCACAGCTCGTCCTCCTCGATCAGCACCACGATGTCGACGCGACGGTTGCGCGCGCGTCCCTCGTCGCTGCCGTTGGACTCCAGGGGGTGGTACTCGCCGTAGCCGACGGCACCGACGCGGTCGGGGGGCAGGTCGTGTTCCTCGATCATCCGTTGCAGGACGGCGACGGCGCGATCGGTGGACAGGTTCCAGTTGGTGTAGCCGTTGCGGTCGAGCGGGATGTCGTCGGTGTGCCCCTCCACCATCAGCGGGTTGGGGAAGCCGTCGAGCACGTCGGCGACGGTGGCGATGACGTCCCGGCCGAGCTCGTTGATCGTGGTCGACCCGAGCGCGAACAGCACGTCGTCCGAGGAGATGGAGACCACCAGGCCCCGCTCCTCGCGTCGCAGCTCGACGTACAACTCGAGCTCCTCCTCGGTGAGCGCCTCACCGAGCGCCGTGGCGACCTGGTCGAGCTGGTCGTGCGCGGCGGTCATCCGTTCGATGCGCTCGAGCACCTCCTCGACGTCGAGGTCGCGGTCGGCGAACTCCTGCTGGAGCTGTTCGCTCGGGTGCCCGTCAGCCGCCTCCGTGGTCGGGCCGTCGAGCCGGATGTTGAAGGCCTGCTCGAGGTCCTCGACCCGGAGAGGGGCCTCCGGCGGTGACGTGGGCACCCGCGGCTGGTCCTCGGGCTGCAGGCCGTCGCTGTCGGGCAGGATCCCCTCCCCCGCCTCGTTGCCGAACGGGGTGCGCAGCCCCTCGAGGAACGCGGTGAACTTGATCGTGTCGATCTCCGACATGGCGTAGAGCAGCACGAAGAAGGCCATCAGCAGCGTGATGGCGTCCGCGTAGGTCGTCAGCCAGGTCTGCCCGTCGTCCTCGGCATCGCGCCGTCGCCGACGCCCTGGCCGACCACCGGAGGAGGAGGCTGCCATCAGGCCGCCGCCTGCTCGCCCGGCTTGCTCAGCCGGTCGCCGACGCCGACACGCTGGTCGGGGGCCAGGTAGGACTCGAGCCGTTCGATCAGCCCGCGGGGCGTCGCGCCGCCACGGATGGACAGGATCCCGTCGAGGGTGACCTCCAGCGCCGCCATCTCGATGGCGTTGAGGCGCTCGAGGCGGGCGGCGATCGGGTTGTACAGCAGGTTCGCGATCAGGACCCCGTACAGGGTCGTCAACAGCGCGAGCGCGAGGCCCGCACCCAACTGCTCGGGGTCGGTGAGGTTGCCGAGCATGTTGATCAGCCCAATCACCGTCCCGACCATCCCGAAGGTCGGCGCGTAGCCGGCGAGCGTCTTGAAGAAGCCGATGGCCGTGCGGTGGCGCTCGTCGGTGGCCTCGAGCTCGATCTCCAGGGTCTCGCGCACGACCTGCTCGTCGGCACCGTCGACCAGCAGCTGCAGGCCGAGCTGCGTGAACCGATCGTCGACCTCCTCGATGCGCTCCTCGAGCGCGAGCATCCCGTCGCGGCGGGCGACCTCGGCGAGCTTGGCCAGCTCCGTGATGGCGTCCTGGACGTCCGGCACCTGACCCTTGATGGCCTTGATCGCGGAGCGCGGCATCGCCGAGAGCTCCTTGGCCCGGTACGCCATCACGCCGGCGCCGAGCGACGCGGTGAACACCAGCACGAAGCTCGACGGGCCGATCAGGGGGCCGATCGAACTGCCGTCCATCAGCATCGACGAGAGGATCCCGAGCAGGACGACGACGAGGCCCCCGAGGAACAGCGGGTCCATCGTCAGCCCTCCCGGGTGGGCACGACGGACAACACGGGGCCGGACTCGCGCAGCTCACCGGCGTTCACGAGCAGCGATGCCCGGTAGGTCGTGAACCGCTCGACGATGGTCGCCGGTGGGTCCTCGACGATGATGCGTCGCCCGTCCACCAGCGTGAGCACGGTGTCGGGTGTCGCCTCCACGGACTCGATGAGGTCCGGGTTGACGTAGAAGGGCTCTCCACGGAGCCGATGCACGAGGATCACACCCGCACCTCCATGTGCTGGTCATCGACCACACGGTCCGTGTGTGGTCTCGCTCCCCCATCGGCGCGGACCGCCCGGACATAAGCGACGGACCGTGGCCGGCGTGGCCACGGTCCGTCGCGTCGGTGCTGGTGGTGCTGGTGGTGGATCAGCGCTTGAGGTTCACCAGCTCCTGGAGCAGTTCGTCCGAGGTGGTGATGGTGCGGGCGTTGGCCTGGAACCCACGCTGCGACAGGATCAGGTTGGTGAACTCCTGGGCGAGGTCCACGTTGGACATCTCCAGCGTGCCGGCCTGCAGGACCCCGCGGCCGTTCTCGCCCGGGGCGCCCAGGATCGGACCACCCGCGGCAGCGGACTCCATGCTGAACAGACCGTTGCCGACCCGCTCGAGCCCCTCGACGTTGGGGAACCGGGTGATGGCGATCTGGCCGAGGACCCGGAGCTCACCGGCGTTGTTGCGACCCGTGACCGCACCGTTCGAGCCGATCGTGATGTCGGTGAACTCCGCGCGGTTGACCGTGATCGGGTCCAAGGCAGCCGCGGCCCCAGGCAACGCCGGCAGCGGGTCGTTCGGGTCGAGACCGGCGGGGAAGTTGCTCCCGAGCACCCGCTGCCCACCGGCGGTGACCAGGTTGCCGGCCGAGTCGATCGAGAACGCGCCCGCGCGGGTCGCGAACTGCTGCCCCTCCGCCTCGACGACGAAGAAGCCATCCCCCTGGATGGCGACGTCGGTCGGACGACCGGTCGCCTGGGACGCACCCTGGGTGAAGACCATGTCGGTCGCCGCGACCTGGGTGCCCAGACCGATCTGCATCGGGTTCTGCCCCGCGCCGCCCGCACCGCCGGCGGTCCCGCCGCGCTGCAGCTGGGTGAGGGTCTCGCTGAAGGTGGTCCGGCTGGACTTGTAGCCGGAGGTGTTGACGTTGGCGATGTTGTTGCCGGTGACGTCCATCATCGTCTGGTGGGAACGCAGACCGGAGATGGCGGAGAACATGGAGCGGAGCATGGGTCCCTCGCGTTGGGATCGGCTCGAGCTTGCTCGAGCAGGTGGCTGGGGTGGTGGTCGGTGTGGGGTGGGGCCGTGCAACGGATGCGGTCAGGTGGTGGCGTCGGGTGCCGCTCGCCTCGGGGCGGCGCTCAGGGGTCCTCGATGGGCACGGTGCCCGGGATCGTCCCGGTCGGGACCGGGTCGTCCTCGATCGGCACGGTCCCCGGGATCGTCCCGGCCATCGAGCCGGTGCCGCCGGCAGCCGGGGTCGTCGCCAGAACGCGGACGTCGCGCACGTCGGCGAACATGACCTCCGTGCCACCCTCGAGCCCGAGCACGGGGCCGTAGGCGGTGTAACGGATGCGTTCCACCCGGCCGCTGACCTCCGCGCCCGACGCGTCACGCGCGGAGACGTGCCGGTCGAGCATCCCGGTGGCGGCGACCGACTGGCTCAGGCCCATGTCGGCCTGCTGTGCCCGGACGAGCTGCTGGGTCGCGTCGAGCTGGGCGAGCGCCGCCGTCTGGGTCATCAGGTCCCCGGGGTCCTTGGGCTCCAGGGGGCTCTGGTAGCGCAACTGGGCGACGAGCAGGTTCAGGAACCCCTCGCTGTCCATGCCGCCGAGGGCCGACATCGCACCATCGAGGGAGCCGTGGAGGCCCCCCATGGGTGCGGTGCCGAGCGCGGCGATGCTGTCGGGCATGATCGTCCTCGCAGGTAGTGCGGATCGGGATCGGCTGGGGAAGGGTCGGGCGGGTCAGGCGAGCGTGGGTCGGGCTGGGATGGATCGGTGCGCCGGGCTGCGACGGCCTACAGGCGCAGGGCGCCGTCGGCCAGGCGAGCGGCGGCGACGCCGTCGCCGTCGGTGTCGGGGTCACCCTCGGCTCCGACCGTGGTCGGTGCGGAGGCGGCCTCGTCCGAGGCAGCGCCGTCCCGACCCTCCCGGGCCAGGTCGAAGCCGCGCTCGCTGAGCGCCTGCCGGGTCTGCTCGAGCCACCGGTCGGTGGCGTCGTTCTGCCCGCTGAGCAGGCTGAGCCGCACCTGCCCGTCCTCGAGTGCGACCCGCACCCGGGCATCGCCCAGGTCGAGCGTCAGCTGGCGCGGCGGTGGGGCCTGCTCGAGCAGTTCGAGCACGTCGAGCACCCGCTGCAGGCCCGCCGCACCGGCCGCGGTCATGCGCGCGGCGGCGGCACGCTCGGTGCCGAGCAGCGCCGGCGCGGGGTCGCCACCGGCGGCGGTCGTGGCCCGGCTCGCCTCGGCGGTGAGCGGACGTGTCTCCTCCGCGACGATCACGCGCGGGGCGCGTTCCTCGGGGTCGACCCCGCGGAGGGTGATCGTCTCGGCCTCGGGTCCGCCGCGTCCGGCCTGATCCGCGCGGACCGGCTCGGCACGCACCGGCGTCTCGCTCGGACCGCGCTCGACGCGTCGCACCTCGGCAACCGCCTCGCCCGGCGCCTGGCCGTTCGCCCGGACGTTCGGGCCAGACGTGGCCGCCTCGGCCTCGAGCGGCACGTCGGCGGTGTCCTCCACCGGCGCCCCGCCGACGGGCGTCTCGGCCGCCGGCTGGTCCGTCACGTCGCTCGGTGCCACGTCGGGCGCCTGCTCCGTCGTCGGTTCGCCCGGGGTGGGCGCGCCGTCCACGATCGCCTCGGTCGGGACCGTGACCTCCTCGAGCGGACCGACGAGTGCCTCGAGACCCTCGAGGAGTGCGTCCTCGTCGAGCATCGGCGCCTCGAGCTCCAGCATCGACTCCAGCTCGGCGAACGAGGTGGCCTCCGCGTCGGCGGCCCCCAGTTCGAGTTCGAGCTCGGCGAGCGCGTGCCCGGCGGGACCCGCGAGCAGGGCGCGCAGTGCGACGAGCCCGGGTGCTGTCGCCTGGTCGCGTGGCGAGGACGACTCGGTCGGACGTTGCGGCGTCGGGCGGTCCTGCGCGGCGCGCAGGGCCCCGGGGAAGCCACCGCCGTCGCGGGCGCCGCGGTCGCGGCCCGCGGGGGGACGCGCGGCGGTGGACGCCGGAGCCGGCGTCGCCGGCACGGACAGATCGAAGGGCATGGTCATCGCAGCTGCTCCCAGGTGCGCGTCACACGGTCGACGTAGGTCATGGTCTCCTGGATGCGCGGCACTCCGCCCGCCTGCTCGACCCGGTTGGGGCCGGCGTTGTAGGCGGCGAGTGCCAGCTCGACGGAGCCGAAGCGTTCGAGCTGTTCGCGCAGGTAGCGGGCACCGCCCGCGAGGTTCTGGTCGGCGTCGTGGGGATCGACCCCGAGGCCCGCGGCGGTGCCGGGCATCAGCTGGGCGAGCCCGATGGCCCCGGCACGCGAGACGACGTTCTGATCGAAGTTGGACTCGTGCTGGACCACCGCCGCGAGCAGCGCCGGCTCGACACCGGCGCGGACGGCTGCGGCCTCGATGCGCGGCGCCAGAGCCCGACCGCGCTCCGGGAGCCGGGCGGCGAGTTCCTCACCGCGGACGAACCCACCGGGGTTGGCGGCGGGCCGCGCGTCGGTGCGCGCCGCCAGCACCTCGGTGCCGAACGGCGCCTCCGGCCGGTCCGCCCGGTCCGCTCCGTCCACCGGCAGCCCGCCGGCCTCGGGCTGCTCGGGGATGGAGAACCCCGCCGCCGGCATGAGTCCGTCGATCCGTTCCTGGATCGCGGCCACGCGCATCGCGATGTCGCCCATCCCGTTCGCCATCTGCGCGCCGGGCAGCGAGCCCATGGGCCCGATCATCGGCGTCTCCAGACCTGCAGGGCGACCTCGTCGCCACGGCGCGTCTCGAGCTTGGCCGCGTCCTGCGCCACCTGCTGCGCCCGACGTTCGGCCAACCGGTCGACGCTGCGCCGTTCGACGGCCGCGGCCACCAGGGCCCGCTCGGCCCGCTCCAGCGCCGCCTCACGGCCACGCACGTCACCGTCGGCGTCGCGCACCGCGTCGCCCAACGCCACCCCACCGAGCCGGTAGGAGCGCAACGTCCCGGCCGCCACCAGCTGGTCGGTCGCGGGGCGCAGCGCCGCCCGGGCGGCGACGGCAGCGGAGCGGGCGGTCTCTGCACGGGCCATCTCGCGCTGTGCGGCGGCCTGCTCGGCGAGCCGGGCACGCTCGGCGCGCTCCCGCATCTCCTGGACGATCCGCAGACGGTCGGCCCTCATGCGGCCACCTCCGCGCCGGTCGCGACCGGCGCTGCCGGCGCAGCGGACGGGGCCGCCTCGGCCGACGTGGCGCCGGCCTCCAGACCGGCGAACGCGTCCGGGTCCAGGGCGATGGCGATCCCGGCGAGGGCGTTCCACGCGTCGTCCGGGGCGATGATCTCGTCCGCACCCTGGGTCAGGAACCCGATCAGGTCGGCCTCGTGGGCCAGGGCCCGATCGGCGGTCGCGTCGGTGCCCGAGACGTAGGCCCCGACCTCGACCAGGTCGCGGACCCGGTCGGCGGCGGCCAGGGCACGGCGGACCACGGTGGCGACCAGCTGCTGCTCCGGCCCGGTCACGGTGGTGGCCAGCCGGCTCAGACTGCGCAGCGGGTCGATCGCCGGGAACCGGCCGGCGCTGGTCAGCGCCCGGTCGAGCACGAGGTGGCCGTCGAGGATGGAGCGGGCGGAGTCCGCGATCGGCTCGTCGTGGTCGTCGCCGTCGACGAGCACGGTGTAGAACGCGGTGATGGTGCCGTTCGCCCGGGGGCCGGAGCGCTCCAGCAGCCGAGGCAGCAGGGCGAACACGCTCGGCGGGTAGCCGCGGCTGGTCGGCGGTTCCCCGGCGGCCAGCCCGATCTCCCGCTGGGCGGTGGCCAGGCGGGTCAGCGAATCGACGGTGAGCAGCACGTCGTGGCCGCCGTCGGCGAACTCCTCGGCGATCCGGGTGGCGAGCACCGCGGCGCGCAGGCGCAGCAGGGCCGGTTCGTCGGAGGTGGAGACCACCACGACGCTGCGCGCGAGGCCCTCCGCGCCCAGCACGTCCTCGACGAACTCGCGGACCTCACGGCCACGCTCCCCCACCAGGGCGACCACGGCGCGGTCGGCGCTGGTGCCGCGGACCATCATGGCCAGCAGCGTCGACTTACCGACGCCGGAGCCGGCGAACAGGCCCAGGCGCTGGCCGCGACCGACCGTGCACAGGGTGTCGATCAGCTTGACGCCGGTGGCCAGCGGCTCGCGGACCCGTTGGCGTTCGAGGGCCGCGGGGGCGGGCGCGTCGACCCGCTGGGACGGCGCGTCGATCGGGGGGCCGCCGTCCAGCGGACGGCCGAGCGCGTCGACGATCCGGCCGAGCAGGGCGTCGCCGATCGGCGAGGTCAGCGGGCCGGAGCGCGGGCGGACCCGGTCACCGCGGGCGATCCCGGCGGTGTCGCCCAGGATCAGGGCGCGGGTGGCGTCACCGGTGACGGCGATGACCTCCGCGACGCGGACCCCGGCGCGGGTGTGCACGTCGACGGCGTCGCCGACGGCCAGGCGCAGGCCCTTGAGCTCCACCTCGGTGCCGACCACGCGGCTGACCGAGCCGTAGCGCACGGCCGGGGCGAGGCGCGTCACGACGCCACCTCGCCGGTGTCGTCGCTGACCGGCATCGAGCGCACCGGGCTCGCGTCGTCGGGCAGCACCTCGTCGAGCGTGCCGGCCTGCAGCGCCTCGAGCGCCGCGTCGAGCAGCGCACGGCGGGTCAGCTCCGCGCCGCCGTCCGCCCCGACGATGCGCGCCTCGCCCCGGGCGATCCCGGGATCGACGTCCACGGTCACGTGGGCGGGCAGATCGGCACCGGCGATCAGTTCGTGGTCGGCCGCGTGGACACGCACGGTCAGCGCGGGCGCGTCCAGCGCCGCGATCGTGGCCGCGACGATGTCCAGCAGCGTGCGGGCCTCGGTCGGCGGGGTCGCGCCGAGCACCGCGCTGGCGAGCGCGTCGGCGACGTCGAGGTGGTGGCGGGTCATCAGCTCCCGCTGGGCCACCAGCTCGGCCTGCACCGCGGCGAGCGCGGCCTCGAGCCCGGCGAGTGCCGTGCGCGCGTGCTGCTGCCCGACGGCCAGACCAGCTGCCTCACCCTCGCGGTAGGCCGCGTCCGCGGCCTCGGGCCCCGCCGGCCCCCCCCCCCCCGGCGGGGGCGGGGGGGAGGGGGCGCCGGGGGCCGGGAGGGGGGGGCGGGCCGCGCCGCCCACCCCCGCGCCCCCCCCCGCGCGTCCGCCCGCGCCCGGGCCCTCGGCCACGGCGGCCTCCACGACCGCTGCCGTGGCCGGGTCGAAGGTGGCGACGGGGCCCGGCAGGGTGTGGCGGGCAGCGCCGTCGACGTCGAGGCGGAGCACGTCAGGCAACGAACTCCTCCTCGCCGCCGCGGCTGACCGTGACCAGCCCTTCCTTCTCGAGCTCGTGGACGATCCGCACGATCTCCGACTGGGCCTCCTCCACGTCCTTGACGCGGACGCTGCCCATGAGGTCCATCTCCTCGGCGATGGTGGTGCGCGCCCGCTCGGAGAGGTTCTTCTCGAGCTGGCCGCGCAGCTCGGCGGAGATGCCCTTGAAGGCCACCGCGAGCCGCTGGGGCTCGACCTGGCGCAGGATCTCCTGCAGGTCGCGGTCCTGGAGGCTGACCAGGTCCTCGAACACGAACATCAGCGCGCGGACCCGCTCGGCGAGCGCCGGGTCGAGCTCCTCGAGCTCGGACATGATCAGACGCTCGGTGGACCGCTCGGTCTGGTTGAGCAGGTCGGCGAGCTCCTTGACCCCGTCCCGACGACCGCTGCGGCGCCGGACCTCACCGAGGCGCGCCTGCAGGGCGGCCTCGACGCGCTCGACCACGACGGGGTCGGCGCGTTCCAGGGTCGCGAGCCGGGTCGCCACCGACACCCGCATCGCGGTGTCCAGCCCGGCGAGCAGGTGCGCGCCGAGCCGTGCCGGCAGGTGCGCGAGCACCAGAGCGATGGTCTGGGGGTGCTCGTCGCGCAGGTGCTGGAGCACCTCGGCGGGCTCGTGCAGCCGGAGGAAGTGGAACGGCGCGGCGTGCGTGGAGGCCATGAGACGATCGAGGATCTCGTCACCCTCGTCGCCCTTGAGCCGGCGCAGCAGCTCCCGGGCGTGCTTCTCGCCCCCGGAGACGAGGTGGGTGTGCGCCATCGCCTCGGTGTGGAACTCGTCGAGGATGTTGTCGAGCTGACCCGCGGGGACGTTGCCCAGCGTGGCGATCTCCATCGAGAGCTGCTCGACCTCCTCCTCGTCCAGGAACTTCATGACCTGCGAGGCACGCTCGGAGCCGACCGCCAGCATGACGGCCGCCGCCTTCTGGGCGCGGTTGAAGACCGTGACGGCGGTGCTCATACCCCGGCCCCCCGACGGTCGGCGAGCCAGCTGCGCAGCAGCGCGGCGATCTCCTCGGGCTGGCGCTCCACCAGCTCCGCGACCTCGTCCTTCATCGAGGGCCCGACGGGAAGCTCCTCGGCCTTGGGCTGCTCGGGCAGCGCCTCGGGCTGCTTGACGGTCGCCGGGACGACCTTCTGCGTGCCCGTGTCGATGTCCTTGCCCTTGCGGCGGCTCATCAGGAACAGCGCCACCGCGATGACCAGCAGCACGAGCAGGGCCACCCCGGTCGCGATGAGGTCCATCAGCTCCGGGCCCTCCTCGACCGCCTCGAGCTCCGCGACCGGCGGGGTCGGCACCCGGGAGATGGCGATCTCGTCGCCACGTTCCGCGTTGATCCCGGCCGCGGCGGCGACGAGCTGCTGCAGCTCCGCATCACCGATCGGGGCGCCGTCGTCGACGACCAGGGCGACCGACAGGCCAGTCACGGCGCCGGGCGCCTGGACGGTCCGGGTGGTCGTGCGGTCGACGCCGAACTCGCGCACGGCGTCCTCACGCTCGTAGTTGCCCTCGTTCTGGCCGGCGTTGAGGGGCCCTCCATCGACGCCCGCGATCCCGCCGGCGATCGGTGCCGTGCCCTCGTAGCGTTCGACGTTGGTGGACTCGCGCAGCGGGATGCCACCTTCCTCGAAGGTCTCGGTCTGCGTCTCGGACTCGTTGAAGTCCAGCGTGGCGCGCACCACCGCGGAGGCCGGCTTGTCGGTGGCCCGCTGCAGCAGCTGGGTCAGGTCGGCAGCCAGCGCCTGCTCGAAGTCGCGGGTCATCCGCTGCTGGCGGTCGGTGACCCCACTGGTGGAGCCGTCGCCGGGACTGTGCAGGACCATGCCGGAGGTGTCGGCGACGGTGACCTGATCGGTCTCGAGACCCTCGACCGCGGAGGCGACGAGCAGCGCGACGGCCTCGATGGAGTTGCGGTCCATCTGGCGGGCCGGACGCACCAGCACGGAGGCGGTCGCCGGGGTCCGGTTGTCGGTGAACAGCGGGTCCTCGGGCAGCACCAGGCGGACCGTGGCGGACTCGATCGTGTCCATGGAGCTCAGCGTGCGTGCGAGCTCACCCTCGACAGCGCGCTGCAGGTCGACGCGCTGGCGGAAGTCGGAGATCCCGAGCGCCTGGTCGTCGAGCAGCTCGTAGCCGGACACGCTCGGCGTGGCGGACACCCCGGACTGGGCCAGGTCGGCGCGGGTGCGGTGCAGGCGGTCCTGCGGGACGAGCACCCGGGTGCCGTCGAGCTCGTAGGGGATGCCGAGCGCGTCGAGTTCGTCGGTGACCTCGCCGAGCTCCCGGTCCTCGAGACCGGCGAACAGCACGCTGTAGCTCGGGGTGGTGACCCACCGCACGAAGGGCACCGCGGCCATGATCAGCACCAGCGCGGCGACGGCCAGCCCGGCGCGCTGCGCGGGGGGCAGCGCGCGGATCAGGCCGGCGAGGCGATCCTTGACGTCCACGTCGTGTCCTCGTGAGTTCGGGTGGTGTCGGCGGGGGGTGGTGCGGGTGCTGGCGCGGGTGGTGCGGGTGCTGCGCGGTGGGGCGTGTGGCCCGGGGCGACCTCGGCGTCATCGGCGACGTCGAGGTGGCACGTGCCTACAGCTGCATCCGCATGACCTCGTGGTAGGCCTCCAGGGCCCGGTCACGCACCGCGACCATCAGGTCGACGGCGAGCGAGGACTGCGTGGTCGCGGCCATGACCTCGTGGATCTGGGTGGAGCCCCCGGTGGCGATGTCCTCGATGAGGAAGTCGGCCCGGTGCTCGAGGTCGGAGACCTGCTGGAGGGTGTTCTGCAACTGCCCGGCGAACCCGGGTGCGGCGACCTGCCCGCCCCAGGGCATCCCGGCGGCACCGACGCGGGTCGGGTCGGCAGCCGCGATCGCGGCGAGCGGCCCGATCACTGGCCCGTCCCGAGGCGCAGGGCGGACTGGTAGGCCTCACGGGCGGACTGCACCGTGCGGATGTTCGCCTGGAAGTGGCGGTTGGCGATCATCAGGTCGATCATCTCCCCTCCCATGTCCACGTTGGTCATCTGGACCATCCCGTCGTCGTTGGCCAGCGGGTGGCCGGGGTCGTAGACGACGTTCGCCGGCGCGTCGGAGCGGACCTGCGCGGCGGTGTAGACCCCGGAGCCGGTCGGCGCGAAGGGGCCACCACGCAGCGGCGCCGCGACGAGCTTGAAGGCGCGGAAGGGCTCCTCGCCCTCCGCGGTCGCGGTGTTGAGGTTCGCCATGTTGTGGGCGACCTGGTCGATCCAGTGGTTGGCGAAGCCGGCACCGGTCTTGGCGATGTCGATCGCGCTGAAGGTCGTGAAGCTCATCGCCGGCCCGAGATGGCCATGCGCAGCTGGCCGGTCTTGAAGTTGAAGGCGGTCGTCATCGCGTCACGCTGCAGACCGCCCTTGAGTTGGGAGATCATCTCGTGCTGCAGGTCGACGGAGTTGCCGTTGCCGTCGATCACGGTCGGTGCGGCCTCGAGGACTGGCTCGGCCGTCTGCGGCCGCCCCCGGTCGATCGCCTGGCGGAGGCTGGTCTCGAAGTCGACCTGCTGCGCCCGGAAGCCCGGTGTCTCCGCGTTGGCGATGTTGTTGGCACGGACGTCGGCCCGGCGCGCCATCCCGTCGACGGCGGCGAGCACCGCGTGCGTCGTGGTGTCCCACATGCCCCGTGCTCCTTCGTGTCCGGTGCGGTGCCCCTGGAACACGAGAACGGAGGAGACCTTGGTCTCCTCCGTGAGCCGTCGTGTTCGTATGGGGTTGTCTGTGGGAGCCGGTCGGCCCCGTGCAGTCGGGCCTGAAGCGGACCGTGTGTGTTCTTCACACCGCGTTCACACGGCGGGGATCAGCCGGCGTGATCCGCGTAGGCGGAGGAGGCCTCCCGGCGGCGGTCGACATCACCGGTCTCCGCCTTGAGGCGTCCCAGGCTGTCGCGGGCCTGGTCCTGCGCGGCCATCAGTCGACCGACGACCCCGGTGGCACGCTCGGCGAGGTGCACCGGCAGCGGCCCCAGGTCGCTCGGTGGTTCCCAAGCAGGCAGCTCGGGGACCCCGTCGCCCGCGAGCGCTTCGTCGAAGCGGGTCAGGCCCGCCTCCATGTCGGCCAGGACCTCGGCCCACCGGCGGTGGCCGGGATCGACGTCGGGCTCCACGGGAGGCTCCTGGTCAGCGACATGGTCGAGGTGGCGGGTCGCTCGCGCCTGGGGGTGCCACGCCGTCGCGGCGGACACCGACGCGAGCGGCGCTACGCCGTCGCGGCGGCGGGCAGACATGCCTGCGCCCATGCGTCGCGGAGGTCCGACACGATCGCGGTGACCTCGTCGAGCGGTGCCGGGTCCTTGCGGATGTTGGCGTCGACGAGCTGCTGCAGGCAGTAGGAGTAGAGCGAGCCGAGCCCCTGGGCCACCGTGCCGCCCGCCTCGTGATCGAGCGTGGCACTCAGTTCGCCGATGATCGCCTGCACCTTGCCGAGGGAGATGCTGACGAGGCTGAGGTCGACCGGGTCGGCCTCGAAGCCGTAGCGGGCGGCCTCCAGACGGGCCAGCGCGCCGTCGTAGAGCATCATGACGAGCTGCGCGGGCGACGCGGTCGCGGCGGCCTGCTCGGTGTAGGCGTTGGTCGGGCTCATGACTGTCCCATCATGCTGGCGAGCTGCCCCTGCAGCCACTGGCCCTGCGAGTTGAACCGGGCCATCGCGGACTCCATGGCGGTGAACTGGCGGCGGATCGAGCGTTCCCGGATCTCCAGGCGGCCCTCGAAGGCCTCGATGGAGCGATCCACGTCCCGGATCCGGCCGTCGAGCGCTTCTCGAGCGCGGGCGACCGACCCGTCCCGGCCTTCGATCGTGCGCATCACCCGATCGAGCAGACTGCCGAGCCCGTCGCCGACGGTGACGGTGCCGAGGTCGCCCGTGACGTTGGCGGGCACCTGGACGTTCAACCCCCGACCGGGGCCCTCGTTGAGCAGCAGCGTCTGACCGGTGCTGGTGACGTCCCAGGTCTCCCCGTCGCGGGAGAAGGTGCCCTGGGCCCCCTGCCCCTCGTAGGTGCCGTCGGCGATCCCCAGGTCGGTGGCACCCGAGATCGTGAAGTTCCCGCTGGTACCGGCACGCACACCCTCGAAGCGCAGCACACCACCGTCGTCGACAGCCCGGAGCGTCTCGATCCCTGCCTCCCGCAGGCGCGCGTTGATCGACGAGAGCAACGTGGTGAGGTCCTCGACGTCGGTGCCGATGGTCAGTTCGACCTCGCGGCTGCCGACCGTGATGCTGATGGTCTGCTCGGTCGTAGGAGCGGCCCAGGCGGTGCCGGTAGCGCCCGCCCGGATGGCCTCTTGGGTGACCGTGAGTCCGTAGACGCCGGGCTCGGCCCGGCCGGTCGCGGTGACCTGTGCCCGTGGGTCGGAGGCCGCGCTGGCCTTGCCGATCAAGTTCGCGACCGCCTGCGGGTCGGTGCCCAGGGCCGTGCGGAGCTTGCCCTCGTCGAAGTTGATGCGTCCCTCACGGGTCAGTTCGATGCCGATCGAGCTCAGGGTCGGGAAGTCCCCTTCACCGGTGATCTGGGACAGCACACCCCTCAGCTGCAGACCCATCTGGCGGACTAGCGGGTCGCCGGCGAGTGCGCCACGCTCTGTGGCCTCCTGCGAGCTACGGCCGACGGTGCTGAGCTGGTTCAGCAGCCCGTTGAGGCCATCGATGACGCCCTTGACCTCGGAGACCGCGCGATCGAGGTCCTGCTGGACGCCGATGGTGACCTCACCGAGACCGCTGAGGGTGACCGTGACACCGTCCATGAGGTCGTCGACCGTGTTGGTCGCGCGCTCGAAGGGGATGCTGCCGAGCGAGAACTGCGCGTCCTTCGCTTCCCGCACCAGCTCTTGGCCAACCAGTGCTCCCTGCTCGGCCGTGATCTCCGCGAGACGCGCTGCCGTGCCGGTCTCCTTGGAGCTGACGACCAGGCGGTAGTCACCGTCCTTGACCCGGACCACCTGCGCGTTGATGCCCTCGAGGCCGTTGAGCGCGCGCGCCGCGTCCTGCACCGTCGCACCGTCGCCGAGGTCGACCGATAGCTGCCGACCGTCCCCACGGGTGATCGCGATGGTTCCGGCACCGACGGTGTCCGTCGCGCTCCCGAAGGTGCCCCCGATCGACACCTGGTGAGCCGTCGCCAGCTGGGTGACGTTCAGCGACATCGACCCGGGCAGCGCCCCCCCGCTGGTCGACACACGAGCGATCGCCTCGTTGGACGAGGTCGCCTTGGTGGTGTTCTGCAACCAGTTGGGCTTGTTGACCTTGTCCAACGCGGAGCGCAGCGTCGACAGGCGCTGGTTGACCTGCCCCCACGCCTCGTTGGCCTTGCGGTGGACGTCCTGACGGGCGCGCATCGCCTGCAGCGGCTGACGTTCCAACTGCATCAGTTGCTGGACGATGCCGGCCGTGTCCAGACCGGAGGCGATCCCCCCGATCGAGAACAGACCTTGTGCAGGCATGGTGGACTCCTCGACGCGTGCTTCTCTAGTGTGGTCGGCCGACACGGAGGGTGGTCAAGGGAACACCGAGACGTGAAGCTCCGACAGGACGCGCTGACGCCCCGCTCGTCGCGTCAAGGGGCGACTCGAGGCGCGGGCCTCGGACGTGGCGGTGCCCCCGCCGTCGGCGGGGGCACCAGAACCAGAGACGCTGTTGCGATC
>JAFIEQ010000060.1 GCA_020832455.1 Nitriliruptoraceae bacterium
CGCGCGTGCCGATGTGGGCCGCCTTCGCGGCTCCCGAGCGGGTGTCCCGCGTCGCCGTGGTCGAGCCCCCGGACGGCCAGACCCCCGGACGGTCGCGCACGTTCGGTGAGCTGGAGGCGGACACGGCCGCCCTGGCCGCCGGGCTCGCCGACCTCGGGGTGGAGCCCGGTGACCGCGTCGCCCTGCTCGTCCCACCCGGCATCGCGCTCGCCACCGTCCTCTACGCCTGCTGGCGGCGGGGTGCGGTCCCGGTGCTCGCCGACGCCGGGCTCGGCGCACGCGGCATCACCCAGGCGCTCCGGGCCGCCGCACCGGCGTTCATCGTCGGCATCCCCCGGGCCCTCGCCGCCGCCCGCGCGCTGCGCTGGCCCGGTCGTCTGATCGCGACCGCGGACACGCCGGCGGCGGTCCGCAGCGCGCTCGGTGCGGAGACCGACCTGCAGGAACTCATCGAGCGGGGCCGCGAACTGCCGGCCACCGCCACCCCGGCACCGGACGCGGACGCCGCCATCGCGTTCACCTCCGGCGCGACGGGCCCCTCGAAGGGCGTGGTGTACACCCACCGGCAGCTCGAGGCGCAGCGCGAGGCGATCCGGTCCACCTACGACATCGACGACGCCGACCGGCTCGTCGCCGCGTTCGCGCCGTTCGCCCTGTACGGCCCCGCACTGGGCATCACCTGCGTGGTCCCCGACATGGACGTGACCGCCCCGGGCACGCTCACCGCCCCGGCGCTCGCCGCCGCGGTCGACGCGGTCGAGGCGACGCTGGTCTTCGCCTCCCCCGCGGCGCTGCGCAACGTGGTCGCGACCGCCGACGACGTCGCGGACGAGCACCGACCGGCACTCGCCGGGGTCCGCCTGCTGCTGTCCGCCGGCGCCCCTGTCCCCGCGGAGTTGCTGCGCGCCGCGACCGGGCTGCTGCCCGCCGCCGTCCCCCACACGCCCTACGGCATGACCGAGGCCCTGCCGGTGGCCGACATCGACCTGGCGACCATCGAGTCCGCCGCGGCGGGGGCACCGGTCCGCGACGGGGTCTGCGTGGGACGACCCATCGCCGGGGTCGAGGTCGCCGTCCGGGAACTCGACGCGCACGGGGTCCCCGACGGGGACCGCACCGACCAGCCCGGCGTGACCGGCGAACTGCTCGTCCGCGCCGCCCACGTCAAGGACCGCTACGACCGTCGGTGGGTCGCCCAGCGCGCCTCCGCACGGGACATCGGCTGGCACCGCACCGGGGACGTCGGCCACCTCGACGTCGACGGACGCCTGTGGGTCGAGGGGCGGCTCGCGCACGTGATCACCACCGCGACGGGGGTCGTGACGCCGGTCGGGGTCGAGCGCGCCGTGGAGACCGGGGTCGACCACCTGACGATGGCAGCCGCCGTCGGGGTCGGTCCGGTGGGGACCCAGCAACTGGTCGTGGTCGTCCAGACCGACCCGCTCGCGCCCAAGGCGCAGCTCGCACCGGCCTCGTTGGCGGCCGCGGTCCGCCGCGCCGTCACCGAGGCCGGGATCACCACCCCGGTCGCGAGCGTGCTCGTGGCCCCGACCCTGCCGGTGGACATCCGCCACCAGTCGAAGATCGACCGGGGGCGCCTGGCCACCTGGGCGAGCGACATCCTGGCCGGCGGGCGGATCGGCGCGCCGTGAACGGGCCGTCGGTGCGACCACGCCGCCGGGTGCTCGTCACCGGCGCCAGCGGCAGCTACGGCCGGGCGGTCACCCACGCCCTGCTGGCCCGCGGGGACCAGGTGGTGACGCTGCAGCGCCGCCCGTCGGGGATCGCCTCGGTCACCGAGGTGCTCGGCGACATCACCGACCCCGCCACCCTGGCTCGCGCCGTCGACGGCTGCGACGGGGTCATCCACCTCGCCGCCCGGGTGGGCATCGTGGGCAGCGAGGCGGACTTCCTCGTCCCGAACGTCACCGGCACCCGGCTGCTGCTCGAGGCCGCGCGCGCCGCCGCCGTCCCGTGCGTCGTCTTCGTGTCGTCGCCGTCCGTGGCGCACGCCGGCACCGCGTTGGTCGGGGTCGGCGCGACACCCGCCACCCCCGAGCAGGTCCGGGGCCACTACGCCCGCACGAAGGCCCTCGCCGAGCGCGACGCGCTGGCGGCGGACGCCGACGGGTTCGCCGTGGTCGCCATCCGACCGCACCTGGTCTGGGGGCCCGGGGACACGCAGCTGATCGGGCGCATCATCGCGCGGGCCCGGTCGGGACGTCTCGCGCTGGTCGACGACGGCGCTGCGCTCATCGACACCACGTACCGCGACGACGCCGCCACGGCGACCGTGGCCGCCCTCGACCGCGCCGAGGTGGCACACGGCCGGGCCCTGGTGGTCTCCGGCGGCGAGCCCCGTCCGGTCGCCGAGATCGTCGCGCGGGTGTGCGCCGCCGCCGGGGTGCCCATGACCCGACGGCACGTCCCGTTCCGACTGGCTCACACCGCCGGGCGCGTCCTGGAGGCGGGCTTCGCGCGCCTGGCACCGGAGGCGGAACCCCCGCTCACCGCCTTCCTCGCCGAACAGCTCGCGACCGCCCACTGGTTCGCGCAGGCGGAGACCCGTGACGTGCTCGACTGGGCGCCGCACGTCGGCATCGACGAGGGCTTCCGGCGCCTGGAGGCCGCGTTGCGCGGCTGAGCTCAGGCGTCGGATCCCACCGTGGCACGCACCAGCGGCCCCGGCCCCCGGGCCCGGACGGATGCCGCTCCACCCGGCACGAACGCGGCCTGGCCAGCCGACAGCGGTAGGTGGCGGTCCTGCCCCACCACCTCGACGTCACCGAGGGCGAGCAGCAGCTGCGGACCGGCATCGTCGAGCACGACCGACGCCGCGTGGGGACGCAGCACCTGGACCGCGAACCACGGGGTCGGCGCCAGGTAGGCCACCCCGCCCGCCACCGGCGTCGGGGCCACGCGCACGTCGTCCACGGGGGTCGGATCGAGGATCCGCAGCAGCTCGGGGACGTCGATGTGCTTGGACGTCAGCCCCCCGCGCAGGACGTTGTCCGAGGCGGCCATGCACTCGATCGCGGTGCCACGCAGGTAGGCGTGGATGTTGCCCGCAGGCAGGAACAACGCCTCACCGGGCGCGAGGTGCAGGTGGTGCAGCAGCAGCGCGACCGCGATCCCCGGGTCGGTGTGGTGCCGGGACCGCAGCCGCGGCAGCCAGCGCAGCAGCGGCGTGTCGGGGTGTCCCTCGCCGACCAGCGCCGTGGCCCGTCGCGCGATGGCGTCGGTCAGCACGCCACGCTGATCCGGCGACCAGGTCAACAGCCGGGCGACCACGTGGCGCAGCGCCCCGTCACCCTCGCTCGCGAGCTGGCGGCGGATCGGTTCGAGCAGCGGCACCGCCATGGCGTCGAGCGTGGCCACGATGTCCTGCGCCCGCCGGAACCCGGCCAGCGCCTCCACCTCGGTGTGGGCGATCAGCAGCTCGGGCTTCGGCCAGCGGTCGCGGTAGTTGCGCTCCGGGGCGTCGATCGCGATGCCCGCCGCCTCCTCGCGCGCGAAGCCGGCCTCGGCCTGCTCGTGGGAGGGGTGCACCTGCAGCGACAAGGGCGCGTCGATCCCCAGGACCTTCAGCAGCAGCGGCAGACGCGGACCCAGACGACGCACGACCTCCTCGCCCAGCATGCCGACGGGATGCGCCGCGATCACCGCGTCCAGGGCACCGGGCGACGGCCCGTCGAGCAACCGGGCGGGACCACGCGGGTGTGCGCCGATCCACAGCTCCGCCTCCGGTCGATCCGTCGGGCTGGGGCGACCACGCAGCTCCGCCAGCGCGGTGCGTGAGCCCCACGCGTAGTGCTGCACCACCCCGTCCAGACGTGCGAGGTGCGGTGTGGTCACAGCTGCCGCCGGATCTCGTCGAGCCGGGCACGGACCGCCGCGAGGCGGGCGTGCACGACCGTGCGCTGGTCCGGCTCGGTCGGTCCCGCCAGACGATCGGCGAGCACCTCGACCTCGAGGGTGAGCAGTTCGAGCTCCGTGCTGGTGCGGCGCACGACGTCGAGGTCGGAGAAGGGCCGGGCGACGATGGCCTCCTGCAACACCTTGCGCACCCGCTCGTCGCGCTGGAGCAGTCCCGGTGGGACCTGCGCCGCCGCGAGGAGCTCGTCGAGGTCCGGCAGCGCACGGTCGTAGGGCAGGGCGAGCAGCGCGTCCTCGAGCCGAGCGCGAGCTCGATCGACGTCGAGGGGATCGCGCTCGGGATCGGGCCCGTCCGGGTCGGCCGGTGCCCCCACGGCGTCTCCTCCTGCCAGCGTCGGACGATGCTACCGCTCGGCGCCGTCGCTGCGACCGAGGCTGGTGTGGCACGCTGGTCGCATGGATCGCATCCCCTCGCCCCGCGAACTGACCACCGCTGGTCGCGCCTGCGTCGTCATGGCCTACGCCGGCGGGCTCGCCGGTGTCGCGGCGGGCACGCTGCTGCTGCGTGACGGGGAGCTCGCGTTCGCGGTCATCGTGTGGACCCTGACCTTCGCGGTCGGGGCGACCCTGATGGCGGTGTCGCTGCTGATCCGGGCGCTCGCGGGGGTGCAGGCCCAGCTGGCCCGGCTCGACGGCGAGGTCCGCACGCTCACCCGCGACGCCGGGGTCGATCGGCCCGGTCCGTTGCACGAGCGCGATCCCTGGACCCGTCACTGATGCGGGCGCGCCACCGATCGGGCCTGCTCAGCGGGACGCACCCTGCGTCGCCGCGGGCCGCGCGGCCCAACGCACGCCGACCACGAGGAGCCCGACGATCCCGATGAGTCCGAGGACACCGGGCGGGGTGAAGATCACGAACTCCTGGGTCCGGACCTGCAGGACGGAACCGAGCTCCGCGAACAGGGTCGGCACGGCGTAGGTGAGCACCACCAGGCCGGCGACCTCCGCACGCAGGCGGCAGGCGACCATCAGGACCACCGCGACGACGATGGCCGTCGCCACGCTGGAGACCGACGCGACCCCGGACAACGCCGCGGCCTCCGTCTCCGCGAAGGCCCGCGATGTGCCGGGCGGCGCGAACGCGGTCGTCTGGAACGCCACCGGCAACCACGCCAGGACCGCCACGGTCACGTACGGGCCGGCCGGGCCGGGGGCGCCCTCGCTCCACCGCTCGCGCGGCCGCGCGATCAGCGCCGAGACCACCGCGCCGAGCGCGACCAGCCACACGAGCCCGGCGCCGTAGCTGGCCAGCCAGCCGGTGAGGTCGGTCGGTGCCGCCGACGCAGCGGGGCCGGCCCCGACCACACCCGCCGGGTCGACCACGTCGGTCAGCCCGCGCAACGACGTGGCCAGCAACAACGCCCCCGCGGTCACCAGCACCGCGACCCCACGACGGGTCCGATCCGCGACCATCAGCGCGGCACCGACCAGCCAGGGCGTCGCGTACGCGACCACCCACACCCAACGCAGCCACGGCACCTGCGCGCTCGGCGCGATCGCCGCGAGGGTCTGCTGCACCTGCCGCTCCGCGACCGCGAACAGGACCAGCTCGAGCACGGCGACCAGCGTCGCCAGCGTTGCGGCCGTCCAGCGCATCCGAACCTTCGAGCGTCGTGAGCGGAGCTTCAGGGCGTCGGTCAGGGTACGGCGCCCGCCGCCTCCGGTCGTCGGCGCGCACGCACACCGAGCACGACCGTGCCCAGCGCGGCCACCGTCGTGAGCACGGCCAGCGGCAACGGCACCAGGATGGGTTCGCGGATCACCTCGACGAGGTTGACCACACCGGCCACCGCCACCGGTCCGGCCCAGGCCAGCGCCGCGGTCCCCGCCACCACCGCGCCCCACCGCGCGACGATGGCCAGCCCGGCGAGCACGACCGCCACCTGCGCGGCGAGGAAGAGCACGAACCCGGCGTCCGCACCGGCGAGCGAGGTGGCCCACCAGCCATCCAGCGGCGGGCCGTCCGGGGTGCGGAACCCCACAGGAGCGACCAGCGGGCCCAGGCTCGCGACCCCGGCGAGCAGGAGCAGCGACCTCGGCACCCCAGCGGTGGGGTTGCGGGCCACCGACCAGGCCGACGACGACCGCCACAGCGCGAGCAGCACGACCACGCCCAGGATCGCGAGCCCGCTCTGCAGCACGACGACGAGGTCGCGCGCCGTGACCGCGCTCGGCATCGAGGGCACGACCCGGGCGAGGTGGACCACCACGGCCGGCACGAGCCACGCCGTGGCGTGCTGCGGCCGGGCCCGCAGCACCGCCGCGCCGGCGATGAACGGTGCGGCCGCCGCGGCGACGACGAGCAGTGCACCGGTGCTGCCGGGCGCGCCGATCGGGATGCCCACCAACGGGGTCAGCAGGTGCCCCAGCGCGAGGACCACCGTGAGCGCCACCATCACGATCGAGGGGTCGGTCGGGGTGGCCGGCTCGATCGGGGAGCGTGCCACTCAGCAGCCGGGCAGGCGCTCCGTGAGGTACGCCTCCAGCCGGTCGATCGGGACCCGCTGTTGCTGCATGGTGTCACGGTCGCGGACGGTCACGGCGCGATCCTCGATCGTGTCGAAGTCGACCGTGACGCACAGCGGCGTCCCGATCTCGTCCTGGCGGCGGTAGCGACGCCCGATGGACTGCGTCTCGTCGTACTCGCACATCCACCGCTGCTTGACGATGTCGAAGACCTCACGCGCGGTCGGCGTGAGTTCCTCCTTCTTCGACAGGGGCAGCACCGCGACCTTGTAGGGCGCGAGCCGACGGTCGAGCTTGAGCACCGTGCGCGACTGCAGGTCACCCTTGGCGTCCGGGGCCTCCTCGACGCGGTAGGCGTCGAACAGGAACGCGAGCGTGGCCCGCGTGGCCCCGGCTGCCGGCTCGATCACGTACGGGTGGTAGCGCCGGTCGTTCGGCTGGTCGTAGAAGGTCAGGTCCTGACCCGACGCCTCCTGGTGGGCCTTGAGGTCGAAATCGGTGCGGTTCGCGAGCCCCTCGAGCTCGGACCACCCCATCGAGGCGTCCGGGAAGTAGTAGTCGATGTCCACGGTGCGCTTGGCGTAGTGGGACAGCTCCTCGGCGCCGTGCTCGCGTAGCCGCAGGTTCTCGCGTCGGATCCCGAGCTCCGTGTACCAACCGAGCCGCTCGTCGATCCAGTACTGGTGCCACTGCTCGTCGCTGCCGGGCTCGACGAAGTACTCCATCTCCATCTGCTCGAACTCGCGCGTGCGGAAGATGAAGTTGCCCGGCGTGATCTCGTTGCGGAACGACTTGCCCATCTGGGCGATGCCGAACGGCGGCTTGCGCCGGCTGGTGCGCTGCACGGTCGCGAAGTTCACGAACATGCCCTGCGCGGTCTCTGGGCGCAGCCACACCGCGGAGTTCTCGGACTCGACCGGGCCCATGTTCGTCTTGAACATCAGGTTGAAGTTCTTCGCGTCACCGAGCTCCTGCTTGCCGCACGACGGGCAGGTCAGCGTGCCCTGCGCGGTCTCCGAACCCAGCTGGTCCTCACGCAGGTGGTCCTCACGGAAGCGGTGGTGACAGCTCGCGCACTCCACCAACGGATCGGAGAAGTTGGCGAGGTGCCCGGAGGCCTGCCACACCTCGGTGGGGCCGAGGACGGCCTGTTCCATGCCGACCACGTCGTCGCGCAGCTGCACCATCGAACGCCACCACTGGCGCTTGACGTTCTCCTTGAGCTCCACGCCCAGCGGGCCGTAGTCCCACGTCGAACGCACCCCGCCGTAGATCTCCGCGGTCGGGAAGATGATGCCGCGCTGCTTGCACAGCTCCACGATCGTCTTCATCTCGACCGACACGCTCGGCGACGGCTGGTCGGCGTCCCCGCCGTGGCCGGTGGTGTCGGAGGTGGGCTGCGTGGACTCGGTGGTGGGCTCGCTCACGGTGTCGTTCCGATGGTGGGAGGGGCGTCCCGGCTGGCGGCCGGGGCGGCCAGCCAGCGTAGCCGGGGCGCGGCGGGTGGCCTCCCGGCCAGGCGGCTCGTGGCCGGTGCACGACCCGTCGGCTCGCACGACCGGGATGTCGCACCCCCTGGTTGGGTACCCGTCATGCCCACCTCGCCCCTGCGCCACGAGCCCGTGGCCACGTCCACCCCACCGAGCCGACGTCGGTGGGTGCCGTGGCACGTGGCGCCGGCGGCCCTCCCGGCCCTGGCCGGCGAGCGGGAGGGCGCGTACGCGCTCGACGCGTGCGACGTCGGGCACCCGACCCGGTCGACGGACGCGGCGCGCGACCACGCGGACCAGCCCGGCGATCGGCACCAACTCCGCGACGAGCACCCGGTGCTGCACGGACTCCCGGCACTCCACGACGCGCTCACCGCCCTGCGCACCACCGACGACGCGACGCTCGCCGCGGTCGTCGCGCTCGCGGAGGTGCTCGACGGCGACGAGGTGGCGACCACCACCGGCGTCCCCGTCGAACACTGGATCGCGATCACGGCGCGCGCGACCCGCATGGACCGTCGCCAGGTGCTGCGTGCCGCACGGATGGTGCGGCGCTTCCCCGTGCTCGAGGAGCACGCGCGGGCCCAGCGACTCACCTGGACGCAGCTGCGGGCGCTGACGCTCGTGCTGCGGCGCTGCCCGGTGGAGCTCGACGGGGGCTGCCGGCGAACTGCTCGCCGGCGTGATCGAGCCGCTCCGGGACGCCGACCCCGACGCGCTGATCCGCCACGTGGAGGACGCCGTGGAGCGGTGGCGCGCCGAGCGGCTGGCCGCCGTGGCAGACCCCGACCCCGCCCCGTCCTTCCTCTCGCTCCAGCCACGCCTGGACGGCCTCGGCGGCCGGGTGGTCGGCGAACTCGACGCCGAGGGCCTGGCCCTGCTCGATGCGGCCACCGCGCCGACCCCGGCGCAGCGTACCGATCCGGCCGGCGCCGGCGCCGCGCGTGCCCGCAACCTGCTGACCCGGCTCGCGGGAGTGGCCGGCGCGGGCGTGTCCGGCGGGTCGCCGAGCACCGAGGCGAGGGCCGCCGACGCGATGGCCGCCGGCGCGATGACCGATTCGGGCGCATCCGACGCCGCACCGAGGCCGGGCCCCGCCACGCTCCCGCCGGTGCAACTGCTGCTCCGCGTCGACCTCGACGCCCTCCTCGACCGCAACGCGACCCCCGCGACGCTGCTCACGCGGCTGCTCGGCGGGCGCCTCCGGCTCACCTCCGGGGCCGCGCGCCGCCTCGTGGACGAACGCGGCGCGCAGCTGCGCTCCGTGGTCATCGACGACGTGGGGCGGGTCGTCGGCGTCGGCCGCGGGACCCGCGTTCCCCCCGGTTGGCTACGCGACGCCCTGCTGAGCGTCCACGACACCTGTACGGGGCCGCTCTGCGACCGTCCGGCGCTCGGTGCCGACACCGACCACGCGCTGCCGTGGTGGCCGGAGCGGGCCGGGGACCTGCCCGGCACGACCGACATCGACAACCTCGGACCGCTGTGTGCCTCCACGAACCGTGCGCTGCGACGAGCCGGATGGACGGCGACCCAGCTCGGTGACGGTCGGCGTCGCTGGCTCCACCGCGCGAGCGGACTGGCCATCACCAGCGTCCCGAGCTCCTGGCGCCCCCCACCACGCGGCAGCCCGCCCCTCGGTGAAACCGGACGCGCCCCGGCCGTCGATCCCCGCCTGCCGTTCTGAGCGAGCGGAGCACGGCTGCACCACCCATCCGCAGGCAGCGACGGTGCGCCACCGAGACGACGCGCGGCGCGTCGCTCGCAGCGATGGCGGCATGGCGACGATGGCGGCGTGGCCACATCTGCGGGCTACGTTCCACGCCGCCGATCGACGCCGCCGCGCCGATCGGCGGGATCGGGAGACACATCGTGGAGCAGCCGACCAGCCGCTTCGAGCGGGACACCGCCGTGGCACGCGTGGACGAGCACCGCTTCACCGCCACGATCGATCCCGGGTGGGCGGTCATCGACGGGGCCGCCCCCAACGGTGGCTACCTGATGGCGCTCGGCGCCCGGGCGATGCGCGCGACCGTGCCGCAACCGGACCCGGTGACCCTGACCGCCCACTTCCTGTCCCCGCCCGAGCCGGGCCCCATCGACGTCGAGGTCGAACCGATTCGCACGGGTCGCCGTCACGCGACGGTCGGCGCTCGGCTGGTCCAGGACGGACGCGAGCGGGTCCGGCTGCTGGGCGCCTTCGGCGATCTGGGCACCGCGGACGGGCCCGACCGGATGGACCGTCCACCGCTCACGCTCCCCCCCGTCGAGGACTGCGTGGACGCGACCGCGCAGGGCCTCGAGCGATCGCGCGAGGGAGGGTTCCCCGCCCCACCCATCCTGGTGCGCTTCGATCACCGGTGGCCGCGCCACCTCGCCGGGTGGGCCGTGGGCTCGCCCGTCGGACACGGGGAGATGGGCGGCTACATCCGCTGGGCGGATGACGCGCCCATGGACACCCTGGGGCTGCTGGTCGTCGCCGACTGCTACCCGCCGGCGGTCTTCAACACCGGCGATGCGAGTCTCGGCTGGGTCCCGACCGTCGAACTGACCGTCCAGATCCGCAAGCGGCCGGCACCCGGCTACCTCGCCACCCGCTTCACCACGGCCGCCATCACCCGTGGCTACCTCGAGGAGGACGGGGAGATCTGGGACGCAGACGGCGATCTGGTCGTGCTGTCCCGGCAACTCGCGCTCGCGTCACGCTGACCCGGACTCCTCATCCGCCCCGTCCCCCGGGGATCCCGGTCCGACGACGGTCGGCGGCGGCGGCGGCGCCCACCGGTCGACCGCGGCCTGCAGTGTCGCGGTCGCATCCTCGGCGAGCTGCCCCGCGATGCCGATCTGCAGGGCCGGGGACGGACCTTCCGCTGCGACGAGGACGGTGCGACCCGTCCCCGGCGACGACAGCCCGACCCCCCGTCGGTCCCGGCGGCGTGTGCCGGCGCCGGAGCGGACGGTGACGGGTCCGACCCGCGACACGCTGTTGCCGACCGACCGCGCCTGCGCGTCGGTGCGCTCCTCGACCACGATGCGCGAGACCTCGTCCCACGCCACACGCCGGCTGCGCAGCGCGCCTCGGGCCACGAGCCCCGACGCGTCGAGCGTGAGCGACACCCGGGCACGGACCACGGACGTCACCCCACCGAGCAGCAACAACGACCCGAAGACCAGGCGCACCAGGGGCGACTCCCCCGTCGCGCCCGGGCCCACCACGAGGATCAGCACGGCGATGCCCACCACGACGAGCCCACCGACCACGGCCACCGCGCGGGTCACGCCGGGGGCGCGCAGCACCACGGGCTCGGTCTCGGATGGCTCGGTCTCGGATGACGGCACGGGCGTCACGGGCTGGTCCCCTCCGGTGGCGACGAGGCGCACCCTCTGCCGTCCGTCCGCCGACGTCAAGCCGAACACCCGGTCGTGTGGTCATGCGTCCCGTCCACGTGGTCCCTACGGTGGCGAGCGTCCCCGATCGATGGTTCCCCCTTGTTGCAGGTCTCCCCGTCCGCCGTGAGCGCCCTCGAGGAAGCTCGCACCGTGCAGGAACTCCCCGACGACCACGGGGTGCGCGTGTTCGCGCAGCCCGACGAGACCGGCGAGCCCGCCCTCGCGTTGGCCTTCGCCCCGGCGCCCGAGGAGGGCGACCAGGTGAGCGAGCAGCACGGCACCGCCATCTTCGTCGCCCCGGAGATCGCCGAGCCGCTCGCTGGCACGGTGCTCGACGTCATGGACACCCCCGAGGGCGCGCAGTTGGCCCTCGTGCCGCAGGAGGGCGCCGAGGACGACGCCACCGACGCCTGATGGCGCCGGCAGCGTCCGGGCGGTAGGCGCGTGTCGCCCGCCGACATCTCGCCCGCCCGCGCGTGGGCGCAGCTGTTGGCCGACGTCGCCGACGAGGTCGTCCTCGACACGGTCGAGGACATGCACCGCACCATCACCGACCGTGCATCACGCCCGGTGGAGGCCGTGCTCGGCGAACCGGCGCGGCTGGTGCGGGCCGCCATCGACCGGTCACGCGACGCCGCCTACGCGGGCGTGCGACTGGGCGTGCACGCCACCAGCGCGGTCGTCGCCTCGGTGCTCGAGGCGCGAACCGAACGAGACTCGGTACTCGAGGCGCGAACCGAACGAGACTCGGTACTCGAGGCGCGAACCGAACGAGACTCGGTACTCGAGGCGCGAACCTCGCCGGTCGCGCGGCGCGCCCAGGCCATCGCCAACGGCGTGGCCGCCGACCGGGTGCGGGCGTCCGCGCCGACGCTCGCCCTGACGATGACGCTGCGCCGGGACGGGCACGACGTCGAGGTGGAACCGACGGCGCTCGCCGCGGCGTTCCCCGACGCGCACGGGCACGTCGTGGTCCTGGTCCACGGACTGGTGGACACCGAGGCGGTCTGGGGCCCGGCCGCGTCGGAGGGGACCGTCCCGCACCGGATCCGGGCCGCGGGGGCGACCCCGGCGATGGTCTGTTACGGCACCGGGGACAGCATCGACGACAGCGGTGCCCGGCTGTCCGTGCTGCTCGAGGGACTGGTCGCCTCCTGGCCGGTCCCGGTCGACCGCCTGACGATCGTTGCGCACTCGATGGGCGGGTTGGTCACCCGTGCCGCCTGCCGGGATGCCGCCCGCGAGCAGGCCCGCTGGCTCGATCGGCTGGCGGCGGTCGTCTACCTCGGCACCCCCCACCTCGGGTCGTGGTTGGAGAAGGTCGCGAACGTCGGGACGTGGGGGCTGCGGCGCGACCGTGTCAGTGCGCCCATCGGCCGTCTCATCGACAACCGCTCGCTCGGCATCAAGCAGCTGCGCTTCGGGACGACCGACCGCAGCACGCTCGACCCGGAGGCCATCGACGATCTGCTCTCCGGGCTCGTCCGCGACGAACCCTGGCTCGATCGGGTCGCGCACCACCTCGTCGTCGGCCGGCTCCGGGATGGGCGCCACCCCCTCAACCTGCTGCTCGGTGACGGGCTGGTCCGCGCCGGTTCCGCGACGGGGATCGCGCGGCGTCGGCGGATCGAGGCGAGCACCGGGCACCTGAGCATCACCACCGTGCACGCGTCCCACACGGCCCTGCCCCGGCACCCCACCATCGTCGCGCTGATCGGCGACATCGTGGCGGGTACACCGGCGGCGGGTGCGACCGCTGACCAGCAGGCCATCGAAGCTCAGTAGGCTGAGCCGTCGCCACCCCACGCCCGGTCCACCCGCCCTCGCCCCCGACCACCTCGAGCGTCACCATGTCCCTGGTCCTGCCCGCCGACGCCGGTGACCTCGCCGAGGTGACCGCGTCGGAGACCTCGCTCAAGCGCTTCCTGCATGGCCTGCCCGGCGTCGACCAGGTGGGCCTCGAGAAGCGCGCCGCCACGCTCGCGACCCGGTCCATCAAGAAGGACTCGAAGCGCTGGGCACTGGATCTCGCCATCCGGATGGTGGACCTGACCACGCTGGAGGGCGCGGACACGCCGGGCAAGGTCCGCTCGCTGTGTGCGAAGGCACGGCGTCCGGATCCGCGCGACCCCGACGTCCCCTCGGTCGCGGCGGTGTGCGTCTACCCCGACCTGGTCGCCACGGCCGTGGAGGCGCTGCAGGGCACCGGCATCCACGTGGCATCGGTCGCGACCGCCTTCCCCTCGGGCCGCTCCAGCCTGGACATCAAGCTGACCGACACCCGCGACGCGGTCGCCGCCGGTGCGGACGAGATCGACATGGTCATCGACCGTGGCGCGTTCCTCTCCGGCCGCTACGGGCAGGTGCTCGAGGAGATCGTGGCGGTCAAGGAGGCGTGCGGGGACGCTCACCTGAAGGTGATCCTGGAGACGGGCGAGCTCGCGACCTACGACAACGTGCGCCGTGCCTCGTGGCTGGCGCTGGCCGGCGGGGGGGACTTCATCAAGACCTCCACCGGCAAGGTGTCCCCTGCCTCGACGTTGCCGACCACGCTCGTGATGCTCGAGGCCGTCCGTGACTTCGCCGCGATCACCGGTGACATCCGCGGCGTGAAGTCGGCCGGCGGGATCCGGACCGCCAAGGATGCGATCCGCTACCTGGTGCTCGTGCACGAGATCGCCGGCGCGGACTGGCTGCACCCCGACCGCTACCGGTTCGGCGCCTCGAGCCTGCTCAACGACCTGCTGATGCAGTGGCACAAGCAGGCCACGGGGCACTACTGGACCGCCGACCGCGTGACGATGGACTGATGATGACCGACACCACCACGACCCCGGTCCCCGACCTCGTCACCCCGAGCTGGGACTACGCCCCGGCCCCCGAGGCCCGCGGCATCGCGACGATCCGCGAGCACTACGGGCTGTTCATCGGCGGCGAGTTCGTCGACCCGGCCAGCGACGCCTCGTTCGCGACCATCTCGCCCTCGACCGAGGAGCACCTCGCCGAGGTCGCGCTGGCCGACGCCACCGACGTCGACCGCGCCGTCGCCGCAGCACGCAAGGCCGCCAAGGGTTGGCAGAAGCTGTCGGGCGCGCAGCGCGGCAAGTACCTCTACCGCCTCGCGCGACTGCTGCAGGAACGCGCGCGCGAGTTCGCCGTGCTCGAGTCGATCGACAACGGCAAGCCGATCCGCGAGACGCGCGACGGCGACGTCCCCACGGCGGCCGCGTTCCTGTTCTACCACGCCGGCTGGGCCGACAAGCTCGACCACGCGGGACTCGGTCCCGACCCGCGGCCGCTGGGGGTCGCCGGACAGGTCATCCCCTGGAACTTCCCGCTGCTGATGCTGTCGTGGAAGATCGCGCCGGCGCTCGCGACCGGCAACACCGTGGTGATCAAGCCCGCGGAGACCACCCCGCTGACCGCGCTGCTGTTCGCCGAGCTGTGCCAGCAGGCCGACCTGCCACCCGGTGTGGTCAACATCGTGACCGGGGCCGGGGAGACCGGCGCCGCCATCGTCGCCCACGACGACGTGGACAAGGTCGCCTTCACCGGCTCCACCGCGGTCGGCAAGGCGATCCAGCGCGAGCTCGCCGGCACCCGCAAGCGCCTGACCCTGGAGCTCGGTGGCAAGGCCGCGAACATCGTCTACGACGACGCGCCCATCGACCAGGCCGTCGAGGGCATCGTCGACGGGATCTTCTTCAACCAGGGCCACGTGTGCTGCGCCGGCTCACGGCTGCTGGTGCAGGAGTCCATCCACGACGAGGTCGTCGACCGGCTCAAGGCGCGCCTGCAGACCCTGCGGCTCGGCGACCCGCTCGACAAGAACACCGACATCGGCGCGATCAACTCCGCACAGCAGCTCGAGCGGATCACCACGCTGACCGACACCGGCGAGGCAGAGGGTGCCGAACGCTGGTCGCCGGACTGCGAGCTGCCCGACCAGGGCTTCTGGTTCCGCCCGACGGTGTTCACGAACGTGGCACAGGCCGCACGCATCGCGACCGAGGAGATCTTCGGGCCGGTGCTGAGCGTGCTGACCTTCCGCACCCCCGACGAGGCGGTCGCCAAGGCGAACAACACCGCCTACGGGCTGTCTGCGGGGATCTGGACCGACAAGGGCTCGCGGATCCTGTGGACCGCGGATCGGCTCAAGGCCGGGGTGGTGTGGGCCAACACCTTCAACCGCTTCGACCCGACCAGCCCGTTCGGGGGCTACAAGGAGTCCGGCTTCGGGCGCGAGGGCGGCCGCCACGGGCTCGCCGCCTACCTCGCGGCCAGCGACGACGTGGAGGTCTCCCGATGAGCGACCGACTCGACGTGCGCCGCACCGCCAAGCTCTACCTCGGTGGGAAGTTCCCCCGCTCCGAGTCCGGCCGGACCTACGAGGTCGAGGCCGCCGACGGGCGCTTCCTGGCCAACGCCGCGCTCGCCTCGCGCAAGGACGTGCGTGACGCGGTGGGCGCCGCCCGCAAGGCCCAGCCCGGCTGGGCCGGCGCGACCGCCTACAACCGCGGACAGGTCCTCTACCGCGTCGCGGAGATGCTCGAGGGTCGGCGCGTGCAGTTCGCCCACGAACTCGTCGACGCGGAGGGGTGCAAGCCCAAGGAGGCGGCCGCGCAGGTCGACGCCGCGATCGACCGGTGGGTCTGGTACGCGGGCTGGTCGGACAAGTTCCACCAGGTCGACGGCGGGCTCAACCCCGTTGCCGGGCCCTACTTCAACCTCTCCGTGCCGGAACCGACCGGGGTCGTCGGCGCGATCGCGCCACAGGGCTCCAGCCTGCTCGGGCTGGTCGCCGTGCTCGCCCCGATCATCGTGTCGGGCAACACGGTCGTGGTCGTCACCTCGCGCGAGCGGCCGCTGCCCGCGGTGTCGCTCGGCGAGGTGCTCGCCACCTCGGACGTGCCCGGCGGCGTGGTCAACATCCTGACCGGTGACGCCGAGGAGCTCGCGCCGATCCTGGCCGGCCACCTCGACGTCAACGCCCTGGACCTGACCGGCTGCGCCGGCACGGACACCACGGAACTGGAGGTGCTCGCCGCGGAGAACGTCAAGCGCGTGGTGCGGCCGCCGGCCGAGGAACCCTCGTTCGAGCCGGTGCCCGCCGGGCCCCGACGCATCCTCGCCTTCTGCGAGACCAAGACCGTCTGGCACCCCAAGGGCACCTGACCGCCGGGTTCAGGCGTCCAGCACGTACCGCGGGTAGGTGGCCCGGGCCGACTCGGCGAGCTCCAGGTCGATCGTCACCGTGGCGAACGGGCTGGTCGGCGTCGTGCGGGCGAGGACCTCGCCGTCGGGTTCCACGATGGTGGAGCCGCCGAGGAAGCCCAGCGGCTGGCCGTCGTCCCCGGTCGCGGCCCCCGCCCGGTTGACGCTCAGCACGAAGGCCCCGGCGATGCTCGCCGCGGTCCGCGCGCCGGCCTCCCAGCGGGTCACCGACGAGACCGGCGTGGCCCGGGGCACGGCCAGGACGCGCGCGCCCGCACGCCCCAGCGCGCGGGCGTGTTCCGGGTACCACAGCTCCGTGCACACGATCACGCCGAGGTCGACCCGAGGGGTGCGCACGACCGGGAAGTCGACCGGGCCCCGCGCGTACCACGTGGCCTCGCGGAAGCCCTCCTCGTCGGGGAGGTAGGTCTTGCGCCGGGTGGCGAGGACCGCCCCGGCACCGTCGAGCACGACGGCCTCGTTGTAGCGCTGGTCGCGTTCGACGACGGGACGGGTGGTCACGACCAGGTCGGTCCCCAACTCCCCGAGCCGGGCGAACCAGCGCTCGTGCGCGTCGACCGCCGCGCCCCACCGGTCGGGGTCGACATCGCTGGAGGCGGCCAGCCACGGCGCGAAGGGCATCTCGGGCAGGACCACCAGGTCACTGCGGTGCTGGCGGACGTGCTCGACCAGCGCCGTCCAGGATCCCTCGAGCTCGTCGTCGCCGCTGTCCGCGTCGAGGTCCGCCGCGGTCGCCGTCAGCAGGCTCACCCGCCCTGCCCCGACCGGCCCGTCGCCGCCAGGTGCTCCTGCGCCCACGCCCGGACCCGTCCCGCGACGGCATCGAGCTCGAGCAGCTCCGCCGCACGATCGCGCTCGGCGGTGTGGATCGTGGAGACCTCGGCGACCGACAGGCTGTGGGAGGGGCGCGACAGCACGGTGACGCGATCGTCCGCCTGGATGCTGCCGGGCACGTCCACGCGCAGGTAGGCGCCGGGGCGCCCCGCCGACAGGAACCTCGACACCAGATCGGGGATGTCGAGGAAGACGGCGAAGACCCGGCACGGGATGCGCGGGGCGGTGACGGTCACCTCGACCGTCGACCCGATCCGCCACCGCTCACCGACCTGTGCCTGCGAGACGTCGATCGCCTCGAGGCGCAGGTTCTCCCCGAACGACCCCGGCGGCAGCGGACGCTCGAAGGCGGCGATCCAGTGGTCGGCGTCCTCCTGCCCGTAGGCGTAGAGCGCCTGGTCCGGCCCACCGTGGTGCTCGGTGTCCGCCTGCACGTCCCCCTCGAGACCCAGGCTCGTGACCGGGACGGGGCCGTCGGCGGCGCGCTTGTCGATGGCGGTCTCCACCACCCGCGTCCCGCTGCCGATCCGGCCCGCGGGGGCACGGCACACCGCCTGCACGCGACCGGTCCGACGTGGACTCACCCTCACTCCTCGTCCTCGAGCGTCGGACGGTGCTCGTCCGGCGTCGCCCAGGCGTCGCCGGCCGCGAGCACCGGGTCGTTCCCGACGTCGCGCAGGGTCGGCGCGCCGGGGTCACGGTACAGGCGCGCGACCCGCGGCAGCCGGCCGAGTCGTTGCCCACTGCGCCGCCAACGTGCGTCCCCGGCGAAGACATCCGCACCGGAGGTGGGCTGAGCCGGGACCGGTTCGCCGGGCCGCCCGATCACGATCAGCACGACCGCACCGAGCACGAGCGTGCCGGCGATCGCCATCCGTCCCGTCACCGCCTCGCCGAGGACCGCCCAACCGAGCGCGACCGCGACGACGGGGTTCACGTACGCGAAGGTGCCGACCAGCGAGGTCGACGCGTTGCGCATCAGCCAGCTGTAGGCGGTGTAGGCCACGATCGACCCGGCGACGACCAGGTAGACGAACGCGACCCATGCCTCGGCGGGGACGCCCCGCAGCGACAGGTCCCTCGCTTCCCCGAGGAGCAGGCCGAAGGGCAGGAACAACAGCGCCGCGCCGAGCATCTCCAGCGCCGCACCGACCAGCGGTCGACGCGGGATGGGTGCGTGACCACGGCTGCGCAGGGACCCCGCCGCCCAGCTCGCCGCCCCGCACAACGCCAGCAGGATGGCCCCGATCTGCCCGCCGCCGGGGTCGACGAGCAACCCGATCCCGACCAGGCCGAGCCCGAGCCCGAGCCACGCACGCAACGAGAGGCGATCGCCGAACACGGTGCGGGCGAACAACGCCAGGAACAACGGGACGGTGGCGCCGAGCAGGGCCGCCAGGCCGGTCGAGACCGATCGCTGCGCCAACGTGATCAGGCCGGTGCCGCTGACCAGCAGCAGCCCACCGGTGAGGATCGCGGTGCGCAGATGCACCAGACGGATGCGGTCGCCCGCCCGATCCCCGCGACGCGTGGCGACGGCGAGCAGCAGGCCGCCCGCGATGGTGAAGCGCACCGACATCATCAGCATCGGGGGCAGGTGCTGGACGGCCACGCCGATCGCGAGGTAGGTGGAACCCCAGACCACGTAGACGATCGCCAGGGCGATGCCGATGCGCACGCTGGTCCGCGCATGCCAGGCGCTCGCCTGGTGCGGCGTGCTCGCCGCGAGACCGCCCGCGCCAACCGGGGTGCGCGAGCCGGGTCGCCGCCGTCCGGGTGTGGCGGCGCGCCGTCGGGGACTCGCACCGATCGACGCCGGGCCACGGCCGGGCCGGCGGTCGGGGGCGAGCACGGCCGGATCGTCGGTCACGCGCCGCGCGGGCGTGGCGGGGGTCTGGTCGGTCGGGTCCCGGTCGGGACGGCAGCGATCGGACGGGGACGGGTCGCGGGCAGCGGCCATGGGCATGCTCAGCAGGCGCCGGGACCCCGCAGGGTCGGACGGGTGGGTCGATGGTGCGTCCGGTCCGGTGCCACCGGTGACAGACGGTCCTGGAACGCGGGGTGGTGCGCACCCGCCGATCGGGCCGCCGCGCGGACGCGGACGGGGAAAATCGATCGGGATCGGGTAGAGGGGACGGTACGTCATCCATCGGCTGCGGGGCGCGCAACCCGAGCATCCCGAGCGTCCCGGGACCGTGATGGGCGTCGCACGCGCGCCGGATGGTGACCGACCGGCGGTAGCGTCAGCCCGGACGCCCACGGGTCCGAACGGGGCGTGGCGGTGGCGACGGAGGCAGCGTGAGCGGCGATCGGTCGAACGGCGGGCCGGTGGACCTGGCGACCGCCGACCTCGAGGTGGTCCGTGCCCGGCTCGCGGACCACGAACCGCGGACCGCCGGCCGCCGACGCCGTGGGTGGGAGGCGGCGACGGCGCTGGTGCTCGCGCCCCGGGACGGCCAGCTCGCGCTGGCCGTCATCGAACGCACCCAGCGCCCGGGCGACCGCTGGTCCGGGCAGATGGCGCTCCCCGGTGGCAAGCGCGACGCGACCGATCCCGACCTCGCGGCCACGGCGCGTCGCGAGACGCTCGAGGAGGTCGGCCTGACGCTGGGGCCCGCGATCGGGCGACTCGACGACCACCACGGTCGGACCCGACCCGGCACCGTCGCCTGCTACGTCTTCGGGCTCGCCCAGCCCGCGCCCCTCGTCCCGCAGCCGAGCGAGGTGGCCAGCGCCTGGTGGCTGCCGCTGCCTGCGCTGAACGACCCGGCGCGCCGGACCCAGCAGCGGTGGAGCGGGCTGCGCTTCCCCGGTATCGCCCACGAGGGGCGGGTCATCTGGGGCCTGACGCTGGGCACGCTCGAACGGTTCCTCGCCGTGCTCGGCCACGATCCGGCCGCGGTCCCCGGCGCACCGCAGCGCTGAGCGGGCGGCGCCGCCGGGTTCACGCCGAGGTCGCTCCCGGCGCGCCCGGTGGGGGCGGAGGCGGGGCCGCGGACGCAGGCGGAGCCGCGGCCGGATCCGGGGCGTCGACCGCACCACCGAACCGACGATCCCGCCGCTGGTACCCGACCACGCAGGCGGCCAGGGTCTCCCGGTCGAAGTCCGGCCACAGGGTGTCGACGAAGGCGAGCTCCGCGTAGGCCGCCTGCCACAGCAGGTAGTTCGAGAGCCGCTGCTCCCCCGAGGTCCGGATCAGCAGGTCGACGTCGGGCATGTCGGGGTCGGAGAGCCGTGCGGCGACGGCATCGGTGTCCACCTTCTGCAGCCGACCGGCGACGGCATCGTCGACGGCCCGCTGCATCGCGTCCACCAGCTCGGCCCGCGCGCCGTAGTTGAACGCGATGCGCAGGGTCATGCGCGCGTTGTCCCGCGTCCGCGCCTCGGTCCGCTCGATCAGCGCGACCAGCCGCTTGGGCACCGGGCGGCCACGGCGTCCGATGAACCGCACGCGGACGCCACGCTCGTCGAGCTCGTCCGCGCGACGCAGCAGCAGCGACTCGTTGAAGTTGAGCAGGAAGCGCACCTCGGAGGGCGGCCGACGCCAGTTCTCCGTCGAGAAGGCGTAGACGGTGAGGTCGGTGACCCCGAGTTCGAGCGCGCCCTCGACGGTGTCGAACAGCGCGGCCTCCCCGGCGGCGTGCCCCTCGTTGCGGGTCAGCCCCTGCCGGTTGGCCCACCGACCGTTGCCGTCCATGATCAGCGCGACGTGCGCCGGGACGCGACCTCGATCGATCCCGTGCCGCGCCAACAGGTCGGTCTCGCGGTGCGTCACCAGGACCGCTCCTCGTCGTCTCCGGTCGCAGGAGAGGCTAGTGCCAGCAGCCACCGACGCCGCTGGCCGTACGCTGCCCCCGACGACGGGAGCCAGCATGGGCGCGTGCCAGCGGTGCGGCACGGCGCCGCGCCGCCCCGCGCGGTTCTGCCCCCGGTGCGGGGCCCCGATCGCCGGGTCGGCCCTCGGTCGTCGCGGATGTCGGGGCGTCCGTCGCGCGGTGCCGTGGGGCGCCCTCGCGGTGCTCTCGACGGCCACGGTGGTGCTCGCGGTGGCGACGCTGCACGCGCCACCGGCGGGGGATCCACCTGGGGACGCCGAGGTCGCCCTGCGGTCGGCAGGGGACGACATCCGGCCCTCGTCGGCGGCCACGTCCGCAGGCTGTGTCCGGGCCGACGGTGGCGCGTGCGGTCCGCCGCGGCCGGACCTGGCCGACGCGGTGCTCGCCACCCACCTGGGCGACGGCGCCTGGCTCCTGGCCGAGCGTGATGCGCGCGTGTCGGTGGTGGAGCTCCCCGCGGGCACGGACCCCGGACGGATGCGTTGGCACACGACGCTCGATGCCGATGCGGCGACGGCGGTCGCGTTGCGGGAGACCACCCCGCTCGGCGGCGCGCGCGTGCGGGTGCACCGACACGCAGATCGCGCCTACCTCGGTGACGGCGGCGGTGTGACCGCGTTGGACGTCGTGCGGGGCGAGGCCCTGTGGCGCGTGGACCTGGAGGGGAGCGCCACCGCGCCTGCGTACCGGGTCTGGGACGTCGGCGGGCACCTGCTGGTGGTCGGGCACGCGGAACTGCTCGCCCTCGACGTGGACGGCGCCATCCGGTGGCGGGAACCACGGCCGGCGGGGGACGTGCAGCCGATCGAGGACGGCATCGCGATCGTGGGGCGCGATCGGATCAGCGCCTTCGGTGTCGCGAGCCCGGCGCCGACCTGGTCGATCCCGCACCCGGCACCGGGCAGTCGCCCGGCGGTCGGCGTCGTCGAGCGAGCGACCGGACCGCTCGTGCTCGATGGCGCCCGGACGCTGACGCTCGATGCCTCGGACGGGGCCGTCCGACACGACCACGGGTCCGAGGCCGTCGCCACCCGGACACCCGACGGGACCGTGGTCGTCATCCACTGGCCTGACGGTGACGCGCGCACCAGCACGGTGCGTGGCCACGACCCCGACGGCACGCTGCGTTGGGAGCGCGACGGCCCGGACGTGCGCTGTTGCGAGCTGCTGCTGCGCCCCATCGGGGACGGCCACGTGCTCGCCGCCACGCTCGGCCGGGGCCGCACGGACGTCGGCTGGGTCATCGATCCGGAGGACGGCCGCACGGTCAGCCGCGTGATCCGGCCCACCGGCGTGTCGCCGCTCCCGGTCGCCGTCGCCCGCGCCCCCCCCCGGTGGCGGCGCGGGGACGGGGGGGTCGGCGCCCGCCCGGGCGCCGGGCGGCGGGGGCTGACCCGGGCCGCTGCCGACGCTGAACGGCGGGCAACTCCGGCCAGAGACCTTGGGCCGCAGACCTTGGGCCGCAGACCTTGGGCCGCAGACCTTGGGCCG
>JAFIEQ010000212.1 GCA_020832455.1 Nitriliruptoraceae bacterium
ACCGCGATCGGGCCCGGCGCGGGACCCGCCCCGTCGCCGTGCGATCCGTCCGCGGCGGCGGGGCGTGCGTCCGGCAGGAGCCGGTGCGGCCGCAGCCGGCGCAGCAGCGCTCGTGCGTACCGTGCGCCGCGCGTGCGGACCACCCGGGCCGCGAGCCTCGGCCGGATGATCAGCGCACGCCCCGCGACGAGCACGAGCAGGACCGACCGTGCGCGCGCCAGCCAGCGGTAGTGCGCCTCGTTGTCCAGCGTGCCGACGAGGAACCCGTTCGGCGTGACCCGGACCCCGTCGCGCGGGGCGACCGGCAGCGCGACCAGCACGACCGCGTGCGGGCTACTGAGGAACGACGCGTGGTACGCCCGCAGGAAGCCCCGCCCCAACGACACGAAGAGCCCGGTGAGCAACGCCGCGTGCACGGCCGCGGTCGCCTGGGTCTCGGGGACCCGCGCCGGGCGCACCGTCACGGCGAGCCCGGGACCCACGTCGTCGTGCGCGATGACGGCTCCTCGGCTCCGGGTGCGGGCGTGTCCGGGTGCGGTCGGTGGGCGGTTCGAACGTCGGGGGGTGCGCGGTAGCGTACGGGCCCACCACGTCGACAGGGCGCAACCCGTGCAGTTCGAGGAGCTCCGCTTCGTGTGCCAGGAGGCGGCGTCCGACCTGCTGCGCACGCGCGGTCGACCGCTGCCACCGACGATCGTGCTGCCGGGACCCGAGCGCACGCAGCTGCTGACGCTGCCGGACCTGCCCGGCGACGACGAGGCACGCCACGCGGTCATCGCGCAGCTCGCCCTGGACCGCGTCACCACCGACCGCGTCCCGTGCTGGGGGTTCGTGGCCGAGGCGGAGGTCGGCGACGAGGACGTGGTGCTGGTCGTCTACGGCGCGCGGAGGCACGCGCCCGAGCTGACCGCGTCGCCGTTCGCGCAGGACGGCGACCTCGCGGGCTTCGTGCCGGCCGAACAGCTCGACCCCACGGCGTTGCCCTTCCTGCACCCGCTGCAGCACGCGGTGGACGCCCTGCCGGCGGCCGGGGACGTGTTCGGCGACATCGACCCCAAGCGGGGCGAGGGCGGGCTCCCCATCATCGGCTGACCGCGCGACGCGTGGCGGAGCGTGGCACCGGACCGGTCCCGCTCGCGCGGCGCTGCCCTCTCGCGGGAGCGGTCCACGCGCACGCGGTCGCCCGGAGGGCGTCCGCCGGGTGCCGCACTCAGCGCTGCACGATGTCGGGCAGGAACCCGCCACCGAGCAGGCTCCACGGACCGGCGCTCGAGGCCGGTCGCGGCGCGGGCCGACAACGGATCTCCGTCGGGCCGGTGTCCGAGGCGACCACCGCCAACAGCTCCGAGCACCCGAGGCAGACACCGACGGTGACGTCGTGCCCCCGTCGGGTGCACCCGACCAGGCCGTCGTGGTCGATGAGGTGGGACTCGCTTCGTGCGGCCATGGCGGCTCCTCGGTCCGGCGACGGGCGCGACACCCCGCGCATCGCGCGGCGGCGATCGCTGCGCCCAGTGTCCGCCGCACGGCGCGCAGCGGACAGGGCCGCAAGTCACCTCCCCCCCGCGACGAACGGACAGGTGGCCCAAGGACGCTTGATGGCAGCCCGTCGTCGTGTTCCGCTCCTCGTACACGACATCACGGGCCCATCGGCGCGTGCCCATCCCCCTCGGAGGAACCCATGTACATCGGTCTCGGAACCCTGCTCCTGATCATCCTGCTCATCCTGCTGCTGGGCTGAGCGTCCCGACTCCCACCCCGCCAGGAGCATCCATGGCCAGCATCAAGGACGACACCACTTCCGTGAAGGCGGAGTTCGAGGCACTCTCGAACTCCACGCAGGTCTTCGTCTGGAGCCTCGTGTCCATCGGCGTGATCATCGGCCTCCTCCTCGGAGGCGCCGTCATGTACGGCGTCGCCGTCGAGGAGCACGAGGGCCGCGACTGCATCGAGTACGAGGACGAGTGGTACTGCGCCGGCGACGAGGCCGATCAGGCCGAAGCCGAGGACGACGCGGACGAGACCGACTGATCGGTCCCGGGGCTCAGGCCGACCCGACCACCCCGGCCAACACGGCAGCCTCGCGGTAGTGCACCGCGAGGCTGTCCGTCGTCTCGTGGGCGTTGAGCCCGCTCGGGTTGGGGACGACGACGCACGTGGCACCGGCCAGCGGCTCCGGCTGCACCCCGGTCACGGCACCGCGGACCCCGAACGCGGTCCGGTACGCCGTGATGCCCGCGATCGCGACGACCCGCGGACGCCACCGCGCGAGCTTCTCCACCAGCCCGGCCGCCCCGGTGCGCAACTCGTCCGCCGTGAGCTCGGACGCACGTGCCGTCGCCCGGGCGACCAGGTTCGTGATCGCGACCCCCCGTTCGATGAGGTGGGCGCGGTCCGCGTCGTCGAGCCCGTGCCGGTCGAGTTCCCGTTCGGTGATGCCCGCGCGGAACAGTGCCGGGTAGAACCGGTTGGACGGGTGCGCGAAGTGCGTCCCCGTCGCCGCGGTCCACAGACCCGGGTTGATGCCGACGACCACCAGTCGAGGTGGCTCGTCGCCGACGAGATCAGCGACGTGCGCGCCCTCGAACGCGCGCAACTGCGCCTGGGTGAACCTCGGCACGGCGAGCTCCGGTCGGGGGATCCGGCGACGCTAGCGAGCGCGGGGTGCGCCGCCCCAACGAGCGAGCGGGTGCCCCGGGGGGCCCCCCACCCCCCAACAACCCCCCCCCGGGAGTTTGTATATGGCCCCGGGCCGCCCCCTCGCACCGCCACCCCCCCCACC
>JAFIEQ010000061.1 GCA_020832455.1 Nitriliruptoraceae bacterium
GGGGGGGGGGGGGGGGGGGGGGCGCGGGCGGGGCGGCGGGGTGGGGGGGGGCGGGGGGCGCGGGGGGCGGGCGGGCCACCGCGGCCCCCCCCCCGCGGCAGCATCGTCGGCCGACGCGGCAGCATCGTCGTCCGCTGCCTCGGCGTCGTCGGCCTCGGCGTCGTCGGACGCGTCGTCACCGGTCGCGGCCGCGATCGCCGCAGCGACCTGCTCGTCGTCCTCGACGTCGAGCTCGTCCGCTTCCTCGTCGTCGAGGTCGAGGTCGTCGAGCAGCGCGGTGCCGGTGCCGGCCGCAGCCGCCTCACCGGGGCGCTTGCGCCGGCGCCCGAACAGGCCACGCGAACGGCCCGCCTTGGACTCCTCGATCGTCTCCTGGCCGCTCTCGCCACCACGGTCGACGAGCTCGATGAACACCATGCGGGCGTTGTCGCCCTTGCGCGGGTCGAGCTTGAGGATGCGGGTGTAGCCGCCATCACGATCGGCGAACCGCGGCGCGACCTCCTCGAAGAGGTAGGCCACCACGTCGCGATCACGCAGGTCGGCGAGCACCAGGCGACGGTTGTGCAGGTCGCCCTTCTTCGCCTTGGTGATTAGCTTCTCCGCGTACGGACGCAGCGCCTTGGCCTTGGCCTCGGTCGTCTTGATCCGGCCGTGGGTGAACAGCTCACGGGCGAGGTTGGCGAGCAGGTGCTTCTGGTGCGCCGGGCCACCGCCCAGCCGTGGACCACGCTTGGGGGTCGGCATGTCGTTCGTCTCCTTGTGCACCCGCGTCGGGGTGCTCGTGATGCGGCGTGCGCCTCGTGCGTCGGGGCGCGCTCCCGGTGGGGGGAACGCGACGCCCGCCGCACGTGCGGGTCACTCCTTGAGGGCGAGACCGAGTTCCGTGAGCTTCTCCTTGACCTCGTCGACCGACTTGGACCCGAAGTTGCGGATCTCGAGCAGCTCCTGCTCCGTCTTGTCCATCAGCTCACCGACGGTGGCGACACCCTCGCGCTTGAGGCAGTTGTAGGAGCGGACCGACAGGTCGAGGTCCTCGATGGCCTGCGACTTCACCGGGTCCGACCCGAGCTCGAAGCTCGACTCCTCCGGGGAGACGACGATGCCGCCGGGCCCGGACGTCTCGAAGGACGAGAACTGCTCGAACAGACCGGTCAGCGTCGCGCCCGAGGACGACAACGCCTGGCCCGGGGTGAGCGAGCCGTCGGTCTCCACGTCGAGGATGAGCTCGTCGTAGTTGGTCATCTGCTCCACGCGGGTGGGCTCCACCCGGTAGGCGACCCGACGGATCGGGCTGAAGACCGAGTCCACCGCGATGACGCCGATGGCGTCACCGGAGCGCTTGTTGCCGTCCGCGGTGCGGTACCCGCGGCCGCGCTCGACGGTGAGGTACATCTCGAGGTGGCCGTTGGCGTTCAACGTCGCGATGTGCAGGTCCTCGTTGACGACCTCCACCTGCGAGGGCGCGAAGATGTTCTCCGCGGTCAACACACCGGGACCGTCACCGCCGAGGAAGATCTCGACCGGCTCGTCGGAGTCCGAGCGGACCACGAGGTCCTTGATGTTGAGGATGATGTCGGTGACGTCCTCCTTCACACCCTCGATCGCGGAGAACTCGTGCAGGACGCTGCCGCCCTCCGGACCCGCCGCCTGCGCGGAGGTGAACCGGATGCGGGTCACGGCGGCGCCGGGGACCGACGACAGCAGCGTGCGGCGCAGCGAGTTGCCGATCGTGTAGCCGAAGCCGGGCTCCAGCGGTTCGATACGGAACCGCGAGCGCAGACCCTCCTCGACGACCTCTTCGGTCAGTCGGGGGCGGTAGGCGGTGAACGGCGACCCGGTCGCGCTCTCCGCGAGCTCGACGGCGCCTTCCTCGTCGTAGAAACCGAACTCGGACATCGGTGCTCCTTGAAGGGTTCGGTGGGGACGTCCCCCCACCACGAACCGCCCTCGTTCCCGGGGCCATCGGCGGTTCGCACGCATCCCACGTTCCGCCATCCCGGGCCGGATCGTGGGCCACGGGCGGGCGCCCGTGGGGAGGTGGGCACGCGGTGACGGCCAGGCCGCCACCGACGTGCAGGTCAGGTCACTTCGAGTACAGCTCGACGATCATCTGCTCGGTCACCGGCGCATCGATCTGCGAACGGACCGGCAGGTCGACCACCGTGATCTTGAAGTCGGACGGGTCCGTCTGCAGCCAGCCCGGCACGTCACGCGAGCCGAAGACCTCGAGCGAACCGAGCACGGCCTGCGACTCACGCGCACGGCTGCGGATCTCCACGACGTCGCCGGGCTTGACCCGGAACGAGGGGATGTTGGTGGCCCGGTTGTTGACGAGCACGTGCTTGTGGCTCACCAGCTGGCGGGACTCCGCGCGGGTGCGTCCCCAGCCGGCGCGGTAGAGCACGTTGTCGAGGCGCCGCTCGAGCAGGACCAGCAGGTTCTCACCCGTCCGGCCGTCCGCGCGGTTGGCCTCCTCGTAGTAGCGCCGGAACTGCTTCTCCAGCACGCCGTAGTAGTAGCGGGCCTTCTGCTTCTCGCGGAGCTGGAGCAGGTACTCCGACTCCTTGATGCGGCCACGCCCGTGCTCACCCGGCGGGTAGGGGCGCTTCTCGAAGTTCTTGTCGTTGCCCTTGAGGTCGACGCCGTAGCGGCGCGACTTCTTCGTCATGGGGCCGGTGTAACGAGCCATGCTCGGTTCCTCTCTCGGTCACCCCCTGGCAGGGGTGCCACGGGAGCGCATCCGATGCGGTGCGCTCCGGCTCGCCCACGTCCGTCGTGGGCGAGTCGTCGATCAGGTCAGACGTCGGTCAGGTGCGGCCGTTCGAGCTGCGCCGCACCTTCCCTGCGGTCAGGTGCGGCGACGCTTCGGGGGGCGGCAGCCGTTGTGCGGGACCGGGGTGACGTCGCGGATGGACAGCACCTCGATGCCGGCGGCGGCCAGCGTGCGGATGGCGGTCTCCCGGCCTGCGCCGGGGCCCTTGCACACCACGTCGACCTTGCGAACGCCGTTCTCGATGGCTGCCTTGGTCGCCTGCTCGGCCGCCACCTGCGCGGCGAACGGGGTCGACTTGCGGGAACCCTTGAACCCGGCGTTGCCACCCGTCGACCAGGCCAGGACGTTGCCCTGGAGGTCGGTGAAGGTGATCGTCGTGTTGTTGAAGGTCGCCTTGATGTGCGCCTGCGCGTGCATGACGTTCTTGCGCTCACGCTTGCGGCTGCGCTGCTTCTTCTGTGCCATGGTCTGCTCCTACCCCTCAGGCCTTGCGCGCCGGCTTGCGAACGCCGGCCGCCGACCGCTTCGGACCCTTACGGCCACGGGCGTTGGTGTGGGTGCGCTGACCACGGACCGGCAGACCCAGGCGGTGACGGATGCCCTGGTACGAGCCGATCTCGATCTTGCGCTTGATGTTGTTCGCGGTCTCGCGCCGGAGGTCACCCTCGACGCGGTACGCGTTCTCGATGTGCTGACGGAGCTTGACGACCTGCTCGTCGGTCAGGTCGCGGACCCGGATGTCGGGGTCCACCTCCGCCGCAGCGATGGTCTCTTCGGCGCGGGTGCGACCGACGCCGTAGATGTAGGTAAGGGCGATCACCACGCGCTTCTCGCGCGGGATGTCGACGCCTGCGATGCGTGCCATTGTCGACCTCCTCAGCCTTGGCGCTGCTTGTGGCGCGGGTTCTCGCAGATCACGCGGACGCTGCCTCGGCGTCGGATGATCTTGCACTTGTCACACATCTTCTTCACGGACGGATGGACCTTCATCCTCGTCCTCCTCGGCTACTCCCGCCGACCCGGGTGGTCGGTGGCGATCCGGAGGCTGCCTCCCTCGGATCGGGGCCACGCCCACCGGTGCCGCCCGGCGAGCGGGCGTCAGCGTGGGTGGCGCACCGGGCCCGGTCCGGCTCCTGACGAGCGGATCGACGGGTCGGTGGTGGCCGGCCTCGACGTCACGTGGGTACGTGCGCCGGATGCGGCGCGTCCGTGCGGCATCCCGGTGGGAGCGACGGTGCGCGTTGTCGGTGGGGACGTCCCGGTCCGCGTGACCCGGCGCGAGGTGCAGCGCGCTGGAGCCGATCGGGCGTCGTGATGGTCGTGGGTGGGGATGCCCGGCGCCACGGATCGGGCGTCGGTCGGGGTCGTCGCGCGCCACGGAGGACCCGGGCGCGGCGTGCGACCTACTTGTAGCGGTACGTGATCCGGCCGCGGGACAGGTCGTAGGGCGAGAGCTCCACCACGACCTTGTCCCCCGGGAGGATGCGGATGTAGTGCATGCGCATCTTCCCGCTGATGTGGGCGAGCACGGAGTGGCCGTTCTCGAGCTCCACGCGGAACTGGGTGTTGGGCAGCGCCTCGGTGACGACGCCCTCCACCTGGATGGACTCTTCCTTCTCTGCCACGCCGCCTCCGGGTCGGACTCAAGGGAAGTTCGGGACCGCGCGGTGCGCGCGGGGTCGTGCACGTCCGGCCGGCGCGGCTGCCGTCGTCGCTCCTCGGGAGCGCCGGTTGCAACGACGGTGGTCGGGAGCGCCGGGGACGGCTCGCGCGTCGGTGTGGACCGCACGAACGTCGTCGCCGGCGCATCACGGCAGCGGGAGATCCTGGCACCGGACCGCGACACGAGGCCGCGAGGTCCGCCCGGACATCCCGCGCGTCGGAGCGCAGGTCGGACGTGAAGAGCCCTGCCGTGGGCAGGGCCGTCGCAGAGGGTAACGGGCCGGGGCGCGCACAGGCAACCCGCACCCGCCGTAGCGCGCGCCGGGGTGGTGGACGCTCAGGAGCTCGGCACCGACCCGGCCAACGGGTAGGCCGGCTCGTCCTCGCGGGCGGTCAGGACCCGCGGACCGTCCGGGGTGATCGCCACGGTGTGTTCCCAGTGGGCGGACAGGGCGCCGTCCGCGGTCACCACGGTCCACTCGTCGTCGAGGGTGCGGGTCGCCGCGGTGCCGAGGTTGAACATGGGCTCGACCGCCACGACCCAGCCGGTGGTCATCCGTAGGCCCTTGCCCGGCCGGCCGTAGTTGGGCACGGAGGGGTCCTCGTGCAGAGCCCGACCGATGCCGTGGCCGACGTACTCGCGCACGACGCCGAACCCGTGCTCGTCGGCGACGGCCTCGACCGCCGCGCCGACGTCGCCGAGCCGGTTGCCGTCGCACACCTGCTCGAGCCCACGCCACATGGCGTTGCGCGTCTCACGCACCAGGGTGCGGACCTCCTCGGTGGTCGTCTGGTCCCCACCGACGATCAGCGTGGTGGCGGAATCGCCGTGGAAGCCCTCCACGACGGCCCCGCAGTCGATGGAGATGAGGTCGCCCTCCTCCAGCACGACGTCCGCCGAGGGGATGCCGTGGACGATCTCGTGGTTGCGCGAGGTGCACAGCGTCGCCGGGAAGCCCCGGTAGCCCTTGAACGACGGCGTCGCGCCCGCTCGCTCGATGACGTCCTGGGCGATGCGGTCGAGGTCGAGGGTGCTCATCCCGGGCCGCAGCGCCGCCATCAGCGCCTCGTGTGCCCGAGCGACGACCTGACCCGCGCGGGCCATGCGCTCGATCTCCGCAGCGGTCTTCTTGATGATCATCGTCGTCGCCGAGCGGTCGGGGTGCCCACCAGGGTACGAGGCGCGGGTGGCGCCGAGGTCGCCCGGCTGCACCCGGACGGCGAGCCCACCGCGGACCGCGGACCCGCGACGCCCGCGCGCGGGCCGATCAGGCCGCGGACTCCGCGAGGATGCCCTGGATCGAGGCGAAGACCTCGTCGGGCGCGCCGTTGGCCTCCGCGTCCCGCAGCAGCCCGCGTTCCCAGTAGAAGTGCTCGAGCGGTTCGGTCTGGGCCGCGTAGACCTCGAGGCGGTTGAGGACGACGTCCTCGGTGTCGTCGTCGCGCTGGGTCAGCTCGCCCTGGCAGTCGTCGCACCGGGCGGCGTCGGTGGGCGGGTCGAACACCAGGTGGAAGATCCGCCCGCACTGCGCGCAGGTCCGTCGACCGGTCAACCGCGTGACGATGTCGTCCTTCGCGACCGACATCCGCACGACCACGTCGAGCGGGGTCTCGCGACCGATGAGCAGGTCCTCGAGTGACTGCGCCTGGGGCACGGTGCGCGGGAAGCCGTCGAACAGGAACCCGGAGGAGGCGTCGTCCTCGTCGAGCCGGCCACCGACCATACCCACGATGACGTCGTCGGGGACGAGGTCACCGGCGTCCATGAAGCGCTTGGCCTCCACGCCGAGGTCCGTGCCCGCCTTGACGTTGGCGCGGAGGATGTCACCGGTGGAGATGTGCGGGATCCCGTACGCCTCGGCGATGCGCACCGCCTGGGTGCCCTTGCCCGCACCGGGTGGTCCCAACAGGATGACGCGCACGTCGTGGCCTCTCGCTCGGCGGATCGCGGGGCGTGGACGGGCCGGGGCCGCGGTCCACCTCCGCGGTGGTCACAGACCGTAGCGGGGCACCGGCGCCGGTCACCAACCCGGCGCGCCGTCCGGGCGGACGCCGGCGCGGGCGAGCGCCGCTCAGCGCAGGAAGCCCTCGTAGTTGCGCTGCATCAGCTGCGACTCGATCTGCTGCATGGTCTGCAGGCCGACCCCGACCATGATCAGCAGGCTCACGCCGCCGAGCGGGAAGGCACCGATGCCGCCGACCGCGAGCAGGATGAACGGCAGGACCGCCACCGCCGCGAGGTAGAGCGAGCCCGGCAGGGTGATGCGGGTGAGCACCTTGTCGAGGTACTCGGCGGTCTGACGGCCCGGGCGGATCCCGGGGATGAAGCCGCCGTAGCGCTTCATGTTGTCCGCGACCTCGACCGGGTTGAAGGTGATCGCCGAGTAGAAGTAGGCGAAGAAGATCGTCAAGGCGGCGAAGGTCCCGATCGCGACCGGGTTGTCGAACTGTTCGAAGTAGCGCGAGGCCAGTTCGACCATCCGCGGGTTGCCCGACAGCGACGCACCCAGGGGCGGCAGGTACATCAGCGAGGACGCGAAGATGACGGGGATGACGCCGGACTGGTTGACCTTGAGCGGGATGTAGGTGGACTGCCCGCCGTAGGAGCGGCGTCCGACCTGGCGCCGGGCGTACTGCACCGGGATCCGGCGCTGGCCGAGCTCGACGAACACGACCGCCAGGGTGAGCACGAGCCCCATCGCGAGCACGCCCCAGACCCAGCCCCAGCCGTTCTGGACGCGCACGATCTCGAGCTGCGAGGGGAACTGGCTGATGATGGAGACGTAGATCAGCAGCGACATGCCGTTGCCGACGCCGCGGGCGGTGATCAGCTCACCGAGCCACATGATCAGCGAGGTGCCGGCCGTCAACGTCAGCACCGCGATGATGACCGTGCCGGTGCCGGCGCCCGGCATGACCTCGGCGTTGAACGCCGTGCCGTTGCGCGCCAGGGTCACCAGACCCGTCGACTGCAGCAGCGCGAGCGCGACCGTGCCGTAGCGCGTGTACTGGGTGATCTTCTTGCGGCCCTGCTCCCCCTCGCGCTTGAGCTCCTCGAGCTTGGGGATCACGACGGCCAGCAGCTGCATGATGATGCTGGCGGTGATGTAGGGCATGATCCCGAGCGCGAAGATCGCCATCTGCTGCAGGGCGCCACCCGCGAACACGTTGATGATGCCGACGAGCGCACCCGCCTGGCCATCACCGACGGCGCTGCGCAGGATCTGCACGTCGACACCCGGGATCGGGATCCAGGCACCGAGCCGGTACACGGCGATGATCCCGAACGTGAACAGCAGCTTCTTGCGCAGGTCCGGGATCTTGAAGGCGTTGACGAACGCTCGGAGCATGAGGTCCTCGGGGCGTCGCGGACTGCGCCGCGTCGGCGGGCGTGGGTCGGGCGTCGGGCATGCCAGGCATGCGCGCTCCCGGACACGTGGACGGCGATGCTATCGGCTGTGACCGACCGGGAGTCGGTCGCCGCCGGCCACCGCGCGCCGGGGCGCAGGGTGGGTGATGCACGATCGGCGGCGTGCAGGTCGCACACCGCCGATCGGGTGGTACGGGTGATCAGCGCCCTCTCAGGCGATCCGATCAGCGCCCTCTCAGGCGATCCGATCAGCGCCTGTTCAGGCGACCGACCCGCCGGCGGCCGTGATCTTCTCACGGGCCGTGGCGGTGACGGCGTCGACCTCGACGGTGAGCGCCTTGGTGAGCTCCCCGTCGCCGAGGACCTTCACCGGCCGCTTCTTCTTGACCATGCCCTTGGCGTTGAGGGTCTCCACGCTGACGGTGTCGCCGTCCTCGAAGGCCTCCTCGAGACGCCCGACGTTGATCACCGCGAAGTAGACCTTTTTCGGGTTGTTGAAGCCCGGGAGCTTCGGCTGGCGGCGGACCAGGGGGACCTGGCCGCCCTCGAAGTTCTCCGGGACGGTCCCACGGGCGCCGGTGCCCTTGGTGCCGCGGCCGGCGGTCTTGCCGCCACGGCCACGGTCACCGCGGGCCACGCGCTTGCGTTCCTTGTGGGACCCGGATGCGGGCTTGAGGTGGTGCAGCTTGATGGTCATGCGTCGACCTCCTCGAAGGTCACGAGGTGCGGCACCTTGCGGAGCATGCCGCGGATCTCGGGGCGGTCGGGCTGCACGACGGTGTGTCGGATGCGCTTGAGACCCAGCGAGCGCACGGTGGCGCGCTGGTCCTGGGTCCGACCGATGGTGGAACGGATCTGGGTGATCTTGAGCTGACCCTCAGCCATCAGTTACCTCCGCTGCGCATGGTCTCGATCATCTTCTTGGGCGCAACGTCCTCGATGGCCTTGTCACGCAGGGCCGCGATGGTGTGGGCGGAGCGCTGGTCCTTGAGCCCCTGCACCGTGGCGTGCACCACGTTGATGGGGTTGGAGGTGCCGAGCGACTTCGCCAGCAGGTCCTGGATCCCGGCCGCCTCGATCACGGCGCGGACCGGACCACCGGCGATGACCCCGGTACCCGGCGCGGCGGGCTTGAGCATGACCTGCCCGGCGCCCGAGCGACCGACCACGGGGTGCACGATGGTCGTGCCGACCATGGGGACCTTGAAGAAGTTCTTCTTGGCCTCCTCGACGCCCTTCTGGATCGCCGACTGCACCTCCTTGGCCTTGCCGTGCCCGACGCCGACCATGCCCTTGCCGTCACCGACGACCACGAGGGCGGTGAACTGGAAGCGTCGACCACCCTTCACGACCTTCGAGACGCGGTTGATCGAGACGACGCGCTCGTCGTACTGCTCGCGGTCCTGCCCGCGACCGCCACCGCGACGGTCGTCGCGCTTGCCGCCGCGACCCGGGCCGCCTCCACGGTTGTTGGCTGCCATGTGTTGCTCCTTGAAGCTGCGAGGTCCCGGTCGGCGCGGACTCGCGCCGTCGCCGGGTGGAAGGTGGGGATCAGAACTCGAGACCGGTCTCGCGCGCGGCGTCCGCCAACGCGGCCACGCGGCCGGCGTAGCGGTTCCCGCCGCGGTCGAAGACCACCGACGAGATGCCGGCGTCCTTCGCGCGCTGGCCGATGAGGGTCCCCACCTGCGCGGCGACGCCCGACTTGCCATCCTCGCCCTTGGTGACGCCGTCCTCGAGGGAGCTGGCGCTGGCGATGGTGTGGCCCGCGGTGTCGTCGATCAGCTGGGCGTAGATGTGGTCGTTGCTGCGGTAGACGGACAGGCGCGGCTTGGTGGCCGTACCCGACACGTGCTTGCGGATCCGCAGGTGCCGCTTGCGGCGTGCGGCGCGCTTCTTGCTGGCGTCCATCGGTGAGGTCTCCTCGTTCGACCGCCCCTACCGGCCGTCGATCGTGCACGGCGGCCGCTGGGCGGTGGCGAGCCCCGCCGCGCGGCGGCGGGGCGGGGGGGGGGGCGGGGGGGGGGGCCCCGCGGGGGGGGGGGGTGGGGGGGGGGGGGTCCGCGTCGGGCGGACACCGCTGGATCGTGGGGTGGAGGGGCTGCGGCTCAGCGGCCGGCGGCCTTCCCGGCCTTGCGCCGGATGATCTCGCCCTCGTACTTGATGCCCTTGCCCTTGTAGGGCTCCGGCGGGCGGACCTTGCGGATGTTGGCGGCGACCTGGCCGACGAGCACCTTGTCGATCCCGCTCACGGTGATCTTGGTCTGCTCGACCTGGAAGGCGATGCCCTCCGGGGCCTCGATGAGCACGGGGTGCGAGAAGCCGACCTGCAGCTCCACGTCGGAACCCTTGGCGGCGGCGCGGTAGCCGACGCCGACGAGCTCGAGCGACTTGGAGTAGCCGTCGGTGACGCCGGTCACCATGTTGTGGATGAGGGTGCGGACGAGCCCGTGCCGCGACCGTGCAGCGCGTGAGTCGTCGACGCGCGTCACCGTGACAGCGCCGTCGTCGTCACGGCCGAGGGTGACACCCTCGGGCATGGTGCGGGTGAGTTCGCCCTTGGGGCCCTTCACGGAGACGGTCAGCCCGTCGAGTTCGACGGTGACGTTCTCCGGGACGGGCACGGGCAGCTTGCCGATGCGGGACATGTTCGAGCTCCTCGACTACCAGACGTACGCGAGGACCTCGCCGCCACGGCCGTCCTTGCGGGCGGTCCGGTCGGTCATGAGGCCGGCGTTTGTGGACAGGATCGCGACGCCGAGGCCGCCGAGGACGCGCGGGATCTCGTCACGCTTGACGTAGACCCGCAGTCCCGGCTTCGAGATGCGACGCAGGCCCGTGATGACGCGTTCGCGGTCCGGGCCGTACTTCATCGTGATGTGCAGGGTGGCCTGCGGCGTGGTCTCCTCGAGCTTCCACCCCGCGATGTAGCCCTCCTGCTCCAGGATCTTGGCGATGTTGACCTTGATCTTGGAGGAGGGCATCGAGGTGGATTCGTGGTAGGCGATCGACGCGTTGCGGACACGCGTCAACATGTCCGCCACGGGGTCGGTCATGGTCATGGTGGTGCTCCTATGGGGTTACCGGGACCGACGTTGGGCCCGGCACTTCCCGGTTCGTGGGTGGGTGCGCTGCTGCGACTACCAGCTGGCCTTGCGGACGCCCGGCAGTTCGCCGGCGTGCGCCATCTCGCGGAAGCACACGCGGCAGAGACGGAACCGCTGGTAGACCGCACGCGGACGACCGCAGCGGTCGCAGCGGGTGTAGTTCTGGACGTTGTGCTTGGAGCCGCGCTTGGCCTGCGCGATCTTGGACTTCTTCGCCATGGTCAACCCTCCATCGAGGTGACGTGAACGGGGCGGGTCAGTTGGACTCGGGGCGTGCGAACGGGAACCCGTAGGCGTCCAGGAACGCCCGGCCCTGCTCGTCGTTCTCGGCGGTGGTGACGATGGTGATGTCCATCCCACGCACCGCGTCGATGTCGTCGTAGTCGATCTCGGGGAACACCAGCTGTTCGATGAGCCCGAAGGTGTAGTTGCCGTTGCCGTCGAAGGCGGTCGCCTTGAGGCCTCGGAAGTCGCGGATACGGGGCAGGGCCACCGACAGCAGCCGGTCGAAGAACTCCCACTTGCGGTCGCCCCGCAGGGTGACCTTCACGCCGATCGGCATGCCCTCGCGCAGCTTGAAGCCGGCGATGGACTTGCGCGCACGGTTCACGCGGGGCTTCTGCCCGGTGATCGTGGTGAGGTCCTTGATGGCGCCCTCGAGCGCCTTGGCGTCGTTGACCGCCTCACCGAGGCCGACGTTGACGACGATCTTGTCGAGCGTCGGGATGCGCATCACGTTCTCGATGCCCAGCTGCTCGGCGATCTGCGCCTTGATCTCGTCGTGGTAGCGCTGCTTGAGCCGCGGGGTGACCGGGGCGGTGACGGTGGGGGTCTCGCTCATCGGGGTTGCTCCTTGCCGGTCGGCGACCGTCACTCACCTCGTGCGACGCCTCGGGATCGAGGGTCGAGGTGGGCACTGGTCCCGTGCGCGTCGTGTGGCCGCCGCGGCGTCGTGGGTCGGTCGATCGTCGGCGCGGCGTGGGCCGCAGCCGGGGTGGAACGGATCAGAAGGTGGCCTCGCACCGCTTGCAGGCGCGGACCTTGGAGCGACGGTCGCCCTCGGTCTCGTAGACGAAGGCGACGCGGGTCGCCTCGTCGCACGACGGGCACACCGGCAGCACGTTCGACAGGTGGATCGGCGCCTCGGTCTCGATGATGCCGCCGTCCTGGCCGCCACCTCGGGACTGCTCGATCCGCGTGTGCTTCTTGACGTAGTTGACGCCCTCGACGAGCACCTTGTCACGCTCGACGAGGACCTTCACGACGCGACCCCGCTTGGGGGAATCGGGCGTGCCCTTGTCCTTGCCGGCGACCACCTGGACCAGGTCGTCCTTACGGATGCGTCGCATCAGAGCACCTCCGGGGCGAGCGAGATGATCCGCATGAACTTCTTGTCGCGCAGCTCACGAGCCACGGGACCGAAGATGCGGGTGCCGCGCGGGCGACCGTCCGGCTGGACGATCACACAGGCGTTGTCGTCGAAGCGCACGTAGGAACCATCCGGTCGACGGCGCTCCTTGGAGGTGCGCACGACGACGCAGCGGACGACCTCGCCCTTCTTGACGTTGGACTGCGGGATGGCGTTCTTGACCGTGCCGACGAACACGTCTCCGACGGAGGCGTACCGGCGACCGGACCCGCCGAGCACACGGATGCACAGCACCTCGCGAGCTCCCGAGTTGTCCGCGACCTTCAGCCGCGATTCGGTCTGGATCATCGTTCTCTCTCTATGTCTTCGTCATCAACCGCCGCGTGGGCGCTGGGCACGCCGACCGCTCCCGTGGACCGGGTGCGGCCGGCGGGTATCACTTCGCCCGCTCGACGATCTCCGCCAGGCGCCACCGCTTGTTCTTCGAGATGGGGCGCGTCTCGATGATGCGCACCGTGTCGCCCACGCCCGCCGAGTTCTCCTCGTCGTGCACGTGGTACTTCTTGGAGCGCGTCATCGTCTTGGCGTACAGCGGGTGGGTCGTGCGCCGCTCGATGCGGACGACGATGGTCTTGTCGTTCACATCGGAGACGACGACACCCTGCCGTTCCTTGCGCGTGTTGCGTTCGATCGTGTCTGCCATGATCAGGCCTCGCTCTCGCGGCTCGCCGCGATCTCGCGCTCACGCAGGACGGTCAACACTCGCGCGATCTCGCGCTTGACCTGCTTGATGCGTCGTGGGTCGTCGAGCTGGCCGGTGACGATCTGGAACCGGAGGTTGAACAGCTCCTCCTTGCCCTCGGCCAGCTTCTGGCGCAGCTCGTCGTCGGGGAGCTCGCGCAACTCGGTCGCGGTCATCATTCGCTCTCCTCCCGCGTGACGAACTTGGTCTTGACGGGGAGCTTGTGCGACGCCTTGCGCATCGCCTCGCGGGCGAGCTCCTCATCGACGCCGGACAGCTCGAACATGATCCGCCCTGGCTTGACGGCCGCGACCCAGTGGTCGGGCGCGCCCTTGCCGGAGCCCATGCGGGTCTCCAGCGGCTTCTTGGTGATGGACCGGTCCGGGAAGATGGTGATCCGGACCTTCCCGCCACGCTTGATGGCGCGGGTGATGGCGATACGCGCCGACTCGATCTGACGTGCCGTGATCCAGCCGGGCGAGGTCGCCATCAGCCCGTAGTCACCGACGTACACCTGGGTGTGACCGGTGGACAGGCCCTTCAGCGGGCGGGGGCGGTGCTGCTTGCGGTGCTTGACGCGCTTGGGAGCGAGCATCAGGCCTCACCGTCCTTGGGGGTCTCGTCACCGCTCGCCTCGGGGGCGTCGGTGGGCTCGGCCGCCGGAGCTTCGGGCGCGACGTCCGCGGGCTTGGCCGACTCGGTGGGCGCCTCGGGGGCGTCCTCACCGGCGACCTGCTCGACGGGCATGGCGCCGGACTGCGGCGGAGCGGATTCCGTGGTGGCCGGGGTGTCGGCGGACTTCGGGGTCTCGCCCGCCTCGGTCACGGTCGCCGGCGCGGGCGCCGGGGCGTTGGAGGCGTCGGACGCCGGCGCGGGCTCGGCGGCCTTGGGCTGCTCCGCCGGCTTGCCCTGCTGCTTGGAGCCGACGCCGGTGACCTTCTTGGCGACGCTCGCGGCCTTGCGGGCGGACTTGCCGCGGCCACGACGGTCGTCGACGGGACGGCCCTCGGACAGCGCCTTGGCACGCTCCATCGCGCGGGCGGCCTCGGCCTCCTCGCCGGAACCGATCTGGTCGCCGGTGTAGACCCACACCTTGACGCCGATGCGCCCGAAGGTGGTCCGGGCCTCGTCGAAGCCGTAGTCGACCTTGGCACGCAGCGTGTGCAGCGGGACGCGGCCCTCGCGGTACCACTCGGTCCGGCTCATCTCGGCGCCGCCGAGGCGACCACCGACCTGGATCCGGATGCCCTTGGCGCCGGCCTTCATGGCCGACTGCACCGCACGACGCATCGCACGGCGGAAGGACACACGGCCCTTGAGCTGCTCCGCGACGTTGAACGCGACCACCTGGGCGTCGAGCTCGGGGTTCTTGATCTCGATGATGTTGAGCTTGACCTTCTTGGAGGTCAGCTTCTCGAGATCGGCGCGGATCGCGTCGGCCTCCGCACCGCGACGTCCGATGACGATCCCCGGCCGTGCAGCCTGGACCGACACCTCGACGTTGTCGCGGGTGCGGGTGATGTCGATGCGGCTCACGCCGGCGTGGCGCACCCGCTCACGGATGTACCGACGGACCTTGTCGTCCTCGTGGAGGTACGCGGCGTACTCCTTCTTGTCCGCGATCCACTTGGACTTCCAGTCCGTGGTGACACCCAGGCGGAAGCCGTAGGGGTTGACCTTCTGACCCATGTCAGTTCTCCTCCGCGGGCGTGACCACGACCGTGATGTGGCTGGTGCGCTTGCGGATCCGGTAGGCGCGGCCGAGCGCGCGTGGCTGGTAGCGACGCAGGGTCGGGCCCTCGTCGGCGAACGCCTGGTCCACGACGAGTTCGTCGGGGTCCAGGTCGTCGTTGTTCTCCGCGTTGGCGACGGCCGAGTTCAGCACCTTCAGCAGGGGCTGCGCGGCGTGCTTGTCCGCGAAGAGCAGGATGCGCTGCGCTTCGGCGATGGGTTCCCCCACGATGAGCCGCGTGAGCTGGCGCACCTTGGTGGGGCTGACCCGCACGTACTTGGCGGTCGCCTTGACCTTGGTTGTCATCGTCAGCCTCCTAGCGGCGCTTCTGGGCCTGCTTCTCGCCCGCGCCGCCCCACTTGATGGCGCGGGTGGGCGCGAACTCGCCGAGCTTGTGCCCGACCATGGACTCGGTCACGTAGACCGGGACGTGCTTGCGTCCGTCGTGGACCGCGATCGTGTGGCCGACCATCTCCGGGAAGATGGTGGAACGACGGGACCAGGTCTTGATGACCTTCTTGGTACCGGCCTCGTTCTGTGCGTCCACCTTCTTCATCAGGTGGTCGTCGACGAACGGGCCCTTGCTCAAGCTGCGTGGCATGGTGTTCAACCCTCCATTGGGCCGACTGCTTCATCTGTCGGCCCTCGTCACTCCCTCGGCTGGGGAGCGACGCCGATCCTCGGTGTGGTGGGCGGTCCGCGCGGGTCGTGCTCGCGGGACCGGACCCCACCTGGCCGAGGCGGGCCTCGATCGGGTGCTCAGCGGCGGCGGTTCTTGCCGCGGCGACGGATGATGTACTGGTCGGTGTTGTGCTTGTTGCGGCGGGTCCGGCGTTCCGGGTTGCCCCAGGGGTCCACCGGGTGGCGGCCACCGGACGACTTGCCCTCACCACCACCGAGGGGGTGGTCGACCGGGTTCATCGCGACACCGCGGGTCTGCGGACGCTTGCCCGCCCAGCGGGAGCGACCGGCCTTCCCGAGGTTGAGCAGCTCGTGCTCCTCGTTGCCGACCGAGCCGATCGCCGCGCGACAGCGGGCGTCGACGAGCCGGATCTCACCGGAGGGCAGCCGCAGCGCGGCCATCTTCCCCTCCTTGGCGAGCAGCTGGATGGACGTGCCGGCCGAACGACCGAACGTCGCGCCGCCGCCGGGCTTGAGTTCCACGGCGTGGATCGTGGTCCCGACCGGGATGTTGCGCAGCGGCAGGGCGTTGCCGATCTTGATGTCGGCCGCGGGACCCGACTCCAGCACCGCGCCGACCTTCAGGTTCTTCGGCGCGAGGATGTAGCGCTTCTCCCCGTCGTGGTAGTGCAGCAGGGCGATGCGCGCGGAGCGGTTCGGGTCGTACTCCACCGCTGCGACCGTCGCCGGGACCCCGTCCTTGTTGCGACGGAAGTCGATGACGCGGTACTTGCGCTTGTGCCCACCACCGCGGTGGCGGCTGGTGATGCGCCCGTGGACGTTGCGGCCCGCCTTCTTGGGCAGCGGCGCCAGCAGCGACTTCTCGGGCGTCGCGCGGGTGACGGTGGCGAAATCGCTCACCGATGCACCGCGGCGCGAGGCCGTGGTCGGCTTGTACTTGCGGATGGCCATGGTGGTGCCTCGTGGGAAGCTCGTGTGGCGTGCTCGGACCGGGGTCGGTTACAGACCCGCGTCGAACAGCTCGATCTCGTCGCCCGGGGCGACCGTGACGATGGCGCGCTTGGTGTCGGGGCGCTTGCCGACGATGAGCCCGCGGCGCTTGCGCTTGCCGCTGCGGTTCATGGTGTTCACGCTCAGGACCTTCACGTCGAAGATCGACTCGATGGCCTGCTTGATCTGGGTCTTGTTGGCCCGGGGATCGACGATGAACGTGTACTTGTTCTCGTCGAGCAGGCCGTAGGTCTTCTCGGAGATGACGGGCTTGAAGATGATGTCGCGGGGGTCGGTCATGCCACGTCCTCCTCGGTCTCCACCGGCGTCGAGGTACGACGGCCCGTCCCGATCAGCTCGAGCGCGGCCTCGTCGATGACGACCACGTCACTGTTCAGCACGTCGTGGGTGTTGAGCTGATCGACGGTCAGCAGGTGCACCGTCGGCAGGTTGCGGAACGAACGCTCGGTCGCGGTGTCGCGGTCACCGAGGACGACCAGCGCCTTGCCGGTGACCTCCAGTGCCGCGAGCGCGGCCAGCGCGTCCTTGGTCTTGGGGGCCTCGAAGGCGAGGTCGCGGACGACCAAGATCGCGGCGTTGTTCGCCCGGTCGGTCAGCGCGGAGCGCAGAGCCGCACGCTTGAGCTTCTTGTTGACCCGGACGGACCAGTCCTTGGGGACGCGCCCGTGCGCGACGCCACCGCCGACCCACTGCGGGGCGCGGATCGAACCCTGACGGGCACGACCGGTGCCCTTCTGGCGCCAGGGCTTGCGACCGCCGCCGCGCACCTCGCCACGGGTCTTGGTCTTGTGCGTGCCCTGCCGCGCGGCGGCGAGCTGCGCGGTGACGACCTGGTGCATGACCGGGATGTTCACCACACCGCCGAACCACGCCGCGGGAAGGTCGACCGAACCGACGCTCGCGCCGGTGAGGTCCTTGACATCGACGGACATGACGTTGTCCTCAGTGGTCTTCGTGGTTGCCATCAGGCATCACCGCCCTTCTGGCCCTTGACCGCCGACCGGATGAACACGACCTGCCCGTCGGAGCCCGGCAGGGCGCCCTTGACGAGGATCAGCTGGTGCTCGGTGTCGACGTCGACGACCTCGAGGTTCTGGACGGTGACGCGTGCGCCACCCATGCGACCGGCCATGCGGGTGCCCTTGAAGGTGCGACCCGGGGTGGCGCAGGCGCCGACGGCGCCGGGGTGGCGGTTCTTCTTCTTGACGCCGTGCCCGTCGCCCATCCCGGCGAAGTTGTGGCGCTTCATGACCCCGGCGTAGCCCTTGCCCTTGCTGGTGCCGGTGACGTCGATCGTGTCGCCCTTGGTGAAGGTCTCCACGCTGACGCTGGTACCGATCTCGGGCAGCTCGTCACCCTCGTCGAGCCGGAGCTCCGCGAGGACCTTGGCCGTGTCGATCCCCGCCTTGGCGAGGTGACCGGCGATCGGCTTGGTGACGCGCTTGCGGCTGCCGTAGGCGAGCTGCACCGCGGAGTACCCATCGGTCTCCGGGCGCTTGATCTGGGTGACGGTGTTGGGCTCCGCCTGGACCACGGTGACGGGGACGACGCGGTTCTCGTCGTCGAACACCTGGGTCATGCCGAGCTTGGTGCCGAGGATGCCCTTGGAGGCCATCGTTGCTACTCCTCTCGCGGCGGACCCCCATCGGGGGTGCGTCGCCGCCCGTCATGCGTCCGGTGGTGCGACGTAGCGGACGAGCGAATGGTCGGGACGGATCGCCGTGCTGGCGTCTCGCCTAGAGCTTGATCTCGATGTCGACACCGGCCGGCAGCGACAGGCCCATGAGCTTGTCGATGGTCTTCTGCGTCGGCATGTGGATGTCGATCAGGCGCTTGTGGGTGCGCATCTCGAAGTGCTCCCGCGAGTCCTTGTACTTGTGCGGGGACTTGATGACGCACCAGACGTTGCGCTCGGTCGGCAGCGGGACGGGCCCGGTGACGTGCGCGCCGGTCGCCTCGACCGTGTCGACGATCTCGCGGGCGGACCGGTCGAGGACCTCGTGGTCGTAGGCCTTGAGGCGGATCCGGATTTTCTGGTCAGCAGCCATGTATCTCTCTTCTTCTCTCGTCAGGGCGCGAGGCCGTGAGATGCATCAGCACCCGACGTGCTGCTCGTGAACGCTTCGGTCTGTATCTCTCAAACCCGCGGCCGGCCAGCCGTGGTGGTGCCGGCCGCGGGGTTGCTGCGTGCCGGTCAGGCGATGATCTTGGTGACGCGGCCCGCACCGACCGTGCGGCCACCCTCACGGATCGCGAACTTCAGACCCTCGTCCATCGCGATCGGCTGGATCAACTCCACGGTCATCTCCGTGTTGTCACCCGGCATGACCATCTCCACACCATCCGGCAACTCCACCGCACCGGTCACATCCGTGGTCCGGAAGTAGAACTGCGGCCGGTAGTTGTCGAAGAACGGCGTGTGACGACCACCCTCCTCCTTGGACAACACGTACACCTGCGCCTCGAACCGCGTGTGCGGGTTGATCGACTTCGGAGCCGCCAACACCTGGCCCCGCTCGATCTCCTCACGCTTGGTCCCACGCAGCAGGATGCCGACGTTGTCGCCAGCCATGCCCTCGTCGAGCAGCTTGCGGAACATCTCCACACCGGTGACCGTGGTCGTGGTGGTGTCCGCAAGACCCACGATCTCGATCGTGTCCCCGACGTTGACCTTGCCGCCCTCGATGCGCCCAGTGGCGACGGTCCCGCGCCCCGTGATCGAGAACACGTCCTCGACCGGCATGATGAACGGCTTGTCGAGCGCGCGCTCGGGCTCCTCGAAGTACTCGTCGACCGCGCCCATGAGCTCCATGATCGCGGACTCGAACGCCTCGTCGCCCTCCAACGCCTTCAGCGCGGAGACCTTCACCACCGGCGTGTCGTCGCCCGGGAACTCGTAGCTGTCCAGCAGCTCACGGACCTCCATCTCGACCAGCTCGAGCAGCTCCTCGTCGTCGACCATGTCGACCTTGTTGAGCGCCACGATCAGCTTCGGGACCCCGACCTGACGCGCGAGCAGCACGTGCTCACGGGTCTGGGGCATCGGACCATCCGTCGCGGAGACGACCAGGATCGCGCCGTCCATCTGCGCGGCACCGGTGATCATGTTCTTGACGTAGTCCGCGTGACCCGGCGCGTCGACGTGGGCGTAGTGACGGCTGTCCGTCTCGTACTCCACGTGGGAGACGTTGATCGTGATCCCACGCTCACGCTCCTCCGGCGCCTTGTCGATCGCGTCGAACGCCATCGACTGCACGTTCGGGTTGTGCTTGTGCAGCACGTTCGTGATGGCCGCCGTCAACGTCGTCTTCCCATGGTCGACGTGACCGATCGTCCCGATGTTCATGTGCGGCTTGGTCCGCTCGAACTTCTCCTTGGCCATCGTGGGCCCTCCTCAGACATCGTGTTGGTCGCGAGGCGCGACGCGTCGTTCCTGGTCGTTGTGTACGAGGCGGTCGGCGGGTCGCCGACCTGACGGTCACTCGCCGCGAGCCTTCGCGACGATCTCCTCCTGGATGGAGGAGGGAGCGGGCTCGTACGAGCCGAACTGCATGGTGTAGCTGGCACGCCCCTGGGTGGCGGAGCGCAGGTCGGTCGAGTAGCCGAACATCTCCGACAGCGGGACGCGCGCCTTGATGACGGTGGCGTTGCCGCGGGGCTCGGAGCCCTGGATCAGGCCGCGACGTCCGGAGAGGTCACCCATGACGTCACCGAGGTAATCCTCGGGGGTCACGACCTCGACGTCCATCACCGGCTCGAGCAGCTGGATGCCGGCCTTGGCGGCCGCTTCCTTGATCGCCATGGAACCGGCGATCTTGAAGGCCATCTCCGAGGAGTCGACCTCGTGGTAGCTGCCGTCGGTGAGGGTCACCTTGATGTCGACCATCGGGTAGCCGGCGAGGATGCCGGTCTCCATGGCCTCGCGGATGCCCTGGTCCACCGAGGGGATGTACTCCTTCGGGATGGACCCACCGACGACCTTGTTGTCGAAGTAGTAGTGGTCGTCCGCTTCGAGCTCGAGCTCCGCCTTCATCTCGTCGGTCAGCGGCTCGACGTCGATGACGACGTGGCCGTACTGACCGCGACCACCGGTCTGACGCGCGAACTTCTTGTCGAACTTCTCGATCTTGCGCTTGACCATCTCGCGGTAGGCGACCTGCGGGCGGCCGACGTTGGCGTCGACGTTGAACTCCCGCAGCAGCCGGTCGACGATGATCTCCAGGTGGAGCTCACCCTGGCCACCGATCAGGGTCTGACCGGTCTCGTCGTCGGTGTGCACGCGGAAGGACGGGTCCTCCTCGGCGAGCTTCTGCAGACCGGTCGACAGCTTCTGCTGGTCGCTCTTGGTCTTGGGCTCGATGGCGATCTGGATGACCGGCTTGGGGAACTCCATCGACTCGAGGAGGATGGGGCCCTCCGCGGTCGTGATGGTGTCACCGGTCGTGGTGTCCTTGAGACCCACGAGCGCGATGATGTCCCCGGTCATGCAGCCGGCGTTCTCCTCACGGTGGTTGGCGTGCATCTGCAGGATGCGCCCGACCCGCTGCTTGGAGTCCTTGGTCACGTTGATGACGTGGCTGCCGGCCTCGAGCGTGCCCGAGTACACCCGGGCGAAGGTCAGGGTCCCGACGTAGGGGTCGGTCATGACCTTGAAGGCCAGTGCGGAGAACGGCTCGTCATCCGAGGGGGCACGCGTCGCCGGCTCGCCGGTCTTGGGGTCCTTGCCGTTCATCGGCGGGACCTCGAGCGGCGAGGGCAGGTAGTCCACGACCGCGTCGAGCAGCGTCTGCACGCCCTTGTTCTTGAAGGCCGAGCCGCAGAAGACCGGGACGATCTCGTTGTTGATCGTGGCCCTGCGCAGACCCGCCTTGAGCTTGTCGTTGGGGAGGTCGTTCTCCTCGAAGAACAGCTCGAGCAGGTCCTCGTCGGTCTCCGCGACCTTCTCGGCGAGCTCCGCGCGGTAGATCTCCGCGTCGCTCTTGAGGTCCTCGGGGATGTCGACGACCTCGAAGGAGGCGCCGAGGTCCTCGCCCTTCCAGACGACGGCCTTCATCTCCACGAGGTCGACCACGCCCTCCAGCTGGTCCTCGAGCCCGATCGGCAGCTGGGCCCGGACCGCGTTGGGGGTCAGCCGGTCCTTGATGGTCCCGAAGGAGTACTCGAAGGAGGCGCCGGTGCGGTCGAGCTTGTTGACGAAGCAGATGCGCGGCACGCCGTACTTGTCGGCCTGACGCCAGACGGTCTCGGACTGCGGCTCCACCCCGGCGACACCGTCGAACACGGTGACCGCACCATCGAGCACACGCAGCGAGCGCTCCACCTCGATGGTGAAGTCGACGTGGCCAGGCGTGTCGATGATGTTGATCGTCGTGTCGCCCCACTTACAGGTGGTGGCGGCCGACGTGATGGTGATGCCGCGCTCCTGCTCCTGCTCCATCCAGTCCATGGTGGCAGCACCGTCGTGCACCTCGCCGATCTTGTAGGTGCGCCCGGTGTAGTAGAGGATCCGCTCCGTCGTCGTGGTCTTGCCCGCGTCGATGTGAGCCATGATCCCGATGTTGCGGAGCATCTCGAGCTTCACGGTCCGCTTGAGGGCCATCCTTGTCACTTCCTCGTCGTCGTCTTGTGACGTCCGGGTCGGCGGACGCCGTGCGGCGGTGACGCCGGATCGCGGGCCCCGAGGTCATCGGGTGCGCGCGACGGCGGTCGGTGTGGCGGTGGTGGGGGTCGTGGACCGCAACGCGCCGTCCCCACCAAAAAAACTCTGTTACGGTACCGGCCCCCCCCCACACACACCCCCCCCACCTCAACGATACACCCCCGCACCCCCGGCTCTCTGCCCCGCCGCGCCCCCGCCCGCGTGCTCAGCTCGATCAACGCCC
>JAFIEQ010000062.1 GCA_020832455.1 Nitriliruptoraceae bacterium
GGGGCCGGACCGGGGGGGGGGGGGCCCACCTCGCTGTCCGTCGGGGCACGATCGGGGCGCGATCGAGCCGCCACCGAGCCGCCATCGAGCCGCCATCGAGCTCAGGGCACCGCGTGCGTCGGGGTGGTCAGGGACGCCAGGTGACCGCGTTCGTTCCAGGCACGCAGCCGCGTCGGGCCGCCCGGGTCCCGGCTCAGTTCCGTGATGGCGGCGTTGCCCGGCCGGCCGAGCGTCCCTCGCTCGATACCGAGCAGGGTCTGCGTGCCGAACCAGGTCGGACCCCCGTGGGTGACCACGATGACGTCCTCGTCGCCGTCGAGCAGCGCCTCGAAGCGCGGCACGACCCGGTCGAGCAGCTGCTGGGGCGACTCCCCGCCGACCTCCCCGAACACGTCCTCCCCCGCCCGGTAGCGCGCGGCGACGGCCGGATCGACCTGGTCGAGCTCGTCGGCGCGGAGCCCCTCGAAGGAACCGCAGGAGCGTTCGCGCCAGACCTCGTCGATCTCCAGCGCCGCGCCGAGCGCCGCCACGATCGGGGTCGCCGTCTGCACGGCCCGACCGAGGTCCGACACCAGCACCCGCCGGACCGCGGGACGCCGAACCGCGAGCCACGCCGCGCAGGCGTCGGCCTGCGCCAGGCCGGTCTCGGTGAGCCCCGCGCACTGGTGGCCCTGGATGCGGTGTTGGGCGTTCGCGACGGACTCGCCGTGCCGGACGATCGTGAGCCGTGCCATCGTGCTCCCTCTCCGTGGTGGGTCGTGCCGGCGGGCGAGGCGCCCCCGGTCCTCGTCGCCTCGCCCGGGCGCGAGCGGGACGAGGCGGTCGGGTCAGGCGCGCTCGGCGAGCAGGCGCTCGACCGCGTCGCGCTGCGGCATGGAGGGCTGCGCGCCGCGCACGGTGACCGACAGCCCCGCGGCGGCGACGGCCGTTCGGGCGGCCTCGACGAGGTCGGCGCCCTCGACCAGGGCCACGCTCAGCGCCCCGCAGAAGGTGTCGCCCGCCCCGGTGGCATCGACCGCACGGACCCGGTGGGCGGGGACGTGCACCGCGCCGGTGTCCTCGATGACGAGCGCCCCGTCCGCGCCCAACGTCACCACGACCCGGGCCGAGCCGGGCAGCGCACGTGCGAGCGCCTCGATCTCCTCGAGCTGCTGTGGCTCCTCGTCGCGGCCGCTGAGGATCGCGAGCTCCGAACGGTTGGGCACCAGCACGTCGACGTGGCGGAGCAGCGCGTCGGGCAGTGCGCGCCCCGGCGCCGGGTTCAGCACCACGCTGCCCCCGGCGAGCTCGGCCGCGCGCACCGCGGTCTCCAGCGGGATCTCCAGCTGGATCAGCACCGCGGCCGCACCGCCGAGCAGCGCCGACGGCAGCCGGTCGGCCGACAGCTGGCTGTTGGCTCCGGGGCTGACGGTGACGGTGTTCTCGCCCTCGTCGTCGACGACGATGAGCGCCACCCCGCTGGGGGTGTTCGCGATCACCTCGACGCTGGTGGTGTCCACGCCGGCCCGTTCCATCGAGTCGCGCAGGGTGCGCCCCGCATCGTCGTCGCCGATGCAGCCGACGAACGCGGTCCGGCCCCCCATGCGGGCGCAGGCGACGGCCTGGTTGCCTCCCTTGCCGCCGGGCACGCGGAAGTGGTCGTCGCCGACCACGGTCTCCCCGGGCCGCGGGATGTGGCGGACGGGCACGACGATGTCGAGGTTGGTGCTGCCGACCACGACCAGCTGCGGTTCCCCGCCGGCGTCGTCACGCATCGGTGTTCCCTTCGTCGAGGTGGAGGTCCTCGCGGAGCGGACCGGGGCGGGACGGCCGCCGCCGGGCCGCGCGCTCAGCCCTCCCGCAGTTGCTGGTAGGGGTTGTCGTCGCCGTGCCCGACACCCTCCCCGCCGACGGCGAGGTAGCCCCCGTCGACGGGCAGGTCGGCGCCGGTGACGAACGAGGCGTCGTCGGAGGCGAGGAAGGCGACCACCGCGGCGACCTCGTCCGCCTCCCCGATACGGCCGAGCATGTGGTACCGGCCCCACTGCGCCCGGCTGCCCTCGGGGTCGTCACCCGCCAGGCGTTCGACCACCGGGGTCCAGATCCAGGCGGGACTGACCGAGTTGGCCCGGGTGCCCTGTGGGGCGAGGTCGAGCGCCTGGCACCGGGTGAGGGAGACGACCGCGCCCTTGGCGGCGTTGTAGGTCCAGCGTGCGGGTTGGGCGATGTGGGCGGAGACCGAGGAGACGTTGACGACGGCGCCGCCGTCCCGTAGCAGCGGGGCGGCATCGGCGACCATCAGGGCGTAGCCCATGACGTTGTTGTCGAGGATGTGGCGCCAGTCCTCGTCGGTCGCATCGAGCCCCTTGGCCAGGAACGAGGCGCCGGCGTTGACCACCACGCCCCGGGTGCCCTCGCCCGCGGCGGCGACCGCCGCCCCGCGGACCGTCGCGTCCGTGCTGGCACCGGCGATCGCCGTGACCGACGCGCCGGTGTCCGTCAACGCGGCGGTCGCCTGCTCGAGCGCGGCGGTGTCCGGATCGACGAGCACGACGTGGGCGCCCTCGGTGGCCAGTCGACGGGCGACGGCCAACCCGATGCCCGACGCACCCCCGGTGACGATGGCGCTGCGTGACGCGAACCGCTGCATGGTCGTGCTCCTCGTCTCCGTGGGACCCGTCGGGTGCGGCCCGCGGCCCGCGACGGCCGACCGCGCGCCGAGCCCGCGGTCGCTTCCTAGTCGGTGGCGGGTGGCGGGGGAACGCTCGGGACCGGCTCGCCTGGCTCCCAGGCGATGATCTCCGTGTCCCCGGGGCTCGAGGGGGACTTGATGAACACGCAGCGGAACGGCGCATCGCTGTCGTTGACGAGGTAGTGCATCTCCCCCGGCGCGCAGCGCACCACCTGGTCGACGTCGAGGTGGACTCGGGTCTGCGCCCCGACCCACAGCGACGCCGTGCCCTCGAGCACGACGAACGACTCGTCGCACCGACGGTGGATGTGGTTGGGCATCGCGTCCCCGGGGCGCAGACGCACGACCCCCATGTCCGCGCTGTCCCCACAGATCAGGTACGCCGGTCCCCAGTCCCCTTCGCGGTAGTCGGGCCCCTCGAGCGACGCGTGGTCCACGGCAACTTCCTCCCTCGATGACCGGCCGGGCCGCAGCGGCCCGACGGGCGGGTCGACCCGGACGCACTCCCCCAGCTGCTCGTTCAGCAGCTCGTTCAGCTGCTGGTTCAGCTGCTGGTTCCGGACCCGCATCCCCACCCTAGTCGTCACCGAGATTCGTCTGACAACTGACCACATGCCCCCGCCACGGCCTAGGGTCCGGGACCGCGCGAGCGGGCGGAGCGGGCCGCCCGAGGAGGGTGACGACGTGGACCGGGACCTCGAGTTCGTCGACACGCACGTCCACTTCTTCGACCACGACCAACCCGACCTGCGCTGGAGCTGGCTCGAGCCCGGTGTCACGCACGCCGACATCGGCAACATCGAGGGCATGAAGTCCCGCCGCTACACCGCACCGGAGTTCGTCGCGGAGTCCCGGTTCCAGCGGGTCCGGCGGTGCGTGCACGTCCAGGCGGCGCTCGGGACCGCGGACCCGGTGGCCGAGACCCGGTGGCTGCAGGCCATGGCCGACGAGCAGGGCATGCCGCAGGCCATCGTGGCCGAGGCGCACCTCCAGGACCCCGCGGTCGGCGACACGCTCGCCCGCCACGCGCGGTTCCCGAACCTGCGGGGGATCCGGGACTTCGCCCACGGGGACTACCTCGTCGATCCCGACTTCGAGCGCGGCTACGCCCAGCTCGCCCACCACGACTGGATCTACGACCTCGACACGGAGTACCCCCACTTCTCCAAGGCTGCCGCGCTGGCAGCCCGCCACCCGCAGACGGTCATGGTCGTCGACCACGCCGGCTTCCCCCGCGCGCGGACCGACGACTACCTGGCGGCCTGGCGGCGCGAACTGCGCCACTTCGCCGGGCTGGACAACGTGGTGATGAAGATCTCCGGGCTCGGCATGTGCGACCCGCGCTGGACGCTCGAGAGCCTGCGCCCCTGGGTCCACGAGTGCCTGGAGGTGTTCGGGCCGGACCGCGCGGTGTTCGGCACGAACTGGCCGCTCGACCGGCTGTTCAGCGGCTACTCCGACATCGTGGATGCCTACCGCGTCCTGATCGCCGACCTGTCCCCGACCGAGCAGCACCAGCTGTTCGTCGGCAACGCCACCCGCCTGTTCCGCCTCTGAGCGGCCGCACCCCCGGCGATCGCCTCGAACCCGACGCCGGCACCCACCCGATCCCGGCACCCACCCGATCCCGGCACCTACCCGAGACCCGCACCTACCCGAGGACCGCCCATGTCCACGCTCGAACCGGCCACCCTGACCAACGGGATCACGATGCCGCGCTGCGGGTTCGGGACCGCACCCATGGTCGGCGAGGAGGCGACCGCCGCGGTGACCACCGCGCTGGAGGCCGGCTACCGCCTGATCGACACCGCAGAGGCCTACGGCAACGAGGACGCCGTCGGCCGGGCGATCCGCGCCAGCGGTATCCCCCGCGACGAGCTGTTCGTGACCACGAAGTTCAACCGGGACTGGCACCGACGGTCCGGACCGGCGCAGGCCCTGGGCGGGAGCCTCGAGCGGCTGGGGCTCGACCGCGTCGACCTGCTGTTGATCCACTGGCCGAACCCTGGCCTCGACGGCTACGTGGCCGCGTGGGAGGGCATGCTGGCGCTGCTCGAGGCGGGTCAGCTCCGCGCGGTCGGGACCTCGAACTTCACCCCCGCGCACCTGCAACGGCTGATCGACGCGACGGGCATGGCGCCGCACGTGAACCAGCTGCAGTGCAACCCCTGGATCGTGCGTGACCGGGAGCGTGCCTTCCATGACGCGAACGGCATCGTCACCCAGAGCTGGGGACCGCTCGGGCGGGGCTGGGGCCACGACGAGCTGACCGGCGACCTGCTCACGGACCCGGCCGTGGTGGCCGCGGCGCAGGCGCACGATCGCACCCCCGGGCAGGTCGTGCTGCGCTGGCACCTGCAGCTCGGCCTGAGCGTCACGGCCAAGTCCGCCACGCCGGAACGGATCCGTCAGAACCTCGCCGTCGACGACTTCACGCTCACCGACGACGAGGTGGCACGCATCACCGCGTTGGACCGCGGGGGCGCGGGGATCGTCGACCCGGACGTGTTCGGGCACTGAGCGAGCACCGCAGCCGGATCGGCCACCCGCCCCCCGTCAGCCGGCCGAGGTGCTCCCGGCGGTCGGCGGGATCGCCCCCGCCTCGCCGAACGCGATGTCCTGCGCGCGCACCGGGACCCGCGTGAGCGCCTTGCCGGTCGCATCCCGGATGGCGGCGACCACCGCCGGGGTGGAGGAGATCGTCGGCGGCTCCCCGACGCCCTTGGCCCCGAACGGCGCGCCCGGCTCGGGTTGCTCGATCAACGTCGCCGCGACGCTCGGCATGTCCAGCGCGGTCGGGATCAGGTAGTCGGTGAACGACGGGTTCCGCACGAGCCCGTCCTCGACCAGGATCTCCTCCATCACCGCGAGCCCGACCCCCTGCGCGATGCCGCCCTCGATCTGGCCGATGACCGCGCGGGGGTTGAGCGCGCGACCGACGTCCTGCCCGGTCGCGATCTGCAGCACCCGCACGAGCCCGAGGTCCGGGTCGACGTCGACGGTCGCGCGGTGCGCGGCGAACGCGAACGACACGTGCGCGTCGCCCTGCCCGTCGGCGTCCAATGTCGAGGTGGGCGCGTGGTGGTGCTCCTCGGTGGCCTCCAGCGGTCCCGCGCGCAGCAGCTGCGCGATCGCCACCTCGGCGCCGGTCGCGGGATCCACGACCCGGCCGGGCTCGAGCACCAGCGGTTCGTCGGGCACGCCCAGCACCCCGCGGGCCCGTTCCAGCAGCCCGTGGTGGACGGTGTCGCAGGCGAGCTGGACCGCGCCGCCCGACATCCAGGTCTGGCGCGACGCCGAGGTGGAGCCCGCCGAGCCGACCCCGGTGTCCGCGGCGTGGAGCACGACCCGCTCGATGCCGAGCGCCGTGCGCGTGATCTGCTGGGCGAGGGTCACGAAGCCCTGCCCGACCTCCGCGCAGGCGCTGTGCACGGTCGCGAACGGCTCGCCGTCCGGGCTGGTCTCGAGCCGGACCCGCGCGGTCGAGTAGTCGTCGAAGCCCTCGGAGTACATCAGGTTCTTGATGCTGACCGCGATCCCGGTCCCGCGGCGCACGTCCTCGCGCCGCGCGGTCAACCCGGCCCCGCCGGGCAGGGCGATCGCGGGCTCGTCCTCGCGGGGGTCCGGCGGCAGCGGGTGGGCCATCGCGGCCTCGATCACCTCACGCACCGGGGCGGTGCCGGTGAGGCGCTGCCCGGTGATGATGGCGTCGCCGGGCTTGAGCGCGTTGTGCAGGCGCAGTTCGACCGGGTCCATGTCGAGCGCCGCGGCGAGCCGGTCCATCTGCGCCTCGTGGGCGAAGCAGACCTGCACGACCCCGAACCCGCGCATCGCCCCGCACGGCGGGTTGTTGGTGCGCACCACCTGGCCGTCGATACGTGCGGCCTCGACGCGGTAGGGCCCGGCGGCGAAGCACACGGCGTTGGCCAGCACGGCGGTCGAACTCGACGCGTACGCGCCGCCGTCCAGCAGGATCTCCGCCTCCACCTTGACCAGCGTCCCGTCGCGGCGGGCGTGGTGGCGGTAGCGCATCCGCGCCGGGTGGCGGTGGACGTGACCGAGGAAGCTCTCCGCGCGGGAGTACAGCATCTTCACCGGGCGGCCCGTCGCCAGCGCGAGCAGGCACACGTGGACCTGCAGGCTCACGTCCTCGCGCGCACCGAACGCGCCGCCGACCCCGCCGAGGGTGAGGTGGACCTGGTCGGCCGGCAGCGCCAGACAGGCGGCGACCTGGTCGCGGTCGACGTGCAGCCACTGGGTGGAGATGAACAGCTCCACCCCGCCGTCGTCGCTCGGCAGGGCCAACGCGGACTCCGGGCCGAGGAAGGCCTGGTCCTGCATGCCGACCTCGTAGGTGCCCTCGACCACGACGTCGCCGGTGGCGTCCACGTCGCCGTGGCGCAGCGGCAGGGTGCGGAAGACGTTGCCGTCGGGGTGGATCGGGTCGGTGGTCGCCGCCTCGGCCGGGTCGGTCAGCAGCGGCAGCGGTTCGTAGGTGACCTCGATCGCGCGGATCGCCCGCAGCGCGGTCTCCGGGTGCTCGGCGGCGACGATCGCGACGGCTTCGCCCTCGTAGCGCACCACGTCGCGGGCGAGCACGGGCTGATCGGTGTGCTCCAGACCGAAGGTGGCCTTGCCGGGCACGTCCTCGGCGAGCAGCACGGCCACGACGCCGGGCATCGCGGCGGCCGCCGAGGTGTCGATCGACACGATGCGCGCGTGGGCGTGGGGGCTGCGCAACGTGCGACCCCACAGCATCCGCTGGTCGTGCAGGTCGGAGGAGAACGCGAACGCACCGGTGACCTTCGGGGTCCCGTCCGGTCGGTCGGCGGAGGTCCCGAGCCCGTCACGGACGCGGCGCTGGGTGCGCTCGCGTGTCCCGGGCGGGGCGACCGGTGCGCTACCGGTGACGGCCGGTGCGCTACCGGTGACGGCCGGTGCGCTGCCGGTGGCGGCGGTGGAGGACGGACCGCAGGTGGTCGTGGTCACGGGCGGTCCTCCTGCGCGTCCGCCGCGGTCCGGGCGGCGGCGACGTCCTGGACGGCCTGCAGGATGCGGCCGTAGCCGGTGCAACGACACAGGTTGCCGCTGATGGCCTCGCGGACCTCCAACTCGTCGGGCTGGGGCGCCCGGTCGAGCAGGTCGTGGACGGACACGATCAGCCCGGGGATGCAGAACCCGCACTGCACGGCGCCGGCGTCGAGGAACGCCTGCTGCACGTCGGTGAGCGTCCCGTCGGGCGCCAGACCCTCGACGGTGCGCACGTCGGCGTCGACGGCATCCGCGGCCAGCACGCAGCAGCTGTTGACGAGCAGGCCGTCCATCATCACCGAGCACGACCCGCACTCGCCCTGCTCGCAGGCGTTCTTCGATCCGGGCAGGCCGAGCCGCTCGCGCAGCACGTACAGCAGGCTCTCCCCGAGCCAGGCGTCCGCCACCTCGCGGTCGCGGCCGTTGATGCTGAGCGCGTAGCTCTCGGACAGGTCGGGTCCGGTGAGGTCCGGCGTGGCGTCGTGATCGGTCATGCGGCGAGGCACCTCGTCAGGGAACGGCTGGCGAGTACCCCGACGGCGTGCCGGCGGTACTCGGCGGTGGAGCGGTGGTCGTCGATGGGGCTGGCGGCGGCGGCGCACGCCTGCCCGAACGCGGCGATGGCGGTCCCGTCCGCCCGCAGGGCGTCCCAGTCGATCGCCTCGGCCGCGGCGGCCTCGGCGTCCGGGGCGCGCAGCGGGGTCGGGCCCACGGCACCCATCCCGATGCGGACCTGTCGGGCGGCCGTGTCGAGCACCACCGCGGTGCAGGCCACGGAGATGACCATGGCGTTGCGGGGTCCGAGCTTCGCGGTGTGCTGCGGCCCCTCCATCGCCGGGACGTGCACGGCGACGATCAGCTCGTCGTCCGCTCGGGCGGTGCGCTTCGGGCCGGTCACGAACGCGGCCACGGGCAGCCGGCGGGTGCCGCGCACGGAGGCGAGCTCCACCTCGGCGTCCATGGCCAGCAGCCACGGCAGCGCGTCGCCGGCGGGACTGGCCGTGCCGAGGTTGCCGCCGATCGTGCCGGCGTTGCGGATCTGCGGCGAGCCGACGGTGCGCGACGCCATGGCCAGCCCGGGCAGCAGCGTCGCGTGGTCCCGCTCGATCTGGCCGTAGGTGACCATGGCGCCGATGCGCACCCCAAGCGAGGTGGTGGTCACCTGCCGCAGTTCGTCGATCCGTCGCAGCGCCAGCACGTGGCGGGGCCGACGGTGGTCGAAGCTGATCTCTACCATGGCGTCGGTCCCCCCCGCGAGCACGTCCGCGGCCGGGTCGTCGGCGAGCACGGCGACGGCGTCGTCGAGCGACGTCGGACGGGCGATCGGCACGCGGCACCTCCGGGTGCGCGCCACCGTCTCGGACGGCGGCGGTGGGTCACATGGCGGCCGTCCAACGGTAGCCCTGCGACGTGTCGTGACGGTTACACCGACGGTCACGACCGCGGCGTGCTTGTCTGCCGGTCCGTCCCGTCCCGGACCCGTCCGCCGCGAGCCCCGGAGCCGCCATGTCCGATCCCGAACGACGGTCGTCGATGGCGATCCGCGGCTGCGACGTGCTGGTTCGCGTCACGCCCGACGACGTCGAGGTGGCCCGCGACCGGACCATCCTCGTGCGGGACGGCGCGATCGAGGCGATCGTGCCGTCCGGGGCCGCCGCGACGCCCGCCGTCGACGAGGTCATCGATGCATCCGGGACGCTCGCGGTCCCCGGTCTGATCAACACCCACACCCACGCCCCGATGGTCCTGCTGCGCGGTGCCGCGGAGGACGTCACGATCGAGGACTGGTTCAACCGGCTCATCTGGCCGATGGAGACGAACCTGACGCCCGCGCTGGTCCGGCTCGGCGCGCAGCTGGCCTGCGCGGAGATGCTCGCCGCCGGGGTGACCACCTTCGTCGACCACTACTTCGCCATGGACGAGGTCGCCGACGTGGTGGTCGCCACCGGTATCCGCGCTGACCTCGGCAGCGCCTTCTTCGGCAGCGACGGCCCCGCCGGCCTCGAACGCTCCCTGGACTTCGCGCGGCGCCGACGGGGCGACGGCGACGGGCGGGTCACCACCAGCCTGGCGCCGCACGCGACCTACACCGTCGACGACGACCTGCTCACCGCCACCGCCGAGGCAGCACGTACCGATGGCCTGCGCATCCACGTCCACGCCGCGGAGAGCATGGACCAGACCCGGGCGAGCATCGAGCAGCACGGGATCACCCCCATCGAGGTCCTCGCACGTACCGGGGTGCTGGACGCGGGCGCGCTGATCGCCCACGGCACCGGGATCACGCCAGCCGACCTGCCCCGGCTGGCCGCGGTCGCGGACCGGGTCGGGGTGGCCACCTCGCCCAAGGGCTACCTCAAGGCCGCCTGGTCGACCACGCCGATCCGCGGCCTGCGCGAGGCCGGTGTGCCCGTCGGGCTCGCGACCGACGGTGCAGCGATCCACAACACCCTGGACGTGTGGGAGAGCGTGCGTCTGACCGCCCTGATCCAGAAGGACCACGAGCACGACCCCACCTGGCTCACCCGCCACCAGGCGCTGCACCACGCGACCGTGCAGAGCGCCGCCGCGATCGGCCAGGCCGGTCGGCTCGGGGTGCTCGAACCGGGCGCCCGCGCGGACCTCGCCCTGATCGACCTCCAGGCAGCGCACCTGCGGCCCATCCACGACCACGCGGCCATGCTGGTCCACAGCGTGCGGGCCAGCGACGTGACCACGACCATCGTCGACGGGCGGGTGGTGTACCGCGACCGTCGGCTCACGACCATCGATCTGCCCGCGCTGCTCGAGGAGGTCGACCGGGAGGTCGGCGCGCTGCTCGACGTCAGCCACGGCACCCGCATCCAGACCTACGACCACTGATCCGCCCCGACGCCACACGGAGCCCCGCCATGGCCACCTCACCCGCCCCGAGCGGCATCCTCGGACTCGACCTGGACGCGGTGAGCTCGCACGCGCTGGTCGTCGGTGACCCCCACCGGGTGCGGGAGGTCGCCGCCCACCTCGAGGACGTCCGGACGATCGGTGACACGCGCGAGTACCTCAGCATCACCGGCCGCTACCGCGACCGCGCGGTGACGGTCACCTCCCACGGGGTGGGTGCCGCCGGTGCCGCCGTCTGCTTCGAGGAGCTGCTCCGGGCCGGGGTCACCACCATCGTGCGTGCCGGCACCTGCGGCGGGCTCCAGCACGGCGTGGTCGAGGGCGACCTGGTCGTGGGCACGGCCGCGGTGCGCGACGACGGGGTGACCGACCGGCTCGTGCCGCTCGGCTGGCCGGCGGTCGCCGATGGCGGGCTCACCCGGGGGCTGCAGGCCGCCGCAGGAGGCGCGGCGCGCGACCTCCACGTCGGCGTGGTGCACACGGTCGCCAACTTCTTCCCGAGCCCCGTCGAGGGGATGCCCGGGTGGCAGGTGTGGGCGGACGCGGGCGCGCTCGCGATCGAGATGGAGTTCTCCGCCCTGCTGATCGTCGCCGCGCTGCACGGTGCCCGCGCCGCCGGCGTGTTCGCGGTCGACGGCAACCTGCGACGCGACGCCGCGGACATGGCGGGCTACGACCCCGATCGCGACATCGTGCGGTCCGCGACGGCCGCGATGCTGACGGTCGCGCTGGATGCCCTGGCGGCCGACGAGGGCTGAGCCGCGCCCGTCACCGCCGACCCGGGTGCCGCGCCCGTCACCACCGACCCGGGTGCCGCGCCCGTCACCACACCTCCGGGTGCCGCGCCCGTCACCACCGACCCGGGTGCCGCGCCCGTCACCACGTCGGGCGGGTGCGGACCCCGCCGTCGACGACCAGTTCCGCACCGGTGACCCACCGGGCCCGCTCCGAGGCCAGGAACACGACCGCCTCACCGACGTCCTGCGCCGTGCCCAACGTTCCGAGCGGTGCCGCGGCGCGGTAGCGCGCCACCCCATCGGGCCACGCCTCCTCGATGCCGTCCCGGGCGATCAACCCCGGGGAGACCGCCACCACCCGCAACCCCTGCGGGCCGAACTCCTGGGCCGCCGCCCGCGTGTACATCCGAAGGGCGGACTTCGCGGCGGCGTAGTGGCCGTGGCCCGGCGCCGGCTCGTGTCCCTCGATCGAGGCGATGTTCACGACCACCCCGCCACCACCCTGCTCGCGGCGGTGGCGCGCGAGGCCCCGCGTCAACAGGTGCGCGGCCCGGACGTGCACGTCGAACATGGCATCGAACGCGTCCGCATCGACGTCCTCGAGCGCGGCGACCGGCTGGATCCCCGCGTTGTTGACCAGCACGTCCACCGATCCCACCTGCGCGATCGCGTCGGCGAGGACGCGCGTCGGCCCCTCGGGGGCGCGCAGATCCCCGGCCACCCAGCTCGCCACGCCGTCGACCGTCGGCGGCGCCCCCGGGCCCCGGTGGTGCCCGACGACGTGGGCACCGGCCCGCGCGGCGCACCGCGCGATACCGGCGCCGATGAGGCCCGCGGCTCCGGTGACCAACACACGGCGCCCCGCGAGCTCACCCACCGGGGCCGACGATGGGGGGACGGACGACACGCGGACTCCTGTGGTGGTGGGGTCAGCTGCCGCGCGATCGACGCGCGATCTCGCCGAGCAGCGGGCCGGCATCCGGGTACTCGACCGCGAGCTGGTCCGGATCACCCAGCTCGAACCCCGAGCCATCGAACGGCGGCGCCATCGTCGTCCCGAACAGGCTGAACGCGCCGGTGGTGATGCCGCCCATCCACACCCCGGCCGGCACCACGACCTGGGGCCGCTGGCCGGCCCGCAGATCCGAGCCGACCACCCGCTCCTCGCACCGACCACCGGGGAAGAGCAGCAGCAGGCGGGCCGGTGCGCCGGCGTAGTGGTGCCAGACCTCCGGGCCCGTCAGCCGGTGCATCGCGGACGCGTCGTGCGGCGCGAGCAGGAAGTAGATCGCCGACGAGTGCGCATCCAGGTAGGTGCGGCGGTAGCAGGCGCCTTCGAGCGGCAGCGGCACCAGCTCCAGCAACTGGACGACCTCGCCGGCGGTCATGCCCGTCTGGCGGTCGCGGAGGAGATCCTCCTCACTGCGCGGCATCGGTTCGCTCCCCCGGCAGCCGCTGACGCGTCGACCGGGTGCGGACGGTCGCTGCCTCGTTGCGCACCGTAGCCAGATGGTCCGCGCGGCGTGTAGCGGCGGAACCGTCGGGTCAGGCCGAGGCGATCCGCCGGGCGCGGGCGGCGACATCCGCGGCCAGGGCGACCTCGTCGACGGTCCGCACGCGGCCCTCGGCGACGACGTGACGGCCCTCGACCCACACGTCGGTCACGTCGGCCGGGCTGGCGCTGTAGACCAGGTGCGTGAGCAGGTCGTCGGGGTCCACGACCGGGCCCAGGCGGTCGATCGCGACGTGCTGCAGGTCCGCGCGAGCACCGGGCGCGATGATCCCGAGGTCGTCCCGGCCGATCGCACGCGCCGCTTCGGAGGTGACCATCGCCAGGGCATCGCTCGCACCGAGGGCGGCGGCGTCCCGCTCCCGCAGGCGCGCGAAACGGATCGCCAGGCGCATCTCCGCGTACAGGTCGAGTCGGTCGTGGGAGGCCGGCCCGTCCGTGGCGATCGCCACCGGGACGCCTGCGGCACGCAGCGCCGTCACCGGCGCCAGGCCGGAGGCGTGTTTCCCGTTGGACCCGGGGCAGTGGGCGACCGAGGTGCCGTGCGCCGCGAACAGCGCGATGTCGTCGTCGTCGAGCCAGACACCGTGGGCCGCGAGCACCGGCGCGTCGAGCACCCCGTGGTCGGCGAGGTAGCGCGGCACGCTGACCCCGTGCTCCGCGCGGATGCCATCGCCCTCGTGCTCGCCCTCGGCGACGTGCAGGTGCAGCAGCAGCCCCTCGGAACGGGCGGCCTCCGCCGCCGCACGCAGCGGCTCGAGCGGCACGGTGTAGGCCGAGTGCGGACCGATGATGCCGTCGACGAGGGCGTCGTCGCGGTGAGCGGCCGCGAAGGCGACCATGGCCTCCAGCTGCGCTTCCCAGCTGCCCAGCGCTGCCTCGAGCTCCTCGCTGACGAGCAGCGGGGGCGCGATCAGGCTGCGCAGGCCGAGCTCGTGACAGGCCTCGGCCATCGCATCGGGGGCGAAGTACATCTCGACCGAGGTGGTGATCCCCCCACGCAGCAGCTGCGCACCGCCGGCGAGCATCCCGACGCGGATGTCGTCGGGGGTGAGCCGTGACTCACGCGGCCACATGACCTCGGTGAGCCAACGGTCGACCGGCAGCCCCTCGCCGGCACCGCGCAGCAGGACCATCGGGGTGTGGGCGTGGACGTCCACGAACCCGGGGAGCAGCAGGCCGGGCAACGCGGTCTCCGCCACCGTCGTGCGTGGGGCGTCCGTGCGGGACCACACCCCGACGATGCGGCCCTCGTCCACGTCGACCACGTGGTCGCTCAACAGCATCGGAGCCTGATCCGGGCCGGGTGGCGCGAACAGGTGGGCGGGTGCGAGGCGACGCATCGTGCGGCTCCGGTCGTCGTGGGCCACGGGTGGGAGTGGGCGTGGCACCGCTGGCGGCGGGCGGTGGCTCTAGCATGCCGCCACCCGGGCTCGGCGGCGGCGATCCTACGCCCAGCGCGACCACGTCCACCCGACCGTCGAGGAGCACCGCCGTGGAGCCGATCCTCCTCGACGTGGACACCGGGATCGACGACGCCATCGCCATCGTCGCCGCGCTGCGTGACCCACGCGTGCAGCTCGTCGGCATCGGCACGGTGTTCGGCAACGTGGACGTCGACACCGCGACCCGCAACACCCTGCGGGTCCTGGAGGTGGCCGGAGCCGAGGACGTCCCCGTCGCCGCCGGCACCCCGGCACCGCTACTGGAGCCGTTCCAGGACGCCCGGTGGGTGCACGGCCAGGACGGTCTGGGCGACAGCGATCAGCCCGCACCCTCGCGTCGCCCGACCGACGAGCACGCCGTCGATCAGCTGCTGCGCTGCTCGCGGGAGCATCCCGGCACGCTGACCGTCGTGGCGGTCGGCCCGCTGACCAACCTCGCGGTCGCCCTGGCCCGGGACCCGGGGCTGGCCGACCGCCTGGGGCGGATCGTGCTGATGGGCGGCGGCGCCCGCTGCGGCGGCAACCGGACCGCCTGGGCGGAGGCGAACATCGCCGCCGACCCCGAGGCGGCTGCCATCGTCTTCGCCGCGGACGTGGAACGCACGATGATCGGCCTGGACGTCACCCACGCGATGACGCTCGATGACGGTGACGTCGCGGCGCTGCGCGCCATCGACGACCCGGTCGCCGGACTCATCGTCCAGATCCTGCCCCACTACCTCGACTTCTACGCGGGGGTCCGTGGCACCCGTTCGGCGATCATCCACGACGCGCTGGCGGTGCTGGCGGCCGTGGAACCGCAGGTGGTGACCACGCAACGGCGCGTCGTGGCGGTGGAGACCGCCGGGCACCACACGCGCGGGATGACCGTGGTCGACCTGCGGGGACCCGCCGACCGGCCGGTCCCCGAGGACGACCACCGACCGCGCACGGACGTCGGCCTGACCGCCGATGCCGACCGCTGCGGCCGGTGGCTGCGGGACCTGCTCGGCATCGACGCGTCAGAGCGCTCGGTCCGATTGACCTCCTCGGATCCTGCTGGCTAGCGTTCGATGGTGACCTAAAGTTGTATGACAACTCGGTGCGGGGCGCGGGGGCCGAGCACAGACCCAGCGGATGCCTTGGCGGAGGCCGACACCCCACGAGGTGGGGGAAGGAACCCAGGTGCGGAACAACACGACGCGTGCGCTCGCGGTGGTGGCGGCGCTCAGCATGATCGCCACGGCGTGCGGCAACGGCGATGATGCGGCCGACAGCGAGCCCGACGACCCGGACACGACCGACGTCGAGACCGACGACGACGGCGACGACGACGGTGACGACGGTGACGACGAGAGCGCCGCGGACGGCGACCTGTCGTTCATCTACATCACCCCCAACCCGATCGGCGTGAACCAGTTCCTCGAGCTGGGCCAGATCGGGACCGAGGCAGCGGCCGCCGACCTCGGTGGCACGGCCCGGACCTTCGAGTCCACCGACCTCAACTCGCGACGCGCGAACATCGAGGCAGCCGTCGACGACGCGCCCGACGTCATCGTGCTGACCACCTTCGAGTTCACCGAACTCGCCGAGGAGTTCGCGACCGCGAACCCAGACCAGGACTTCATCCTCATCGATGCGTGCCCGGAGAACGTGCCGGACAACCTCCACTGCGGGGTGTTCCGCGAGTACGAGAGCGCGTACCTCATCGGCGTGATGGCCGGCGCGCTCAGCGATGCCGGCGAGATCGGGTCCGTGGTCGCGCTGGACATCCCGTTCCTGCGCCGCTTCTCCGACGGGTTCCGCATGGGCGCCGAATCCGTCAACGACGCGGTGACCGACCGGCAGGTCTTCATCGGCGGCGACAACCCGTTCTCCGACCCGGCACGGGCCAAGGAACAGGCGCTCGCGCTCGCCGCGCAGGGCGTCGACCACATGCTCGCGGCGGGCTCCGGCTCCAACGGCGGGGTGTTCGAGGCCGCCGAGGAGGAGGGCTTCTTCGCCTACGGCGTGGACGTCAACCAGTGCCCGGACGCACCCGGCGTCGTCGTCGACAACGTGCTCAAGCGGGTCGACGTGGTCGCGGAGAGCCTCATCCGCGGCGTGCTCGACGGCACCGCGGAGAACGTCAACTCCTTCGGGCTCGCCGAGGAGGGTGTCGGTGTCGTGGCACTGCTCGACGACGTGGACGACTCGTCGTGCGTCATCGCCGAGCACCCCGACGTCATCGAGCAGGTCCGTGAGGCACACGATGCCATCGTGGACGGGTCGCTGGAGCTGGCCGACCCCATGCTCGCGGGCTGACGCGCCCAGGTGTCTGCGGATCCCCGCGCCCCGGAGCGACCGAGCGGCAACGAGCTCGAGCTCCGGGGCATCACCAAGCGCTACCCAGGCGTGGTCGCCAACGATCGCGTCGACCTGACCGTGCGCTCCGGGGAGATCCACGCCATCGTCGGGGAGAACGGGGCCGGCAAGACGACCCTGATGTCGATCCTCTACGGCCTGATCCCACCCGACGAGGGCGAGATCCGGCTGGGCGGTGAGGTCCACCGCTTCGCCTCGCCCCGGGACGCGATCGACGCGGGCCTCGGCATGGTCCACCAGGCCTTCAAGCTGTTCCCGAGCCTGACGGTCGCCGAGAACGTCGTCTACGGCGACGAACCACGACGCCGGGGGCTGGTCGACCGCGCCAAGGCCCGTCGGGACGTCGCCGCGATCGCGGCGGAGTACGGGTTGTCGGTGGATCCGGCCCGGCGGGTCGAGGATCTGCCGGTCGGGGTGCTGCAGCGGGTGGAGATCATCAAGGCGCTGTACCGCGACGCGCGCATCCTGATCCTCGACGAACCGACCGCGGTGCTGACCCCCCAGGAGCGTGACGCGCTGTTCGTGGTGCTCGAGCGCCTGCGCGAACGGGGGCACACCATCGTGTTCATCACCCACAAGCTGGGCGAGGTGCTGGCCCTCAGCGACCGGGTCACCGTCCTGCGCGACGGACGGGCGGTCGCCGAGCTCGTCACCGCGCAGACCGACGAGCACGAGATCACCCACCACATGACCGGCCGCGAGGTCGCCCTCACCCAGCGCCCCGCCGAGCGCACCCCCGGCGAGATCCGGCTCGAGGTCCGAGGCCTGCGTGTCGAGCAGGGCGATGGCCCGCCGTTGCTCGACGGGGTCGACCTCGAGGTCGGCGCCGGCGAGGTGCTGGGCATCGCCGCGATCGCCGGGAACGGACAGAACGAACTGGTCGAGTCGTTGGTCGGCCTGCGGACCCCGGATGCGGGCCGCGTCGTGGTCGACGGCCAGGACATCACGACCGACACCGTCGCCGCCCGACGGCGCGCCGGGGTGGCCTACATCCCCGAGGACCGCCACCGGGTCGGGACCGCCGGCGCCGCCAGCACCCGCGACAACCTGCTGATGAGCTACCAGCGTGAGTCCCGCTTCCAACGGCGCCGGTGGCTGGACCGCGGCGCCGTGGACGAGCACGCGACGCGACTGATCGACGGCTACCGCATCCGGGTCGCCGGACTGGCCACACCGGTCGGCACCCTGTCGGGGGGCAACCTGCAGAAGATCGTCGTCGCCCGCGAGGTCGAACACGACCCCGGGGTGCTCATCGCCGAGCAGCCCACCCGCGGCGTCGACGTCGGGGCGATCGAGTTCATCCACGAACGGCTCGTGGAGGTCCGCGACGCAGGCGCCGCCGTGCTGCTGATCTCCGCCGAACTGTGGGAGCTGCGGGCGCTGAGCACCCGGATCGTGGTCCTGTTCGAGGGGCGTCTGGTCGGCACCTTCGACCCGCGCACGACCGACGAGCAGACCCTGGGCCTGGCGATGACCGGCGCGTCGCAGGCCTCCGGCGCCGGCCCCGGAGCGCACCGATGAGCGACACCGCGACCGTGCCCGCCCACCGACGCCTGCGCCAGCGGCTGGTCCACGGGCTGCTCGACAGCCCCGGCGCCACCTCCATCATCCTGGCGCTGCTCGTCGGTGTGGTCATGATCGCTGTGACCGGCAACTCCCCCGTCGAGGCCTACACGGCGATGGTGCAGGGGGCGTTCTCCGGGTCGGGCCTGCGCAACACGATCGCCCGGTCGCTGCCGATCATCACCATGGGGGTGGCGCTCGCGATCCCGTTCCGCGCCGGCATCATCAACCTCGGCGGTGAGGGCCAGATGGTCGTCGGCGGGCTCGCGGGCACGCTCGTCGCCATCGAGCTCGATGCTCCCTCGTTCCTGGTCATCCCGGCGGCGCTGGTCACCGGCGCGCTGGCCGGCGCGGTCTGGGCCGCGTTGTCGGCCTACGGCCAGACCTGGCTGCAGCTGCCCATCCTGATCACGAGCCTGCTGCTGAACTACCCGGCCCGGGCGCTGACCGGCTACCTCGTGCGCTTCCCCTTCGCCGACCCGACGGTGACCTCGTCCTCGACGGTGCCGGTGCCGCCCTCCGGACAGATCCCGAAGCTGCCGCTGTTCGGCGGGGTCAGCGCGTTCATCCTGGCGGTCCTGGTGATCGTGGCCGTGGTCTCGATCGTCAACCGGCGCTCCGTGCCCGGCTACGAGACCGCGATGTCGGGCGCGAACAGCCGCTTCTCACGCTACGGCGGCGTGGACGTCACCGGCCAGACGGTGACCACGATGCTCTTCAGCGGCGCGATCGCCGGGATGACCGGCACCTACCTCGTCACCGGGGAGACGATGCGCTTCCTCGACGGGGACCTGGTCGCGTCGCAGTTCGCGTGGACCGGGCTGCTGGTGACGCTGCTGGCCCGCCACCGGCCGTGGACGATCCTGGCTGCCGGGGTCTTCTTCGCCGCGTTGCAGAGCGGTGGGCTGGCCATGCAGCGCACCACCGACATCCCCTGGCAGCTGTCCCAGGTCCTGCAGGCGGTGGTGATCGTCGCCATCGCCAGCGGGTTCGTGCTGCGCTGGCGACGCGATGGTGGTGCGCCGGTGGACGCGACCGGCCGGGTGGAGACCGAGCGTCCCACCGACGACGCACCGGTGGGTGAGCTCTGATGCTGAGCGGCCTGCTGGACGTCGCGCTGCTGGACTCGGTCATGCGTGCGCTCATCCCGATCCTGCTCGCTGCGCTCGGCGGCATGATCTGCGAGCGCGCCGGGGTGTTCCAGATCTCCCTCGAGGGCCTGATGCTGATCGGCGCGTTCGCCGCGGTGGCCGGCTCGTTCGCCGTCGGCTCCGCGCTGGTCGGGGTCCTGACCGCGGCGGTGGCGGGGGCGCTGGTCTCGCTCGTGCTGGCCTACGGCACCGTGACGCGCGGCGGTGACGCGATCGTGCTGGGGGTCGCGATCAACCTGCTCGCGCTCGGGCTGACGAGCTTCCTGATCGCCCAGCTGTTCGGCGTGCGCGGCGTGTTCCAGGACCCGGGCATCGTCGGGTTGCAACGGTTCGCGATCCCGGTGCTCAGCGACCTGCCGATCGTCGGTTCCGCGCTGTTCCGTCTGACCCCGATCGCGACGCTCGCGCTGCTGCTCGTCCCGGTGCTGTGGGTGTGGCTGTTCCGCTCCGCGTCGGGCACGCGGCTGCGTGGCGTCGGGGAGCGTCCCGAGGCAGCCGCGACGCTGGGGGTGAACCCGGTCCGCACGAAGTACCTCGCCGTCGCCGCCTCCGGGGTGCTGGCCGGCCTGGCGGGGGCGCAGCTGTCGCTGGGCAACGTGGTGCAGTTCTCGGAGAACATGTCCTCGGGACGGGGCTGGATCGCGGTCGTGGCGGTCCTGCTCGGCCGGGCGCACCCGGTGGGGGTGCTCGGCGCGTGTCTGCTCTTCGGCGTGGCGGAGGGCATCGGGTTCCGCCTGCAGGGGCAGGGACTGCCGTCCCAGATCACCGACGCCCTGCCGTTCGTGGTCACGTTGATCGCGCTCGCCGTGGCCCGCCGACGCTTCAAGCGGGTGCTGGAGCTCACCGCCGCCTGAACCCGCCGGGTTGAGCGAGAGGAGCAGGGGTGTCGGTGCTGGTACGTCCACCGCGTCCGCCGGATGCGGCACGGTTGGGTGAGATCCACGTCGCCGCGTGGCAGGCGGCGTACCGGGGCGCGATGCCCGATGCGTACCTGGACGGGCTGCGGGCTCAGGACCGTGCCCGGTGGTGGGCCGAGGTGTTGCGCCAGCCGCTGCGGGACGGTGACGTCCGGCGGATCGCGCAGGTCGACGGACACATCCACGGATTCGTGCTCGCGGGGCCGGCCGGTGGTGACGACGCCTCCGGCGCCGGTGAGGTGTTCGCGCTCAACGTCCACCCCGACGCGTGGCGGATCGGCGTCGGGCGGGCGCTGCTGACCGCCGCGGAGGCAGGCCTGCGCGACGCGGGCTTCGCACGAGCGGTCCTGTGGGTCGTACCCGGCAACCACCGGGCACGGCGCTTCTACGAGCGGCACGGCTGGGTCGAGGGAGAGGCCCACCGGGTGGAGCAGGTGCACGATGTCAGCGTCGAGGAGGTCCGCTACCGACGCCGGCTGCGCGGGTCCGCTGCGCGCTGAGGCGCGCGCATCCGGCCGCTGCGCGGTGGTCGTGCGCCGGACGAGGTGACAGCCGCGACGTCGGGACCCATCGGCGAGAACCGTGATCGCGTCGTCACCGTCACGATCGGGGAGGCGAGAACCTCGAGTGCGGCGTCAGGTGGGTGCCACCGGCGTTGCGCAGCGCCTCCGCCGACGCGCTGCAACGGGTGCGAGTTCACCGGTCTCCGGGGGTGCGCCGTGCCTCTGGTCTGGATGCTTCCGCTTCGGAAGTACCCAGACCAGAGAGGTCGACGTCTCCCAGCCCTCATCCAACCGGACCAGTCGGCGGTCGCGTACGATCGCGACATGGCGTTCACGCGGATCAACATCGACCACCGCATCATGGGTGGCCTTCCCTGCATCGCAGGGACCCGTATCCCTGTCGCCATGCTGGTCCGCATGGTCGCCGCCGGGTCCCCCGTCGAGACCATCCTCGAGGACTACCCGCAACTCGAGGCGGACGACGTCCGCGAAGCCCTCCGGTTCGCCGCGGCGAACGTCGACCAGCGGGTCGTCCCGCTCGATCAGAGCGCGTGAAGCTCCTCGTCGACGAGGCGTTGCAGAACGCCGTTGCTCTGCAGTTGGGCGAGGCCGGTCATGACGCCACCCACATCCGTCTGCTCGGGCTCGCCGGGCACACCGACGACGAGGTCATGGCACGTGCGCTGCACGAGGGGCGCGTGCTCGTGACGACGGATACGGACTTCGGAACGATCCTGGCACTGACTGGCGCAGCCGGCCCCAATGTCGTGCTCCTGCGTGGCGTCGGTGACTCCGCAGAAGCGCGTGTCGCCGCGATCCTCGACGTCCTCCCACGCATCGAATACGAACTGTCGCAAGGGGCGGTGGTGGTGATCGAAGAAGACCGCTACCGCATCCGATACCTCCCCATCGACGACTCCTGATCCCGGAGTCAGCACCGACATACCGATCGACGCTGCGATGCATCGGGCGGGTGGCGGTAGGGCGTTGCGCCTGATCGGCGATGGCGATCGTCCCCTTTCGCCGGGATGGGGAGCGGGAGCCGAGGCGGCTACCGATGGTGCGCGCGGTTGGAGACCGCCGCATCGCCACTCGGGTCGGTGCGGTGCGAGGGGGCCGTCGTGCCCGCGGATGACCGACATCTACACGGTCGACGTCGAGGTGGCGGACGCCTACCAGCAGGCGCGACAGGCCATCGCGTAGCCCGATCTACAGGTCATCAGGAGCGTGCTGACGGCCGGGGTCGAAGGAGCGACTGCCGGGTGACCGGCCAGGCCGACGGCCGCCTCGTCCAAGGGTTCATCGACGCCACAGACATCCCAGTGACTGCCAGGGCGACCTCGCATCGGGCGAACTGAATGTCTCGCAGCCGGCAGAGCAGCGTGACCACACGGGCTCCGTCGAGGGATAGCTCCTACGGGCCTCTCTGTGCAAGGGGCAGTTTTCGGGGGTGTTCGGGAGGGCAGGCGGGGGTGACCCGAGGCCGGTGCGGATCTCGGGCTCCGTGCCCGGACGCGGAGATGTAGCGTGG